>JACPMT010000046.1 GCA_016185815.1 Candidatus Woesearchaeota archaeon
TAAAAAAGGTGCTATAATGCAGACGAAAGTCAGATGCGTGCGAGAACGCTCGTTTCTCGCAAACTCGCGTTCACGTCAAGGAGGCATGAATGCAGCAATCTTAGTTGCTATTATTGCTGGCTTGATAATTCTTTACATAGTATTTCTGCCTACAGCTGAAAGAGAGAAGATTGTTGAAAAAAGGGCAACCGATACAACTGCAGGAGACGCCTCTAACGTCCTGCTAAAAGCGTTTCCGGGAATACTCAGCACATCCGAAGACTTAGAGGATGAAAAGGAAATACCAAACATATTCCTGGTTGAAACCACCAATGCGAAGGAGATGGAAAAGATAAACCCCTTTATTGTAAGAAGCGGCTGGTTTGACAAAAAAGCGAAGAAGATTGATTTTGGGCTTGAAGACCCCGACAACACAGACAATGTCGTTGTTTCCTTCACAGCAAAGAAAAGGCAAGGCATTTTGACCATAAAGCTGAATGACGCAGTTGTTTTCGAGAACGAGCTGGCAAGCGATACAATAGAGCCTGTGAAGCTGGACAAAAAATCGCTTGGAAAGACAAACTCCCTTGAATTCAGCGTTTCCTCTGTTGGATTGAAGTTCTGGACAACAAACGAATACAGCATGGAGAACGTAAAGATAATCGGCGACATTACAGACACAAGCAAGCAGGAAAGCGCAAATATTTTTGCATTGAGCGATTCTGAGTTTTCAAGCATGGACAAGGCAACGCTTAAGTTCATCCCGTACTGCGGCGATGTAAATGAACTTGGCACACTGGACATCTATATTAACAATAAAAAGCTTTTTTCCTCGGTTCCTGTCTGCGACAATGCCTACAAGCAGAGCATACCCAAAACCATGCTCAATGAAGCGGAAAACAACATTGTATTCAAAACAAACAGGGGCAGCTATTCTGTTGAGCAGATCAAGATAGCGCTGGACTTCAAGGATCCCATTGTAAAAACCTACTCCTTTAAGCTGGACGAGGACACTTTCAACAAGATAATAGACGGCGACCAGGATGTCACGCTTACAATCAAGTTTGTAGACGACAAGAAGCAAAAAATGGCAAAGCTTGACGTGAACGGAAAAACAGAAACAATAGACACCGAAAAAGCGTCATTCTCAAGGATAATCAACAACAAAGTATCGGAAGGCAACAATTTTGTAAGGCTGGAGCCCCTGGAAGACCTGGAAGTCGCTGAATTAAGGGTGGAGCTGACTTAACTTATAATGCTTATTTTATTTCATAATCCGTTAAAAAAGAAGAGGTGGATTGGGAAGAATTCTTTAGATAGTATTATTTAGAGGAAAAATGACTAATGGGCAACAGCAAGGACAACAAGATTCTCCAGATGCAGCAGGCAGAGGAGGTAGCACTTTTTCTCCCACATTTTTGCTTGAAAATGTTAAAAAACCCCATTTTTGGGCTTGGGTTATAGGTATATTCGTTCTATTATTTGTGGCATGGTTGACTAATTTTCTAAAATCTCGTGATATTTTGTCTGCTTTTTTACATACTTATGGCTTCACACTACTAGGTTTAATAACAGTACTTGTTATGCTTTGTTTCATACTATATGGATGGTTTGTTCCTCCATATAATCTTGCAAAATTCTACATAGCAACAGCACTTTTCATTTGGATGCTTGATTTAGTTCCAGAGATTAATTTGCCAATAATACGTTGGCTCGGTTCAACTTATCAAGGATTTGAATTTCCTTTTTGGCCTATACAACAAATATGGTCTATACCTTGGCTTCCAATAATTGGTTCTAGTTTTACCTTTGCATTTTTATACATTAATATGGTTTATAAGATTATAGAGAAAGAGTATAGAGCTTTTTTACTTAGTTTTGGATTCATAATATTATTCAATTATTTAACCAATCAACTCCCAACTTATTTGAGGTTTAATTTTAATATTCCTTTTGGTCAAATCGGATTTTTATTAGTACTTTTAGTTTTAGGATATTTTGCTTGGAAGTGGGATAAAAAGCGTACTGGAGAAGAAATACCTGAGTTTTTTTCTACTCTTTATTTAATATTTGTCTTTTCATTCTTTTGGCTAAATACAGGATGGCAGGGCAATTTAAAAGCTTGGTTCCATGTACTCTTCATAATTGCCTTTGGTTTTGGTTACATCAAACCCGAAGCAACGAAATACATTAAACCCAAAGCCATGAGTAACACTATTGCATACATGTTAATTGCTACGTTATTAATTATTGACTTTTATGGGTATGGTTTGTTGTACAGTTCAGATATTTTAGCCCTGCAGTTTATATCTCCGCTTGTAATTTTTGTAATTTGGTACTGCTACCATATAGAAACAGAATCTGACACGAAAAACTACACTTATCCTGTTGCTGCATTCATACTATTAGTTACATTCATCTTGCTTATGTCAGTAAGCGTAGGTGGAACAACAAGCGCTGAGGTGCCGTTTATAGCAAGAAAGGGTGTTGATTACAAAGATTTGTTTACCCAATTCAAAGAAAAACTCACAGGCGCAATAGAAAGCAGGCTTGACATAGCAACTGCCGGCTTATACAGAGGAAATGTAGAGAAAAACCGCTATGAAAGCCTTGGAGTTTATTTCGGCAACATAAGGGCTGCTGATCCAAGGTTTTATACTGATGAGCCAATTACTGTCTGGGGCACTCTAAGAAGCAAAACATACAAGGATGCGGTAATTGTAAGCTTCAACTGCAGCAGATGGAAAGACAGTAAAAGAATATATGCAGATAAGATAATACCAGAAATAAAGTTCCCCATATTCACATTGGAGGAGGTTGACACTCAATGCACGTTCCTGCCCAAAGAAGAAAAAATCCCAGCAGGCGCCAACATTGTCACATTATCAGCAGAGTATAATTTTGGCACAGACTCTTATCTAAAAACTTATTTCATGGTCAGGGAAAGATTCAGGGCAAGCGCAAGGGAAGGCATTGACCCGTTAACACAGTTTGGGATAAAGGACAAAAAGCCTTTGTCCGTATCAACAAATGGACCTGTTGAAATAGGATTAGGTGCAGGTCCTCTGGTTACTGTGAGCGAAGGCTATGCTGTAAAGCCAACTATAGGCATTACTTTAACAAACAGAAAGGAAATAGAGGACAAAGACAAGAAAATTATCACAAGATGGGAAGGTAAAATAAAGAACATAACAGAGCTGATTTTGTTAACGCCTCCCGGCATTACACTTGGAACTCCGGATAAGCTTGAAAAATGCAAAGACCCAAAAACTGAGCTGGAAAAGCTGGAGTGCCCCTGCAGCATGCCATTCAGCTCGTATGATGAACAAAAGTGTTATGATTCATGTGTTGAACAAGTGCTTAAACCCTGCAATACAGCATGTGCCTCTGTTAATAAAGACTCAAAAGATCCAAATGCAGAGATTGGATGCAATAATGAATGCAGCATTGTAAGTGACAGATGTTTGGATGAATGCCGTTTCCTATTCCAAGTAAATGAAGGGGAAGGACCCACTAAAGAAAAATACAATGCATATTCCCTTGATGTTAGCAGCAAGCAATTTAAAGACTTGAACAAAGACATAGACAAGTCCAGAAGCTTTGTATGCAGGTTCGAGCCAAGTCCTGCAGTGCTTGACGAGTCACCAATAACAACGAGATATTTCAGGGTGAGGACACGATACAATTATCTGCTTGAGAATTCTGTGACTGTTAATGTTGAGTCAGTTCCAGTTGGAGCAAAAAATACAGTGCCTGATTCTGTTGTTAAGACTGCATCAGATATCAATCGGGGGCATTCTTTGTGGTTTGAAGGGTATAGCAATGAATTAATATCTGCAATAGCTTCTGTTGAAAGCAAATACAAACATTGCTGTCAAGAAGCAACTAAAAACAGTGCTGGAAATTGTGTTGACAGCGGCTTAAAAGAGTGTCCTTTTGGGAACTTGATAACAAGCGGCTCAAGTTTTGGAATAATGCAAATTCAATATAACACGAAAAAAAGCAGGGACTGGGCAGACTCGCTTGCTAGGGAATATTGTAAAAAAGACAGCAGCGGTAATGATATTAAGATTAACAATTATGATTGCAACGTATTAGTTGGAATTGCTATCTTAAAATCTAAATATGATACATTCAAAGGTGGCTGTGCCGGATTAAAGGGCATTAGTATAGCATGCAACACATGCAAATCAAACACTGCACCTTATACACCATATTCTTCTTACAGGGGAGTAGAAGCTGCTCTCAGAGGCTATAATGGATGGGGATGCGACCCTGCAAATTCTGACCCCGGCTATGTTGAAAAAATATTGCGCGCAAAGGCCACTTTAAAAGGTAAAGATATTGTTGATTCCTCCACATTAGGAGGCATAAGCAGGGAAGGCATAGGGATGACTGATGACGCAACAACCCAAAAGCCAAGTCCTCCAACAAATCCTAAGGCTATTGACACCCCTCTTGAAAGCAAAAGCATAACTGTTTCTTGGAGCGCTTCGACTGCCACAAACGTCAAATATGGTGTATACAGAGTTAATCAACTAACTAGAGAAAGCAGAGCTTATTATGACATAAGCGGTACAAGTTATATCGATAGAGATGTAGAGGATGGAATTGAATATTATTATAAGATAACTGCAATCAGCGACTATGAAGAATCAGATCCAATACAAACTAATGTTGTTAAATCGATTGATGACACCTCTGCTTTTACTCAAGGTGGACCATGATGAAGAAATTAATTCTGATAATTTTTTTTATTTTATTTACAGCAGCCTGCACAGGAACCTCCACCAAAAAATCTCAAGATATAGACGTGCGCGTAGGCTTTGACGGCCTGAAAACAGAGTTTCTCAAAAACACCCCCCCACAAAAAATCTTTGAAGGCGACAAATTCCCTGTTGTGATAAGGATAAAAAATGCCGGGGCTGCTGACATTAAAAAAGAAAATGCAGCGTTTATATCCCTTGGATTTGAAAAGGATTACACCAAAAATATAGAGTTGTTGACGAGTGAAAATGTAAAATCGTTGTTAGAAGCTAAAACACAAAATACTGCAACCTTTAGCTTGGAAGGAAAAAGCGTAATAAACCAAAAAGGGGGAGAAGAAGTTGTGAGCTATAACCTTGTTGCCGGAAAAGTTGACCCTCAAAGCGAATTCCACAGCTCAGCAGTTATTGCAACACTGTGCTATCCTTATGAAACTATCTTGGATACAACAGTATGCATGGACACTGACCCAAACAATCTAAGGCCAGGGAAAAAAGTCTGCAGGCTGCAGGACTTGGCATTTGCAAACGGCCAGGGCGCTCCTGCGGCAATATCCAAAATTGAGGTGCAGATGCTCCCAAGCCAGGAATCCCAGCAAAGCTCAAGCGGGTCCGGAAAAATAATTCCGCAGTTTTTGATTTACATTGAAAACAAGGGTTCTGGCATTGTCATAAAAAAAGACGCAGTCAAGGAATTCTGCACGCAGGGAAAAATAGGCTATGAAAAATTTAATACTATTAATGTAAAGGCATTTTTATCAAACCAAGAGCTTGATTGCCAGCCTAAGGAAACAAAAGGCAGCACAGAAAAACAGGGCTATGTAAAGCTTAAAGACAAAAAAGACATGATAAGGTGCACATTGAAAGAGGGTATTGACGGCAGACAAGATGCATACTTGTCGCCTCTTAAAATAGACATGAACTATGGCTACACACAATCAATATCAGCAAGCTATTTCATACAAAAAACTGCAAGATAAAAAGCTTTATATATAAAAAGTCTCAGTTTTGAGCAAAGAGTGATAAAATTGAAAAAAAGGCTGGTTTTTGTCCTGTTTATAGCTTTATTAATTCTTATTTCTGGGTGCAAAGGGAAAAAAAGCACAGAAAAATCTTTGGAGGAGATAAGGACAGGAACAGAAGGCATTGTAATGAGCTTTTTGCAGAATGCTCCTCCTGCAACAATACATGTTGAAAAGGGCGTTGATGAGCCCTTAAACAGCTTTGAAGTTATTCTTGAATTAAGGAATAAAGGAGCGTTTCCGCAGCCAGGCGAAGGAGGCACTGCGCCTGTTGGCAGAATGTTCTTGAGCGGCTACGACCAAAATATATTATCATTTGATAAAAACTCTGTGGAAGAGTTCACTGGTAAAGCATTGGAAGGGAAAAGCTCAATAAACCCAAACGGCGGCTTAGACCTTTTTACTTTCAGAGGACAGGTAAATGTTGATAACCTAAATGTTGAAAAATATGAGCCTACTTTGCTGGCCACTGCATGCTATAAATATCTCACAGTAGCAGGCCCTTCTGTGTGCATAGACCCTGACCCATACTCAACTATCCAGAAGAAAATATGTGAAGCCCAAGACATCAGTCTGTCAAGCCAGGGCGCGCCTATTGCAGTCACAAAAATAGATGAGGAAGCATTTGCCACAAAAACGCAGTTCAAGATAACAATAAAAAATGTAGGTAATGGCGATGTGGTTAAATACGAAGCAATCAATAAATGCGGCCCGTCTGGAGATAAAATACTAAGGGAAGATGTGGACAAGGTTTATCTTCAGGAGGTCAGGATTGGCAATAAGGTCTTGAATTGCGGACCTTTTGTGAACACAGGAGATTCAAGCGTTAGGCGTAAAGCAGGAGACATAAGATTAATCAATGGTGAAGGATTTATAATCTGTGAATTGCCAAGCAGCGATTATAGCCAAAGCAAGACAGCCTATACAACACCGATAACTATAACCTTGCTATACGGCTACAGAAGCAGCATAGAAAAAAAGATAGAGATAAAGCAAGAGACAAGCGGAATTACAGGAGGAAGTTCACCACCATCAACAGAACGTGTAGTAGATTATACAACAGAAGCATATTAGCACGAGGCATACTGACCCAAACCAAAAACTTTATATACCAACATTAAAATAAATAAAGTGCAACTTAACGAAAAGAGGCAAAATGAATAAAAAATATTATGTTGTTGTATTGCTTGTCATTTCAGTTCTTTTACTTTCTGCCTGCAAGAAGAGCGGAGCAGCAACCGGAGGGGCTCCAAGAACGCCCTTTATCGGCGGCACATCAGGAGTCACAATAAACTTTGAGAAGGATTCACCGCCGCCAGAGGTGACTGATGATGAGTCATTTTCATTTAACGTAATTATCAGGCTAAAAAACGATGGAGAGGCTAAAATCGAGAAGAACGACATGAAGCTTAATCTAGTCGGCTTTGACCCAAACGATTTTGGCAAAAGCTTTGATGATTTGAAGGACCAGCAGCCGGAAGACCTTTTGGATGCAAAAAAGCGGGATGCAGAAGGAAATATTGTGGAAGGGACAACAACATTTGCGACATTCCCAAAAGGCGGAACAAGCGATTTTTTCAGTCCAAGAAAATTCAGCGGCAACACCGAATTTACTTTCAGGACAGATGCCTGCTACCATTACAAGACAGAGGCAAATACAAAGGTTTGTGTGCTGAAGGACATGATTAATGTAAGGGATAACGCAATCTGCAATCCCAGCGCAAGCAGGACGATACACAGCTCGGCAGCGCCTGTGCAAGTCTTAAATTTCAGGCAAACTGTCGTAGGCAAGGACAAGCTCTCCTTCAGCTTTGACATAAGCTTAAGCGGGAATGTCGACATATTCTGGGACAAGCAGGAAAACAAGCCAACTAACTTTGACAATGGATGCCCAAGAGAACCAAGGACAAGAAGGGAGCGGGAAAATAATGTCGGAGTTGAAATACTTGAAGTCCCGGTTGACCCTATCTTTTCAAACCTCAAATGCGGCGGCTTAGACAGCGGCCATAAGGGCGTTGTCAAGCTGGTAAGCGGGAAAAGAACGATAACATGCACAGTTGACTTAACAACAGACAGGCTTGATTTGGAGAAAACTGTCGGCATAAGGCTTTTATATAATGTCCTTGACAACAAGGAAACAGAAATTCTTGTAAAACATCTTGCAACAGAAGGCGGAGTTGCATCTTAGCCCTTAGCTGTTTCCAGCCAAGGCGAACTGGCTCAGCAAGGCTTCCAACTGGACAAACTCGTCAGAGCCCTCTGTCATCCTGAACTCTATTTCGCCGCACTTCTCTATTAGAACCATTTTAGCTTTGTTGTCGATGTTGAGCTCCAATATCTCTTTTTGTATCTGCTTTATGATATCTATGCCTGCCAAGCCGTAGCTCAGCATCAAATCAAGCAGCTTGTTTCTTGATTCGATGAATTTGTTGCTTAATGCAAGCTCCAAAACCTGCTTTATCTCCTTTGGCTTTGCAATCGACGCCATTGAATGCACAATATCCTCTGTAAGATGGTCTGTTATCGCTGCAGAGCTTTGCAAAATGTTCTCTAATTTCCTGCAATCGCCTTCAGAAATATCATAAAGCGCTTCTTTCGCCTTTTCATCAATCTTCAGCTTTTCGTCCTCAGCAATTTTTTCTATAATCGCAAATATGTCCTTTTTTTCCAGCTGCTTGAACCTGAAAACAACGCACCTGCTTTGAATCGGCTCGATTATCTTTGAGGAATAGTTTGCCGACAAAATAAATCTGCAATTCTGGGTGTAGTTCTCCATTGTTCTTCTTAATGCTTGTTGTGCCTCTCTTGTTAATGCATCGCATTCATCAAGATAGATTATCTTGAAGGGAACGTTGCCAATGGCTCTTGTCCTTGCGAAATCCTTGACTTTGTTCCTTATAATGTCAATCCCCCTTTCGTCACTTGCATTTAACTCAAGGAAGTTCTGCCGCCACAAGTCCTTGAAGAGCTTTTTTGCTATGACTAAGGAAAGGCTTGTTTTTCCAACACCTGCAGGCCCTGCAAAAAGCAGATGAGGCAGGTTTTGCTGCTCCACAAATGCCTTTACCCTTTTGACTATCTCTTTCTGGCCTTTTATCTCAGAGAAATCCGATGGCCTGTACTTCTCAGTCCACAGAGCGTTGTTTAATTCCATTTAACCCCTGCCTTGAGAAATCAGAGATGTTTAAAAATTTAATGCTAAATAATATCCTCTTCAGCTACAACCATGAAGTCGCCAATAGCAATGACTGCGCTGAATGGTATCAGGATGTGCCCTTCCTTGTCCTTTTCAAGCTCCAGCTTTTCAGTGTAAGAAGTCGGGTTGTGAAGCACCATGTGGATAAGCTCGCCGCTTCTTGTCTCGAAAATTATGTCACCTACTTCCCCAAACCTTTTGCCCGTTTTGCTTACAACTGTCTTTCCAATCAGCTGCTTTGAGAATTTTTTGTCATCTTCCGGCATGTTTATCCCTCTACAGTTAATACTCAAAGATTGTAGGGCAAGTTATATTTAAATGTTTCTAAACAATATGCTAAACCAATTCCCAAACATCTATGTCTTTGGACGAGTCAGCTTTTAATTCGCCTTTTGCAACCCTTAAAACAATGTCTGCCACTTTCTCTGGCGGAGTTCCGCAAAAATTGTTCATTCTTGTTGCTGTAGTTCCCGGATTTACAGAATAAACCCTTATGTTCCTTAATTCTGTGGCTATTGACTGGGTAAACCCCCTTACGCCAAACTTTGTGGCGCAATATGCGCTTAAGCCGCTGTAAGCTTCTTTTCCAGCGCCGCTTGATATGTTTATTATTGCTTCATCAATGTAAGGCAGGCACTCTCTTGTCATTTTCATCAGGCCTTCAAGGTTAGTCCTTACCTCATTTTCAATGTCCTCAAAAGTATGCTCTTTAAATGGTTTCCATACAACAATGCCGGCATTATTGATTAAAATATCAATTTTCTTGAACATGTCAATTATTTTTTTAACAGCATCTTTTATGCTTTTATTGTCCATGACGTTCAATTGCAGTACAAGAATGCCAGAAGCGCCAAAATCAAGGCACTTTTTAGCTGCTTCTTCCCCTTCCTTTTTGTCTTTATAGTATGTAATAACAACTTTACAGCCTTCTTTGGCGAATTTAAAAGCAGTTTCCCTTCCAATTCCTATGCTGGAGCCCGTTATCAGAACAATTTTATTCTTTAAATCCAATTTAACCACTAATCTTTATTTTTAATAGATTATTCACTTCTTCCTCATTATAGCAAGTCTGTTTTAAGCCGCATTTCCTGCATTTGTTTTCATTATTGCAGAAATCCGGCAATTCCCTGCTTTCAAGCAGCTCAATTATTTCGTTAACTATCTGCTTTACTTCCTGCTTCATATAAGGGTTGAATGCAATATGCCTTTTTTCCTTTGTGTCAAGGTAAACAACAAAGCCTTCTTTTATTGGCTTATTGAATTTCTCCTGCAAAAGCAAGGAGTAAGCTGCAATCTGGATTCTATGCGATGGCCAGACTCCATCTTGCGGGGTTCTTCCTGTTTTAAGCTCAAATGGAACATATTCATTGTCATAAACATGAACTTGGTCAATAATGCCTTTTAATTTTAATTCATCTGATTCAATCCTTAACTCTGAAATTATCTTTGGAGTCAATTTCTGCCATAATTCTACGCCAAAAACATTGTTTTCTTCTATAAAATTGAAAATGTTAACTGCCCTTGTAGAAGATTCTTCAATGATGAAAGGAAATGATTTTTTGTATGCATCAAGCATGTTGATATTGACTTCTTCAAGCCTTTTTTTGTTGCTGGCTATCGATTTCCTTAAAATCTGGAGATATTTCTGCTTGTAAATGGTTTCTATGATGTCCAAAGGCGCTTTTTTTGTTATTGAAACAACTATTTCTTCCTCGCTTTTGTTTATTTTGTCATATGTTTCATGCCTTATAGAGCCCATTACAACGCTTTCCTTTGGCGGCTCTTCAAGCATCAAAACCTTCTCAAGAAACAGCTTTCTGGAGCAGTACAAATATGAAGAAAGCATGGTAACAGAGATTTTCATAATAAAACAACTGCAAAACAGGTTTATAAATCTTGTGTGAAGATGTCCAGTGGTATGATTTAATTTTTACTAGTAATATTATAACAAACTCTTTAAATATTCCTTATGATATTGCATCTTTGGACGTGACAATGCACAAATGCTAGCTTATTTTGAATTTGAAATCAATTTATGGATTTTTAGGTTCAAGTGGAGGATAGAGAAATGAGTTTTGTCCACATTAAGAATTAAAATTAACAACAATCTAAATAGAAAACTATTTTAATATCCTTTTAAATGATAGCCTATATGAAAGAAGGAGCATACATAGGAGCTTTAGTCGCTCTATTGGTTTACTTTATGCTTCCAATCTATGGCCCTAATGGCGGGGCTGCAACTATTGTGCCAACTGGAGATGCGGTTTCAAGCACTACAGGCTTCAGCACCTATGTGAGCAACCTGCCCTTCAGCATGATAGTATTCTTTGCTTTGGAGATACTCGGGATTTCTGTCGGCATAGCATCACAGATGATTTTGAAGCAAAACCACTGAAAAACTTTAAATATCAACAATAAAACTGGTTCTTTATGGATGCTGAGCAAAGGTTTAGTCTAATAAGGCGAAACACACAGGAAATCATAACAGAGCAGGAATTGAAGCAACTGCTGGAGCAAAAAAAGCATCCTAAAGGCTATATTGGATTAGCAACAACAGGGAAAATCCATATCGGCTATTTTATACCGATGATAAAGGTTGGAGACTTTCTAAATGCGGGATTTAAATTCACAATCCTCTTGGCAGACATACACGCTCATTTGGATGACCAAAAAGCACCTTTCAATCTTCTGGACCACAGGGTCAAATATTACAAGGAAGTAATATCCGCAATGATTAGCGCCTTGGGCATTGACACTAAAAATCTCGAATTCAAAAGAGGAAGCGATTTTTAGTTGGATAAAAATTACACATTAGACATGTATCGTTTGGCTGCAATAAACACCCTTGAAAGGGCTAAAAGGGCTGCTGCCGGTGTTGTAAGATTCGGAGAAAACCCAAAGCTAAGCGGTTTCATATATCCTATATTGCAGGCTCTTGACGAGCAGTACATGGACATGGATGTGCAATACGGCGGCATAGACCAAAGAAAAATCCTTGTTTTTGCAAGGGAGAACCTGCCAAAATTGGGTTACAAGGCAAGAGTTGAGGTAATGACACCAATGCTGCCAGGATTGCAAGGCGCTAAAATGTCAGCATCCGAGGAAAAGTCTAAAATAGACTTGTTGGATTCAGCAGAGGCTGTAAGAAACAAAATCCAAAGCGCCCACTGCCCGATTGCTGTTGAGGATAACGGAGTGCTGGCTTTTTTAAAGTATGTTATCTTTGTCCATAAAAAAGACAATAATCAGGAGCTGACAATAAAAAGGGCTGAAAAATTTGGAGGCGATATGGTTTATGATAATTGTGAAAAACTGGAAAAGGATTATTTAACTAAAAAAATCCATCCAATTGACATTAAAAATACTGTTGCTGAGGAAGTCAACAAGCTGTTGGAGCCAATAAGGCAAAGAATGAAGGGAAAGGAGGATTTGATAAAGAAAGCGTTTCCCTGACTATTTCTGCTCTATAACAACAAGGGCATATTTATCATTCAAATATTTTTTTGAAACCCTCTTAACATCACTTATTGTGACTTTTTTTATGTTTTTCAAATACGACTTGGCAAGCTCTGCCTTTTTTATCGACTCCCACACAGCAAGCTCGTCAGCGCGCTTCAGGTTGTCTTCTGTCTCCAGAGCATAGCTGCCCTCAATGAATGTATTTGCCTCGTTAAAATCCTTTTTGCTTATGCTTTCCAGCCTCCTGAACTGCTGCAAAATTATCTCCTTTGCCTTTTCTATGTTCTTCTTGTCCAAGCCGGCATAGACTGCAAATATCCCATAGTCAGATTCATTTTCACTATTAACCCCAACCTGGTAAGCAAGCCCTCTTTTGTTTCTTATCTCGTCAAAAACCCATCCTGACTGGCCCCTTCCCAGAACTGCGTCTATGACATCAAAAACATAGCTGTCTTTGTGCAGGCGGGGAACTGTTTTGTAGCCAAGCACCATATAGGAGTTAAGCGTTTTTTTCCTCTCGACAAATTTTTTGATTCTTGTTTGCAGCGGCTCCCTTACTCTTGCCCTTTTGATTGCCCTTCTTGGCTTTAATCCGCCAAAATATTTCCCTACCTTTTCTTTTGCGCCCTTGGCATTTCCAACAACAGAAATCACCATGCTGTTTGGGATATAATGGTCATAATAATAATCAGCCACATGCCTTCTGTCAAAGCTCTTCACAGTTTCAACAGTGCCATAAGTCGGGTTTTTTGCAGGATGCCTCTCAAACAGGGTTTTCTGGAACAAAACCCACTGGTGCAGCCTTGAGTCGTCAGTGATCATGTTTATCTCCTTCAGAATAACCTGCTTTTCCTTCTCAATGGTTTTATTGTCAAATACGGGATTAGACACCATGTCAGACAAAATGTCCAGAGCAATATCAAGCCTCTTGTTTATTATCCTGATGAAGAAAGCAGTCCTGTCGCCTGTAGTGTAAGCGTTAAACTCGCCGCCGTATTTCTCGATTTCATTTGCAATTTCTCTTGAGTCTTTCCTGTTTTTTGTGCCCTCAAAGAGCATGTGCTCGAGAAAATGGGAAATGCCAGCCATCTTTTTGCTTTCAAAATTGGAGCCAACCCTGAACATGACTTCGACTGCAACTGATTTGGAGGAGTTTTTCTCAAAAATAACTGTAATGCCGTTTTTCAGCTTGTATTTTTCCATAATAAAAGAAAAAATTTAAATGGTATATAAGATTTTTGAATTGCAATGAGAATAAAAGAGTTTAGGGCAATCCTTGGGAAAAAAAGGGCTGATTTTGCGGTATTCTACAACTCAGACTCGTCAAAACCGAATGCAAATATGCTCTATTTTTCCGGGTACAAGGGGCTAGGGGCTTTGATTGTGTCGAAAAAGCAAGAGCCTTTTCTTGCAGTGCCGGATATGGAATTCGAGAGGGCAAAGAAATCAATGATTAAAAAGATTTATTCAATGGAAAAGAAAAAGTTTTTTGAATCAATATACCCAATTATCAAAAAAAATCACCTTAAAACAAAAAATATTGCAATTGACAAAAATAATTTCACATTGAATTCCTACAGGTACTTCAAGAAACAATTCAAAAATTTAAAAGCAAAAGACATTTCATTGGACTGCCTGAAACTAAGGGAAATAAAGACGGAAAAAGAGATACAATTCCTTAAAAAATCATGCAGTTACGCCGATAAAATACTGCAAAAGGCAATAAAAAATTTCAAAAGCTTCAGGACGGAATCCGAAGCAGGCGCTTTTCTCGAGTACGAAGCAAAGAAAAAAGGCCTGGAGATTTCATTCAACCCGATTGTCGCATCCGGAAGCAACGGAAGCATGCCGCATCACGAGCCTTCAAACTCCAGAATAAAAAAAGGATTTTGCGTGGTGGATTTTGGAGTGAAATACAAGGGATACTGCTCTGATATGACAAGGACGATATATATTGGAAAGCCAGGCAAAAATGAAAAAGAAATCTACAATTTTTTATTGTCAATACAAAAAAATGCAATAAATCAAATAAAAAATAATCAAAAATGCTCCAAAATATACGATTTTGCAGCTGAAAGCCTTGGAAAATACAAAAATAACTTTACGCATGGACTGGGGCACGGAGTCGGAGTCGAAATACATGAAACACCCAATCTCTCATTGAACTCAAAAGATAGGGTGAGAAACAGCATGGTTTTCACAATTGAGCCAGGCATTTATTTTCCAAAAAGATTCGGGATAAGAATAGAAGACACCGTGTTGTTCGGGAACAAACCAATTACGCTGACAAAAACAGCAAAAGATTTAATAATGATTTGATTTTGTCAGGCTTTATGAAATATAACGAAAAAGGATTTTTTTCTGCTGTTGAAGACTACAAAAAACTGGTAAAAAGGGCAACCGGCAAAAATTTTTTTATAATTTTTGACATAAAAAATAAAGATGCCTTTTATTCAACTGCCCCTTTATCCAGAGCTTTGCATGACCTAGGAAATGATGTGAGCTGCGCCGGGATAAATGAGAAACCCGAGACTCTAGATGCTTTAAAGGATGTGTGGAAAGCCTTTGAAGAGCACGGAAACGGAATAATAAATGACGAAACAAAAGCCCTTGCTGGCTTTATTGAAGAGGTTGACAAAAAATCAAAAGGGGAATTTAAGAAAATTTTCAAAAAGCCGGATTTTATCCTTGAGGCCGGAAAATACAATTTTGAAGGCGCATTAAAATTGCCTTTCCACACAGAGTGGTTTAACAACTACAGAATGGAAGAGCTGATGCAGACAGCTGAAGTTCTGTGGCGCGATGTTTATGCTTTGAAAAAAGGCGAGAGGGTTGGCATCGGCTTCACGCTGATACCAACTCAAGATTTAATCGGGCATCCTCTGGAGGACTATCTTGATTCCTATTCCATAATATGGGCAATGGCACAAACTGCAAAAAAAACAGCAGAACCTATGATGAATGCTTACACTTTCAGAGCTTCCATGCTTGAGAAAAGCGAAAGAATCTCTGAATTAAGGGCAACATTGCTTGGATGTGAATTATGCAAAAACATTGACGAAGAGCCATTTATCAAATATAAAAAATTATCGCAATTGCTGAAGCTTGGCAGGATAAAGCCGATAGACTTGTCGTTCTCAATAAGCGCAAAAGGCTACCCCGGGAAGCACCTTTTTGGGGAGGTAATTGGATACCCCTCATTAAACAAGAAAACAAGATGGCAGACTCCTGCCCAGATGGTCTACAAGCTCGATTTTTATCCCCAGACAAAATATGACACTAGGGCTCCAATGGCAAGGGTTGCATTTACTGAAACAATACCAACAGACATTTTTATTGAAACAAATTTAGTTGACTGGAGCGACATAATGGCAAGAAATCAAAAGGTGAAAGACATCATGGACAGGTGCGATGTTATCCTTGTTGAAGGCAAATTAAAAGAGAAATATGTAACAAGACTGGAAGTCGGCTTGGTAAAAAATGACGGTACGAGGAGATGGGTTAGAAGAAGCGATACTGATGTAAGGGAAAAGGTAAACAGGGAATATCTTAAAATGACAGGGATAGCAGCAGGCTGCATGGGCAACATACCAGGAGGAGAGGCGTTTACAACACCAGAGTACATGAAAGGGATTTTTGTTGGTGATGTTGTTGTTCATGTTGACCAAAGCTATCCATTGAGCGAGAAAAAGCCATTAGTTGTTGAGTGCTTTGGCGACCATTACAAGATAATTGATGGACCGAAAGAAATAATAGATGAAATCAACAAAAGAAAGAGAGATGCAATGAAAATGCTGCTTGAGGCAGAAAAAAACAAAAGCCTGCCAAAAGAGATAATTGACTTGAAAAAGAAAAATTTTGAAAGAATTGGAGAGTTTGCAATCAACACAAATCCGAAGGCAAGATTATGCGAGTACCTTATTGTAAATGAAAAAATCGCAAGGATGATGCACATTGCGCTTGGCTCTGGATTTGAGCCTGACAGGAGCACGGAATACCACATGGACATTGTTTTCAATGCTCCGCGACAGAAGCTTGACGTTTACGGCATTGACAAAGAAGGAAAAAAGCACTGGATTTTAAAAGATGGGGAGTTTGCAGCTTAAAATGCCGCTTGACAAACCTGCAAAAATAATCCTGAAAGACTGCATGAACCTAAAGGGCAATGAAAGCTGCCTGATTGTTACAGATTCAAAATTAAAAAACATTGGAAAAATTCT
Organism: Candidatus Woesearchaeota archaeon; assembly: GCA_016185815.1. Lineage (GTDB taxonomy): Archaea > Nanobdellota > Nanobdellia > Woesearchaeales > GW2011-AR4. Next base: position 16,643 of record JACPMT010000046.1, read on the forward strand.
TTATAAAAACTCATTAAAAATAGCCAATAAATCAAAAATAATTCTGACAAAAATACCTGAAACGCACGGGACAGAGCCGCCTGAGGGAGTTGCGAAAGAAATGCTCAAATATGATGTTGTTTTGATGCCAACAACAATGTCCTTGAGCCACACAAGAGCAAGGGAAAATGCAAGCAAAAACGGAGCAAGAATTGCAAGCATGCCCGGCATCACAAAACAAATGATGGAGAGAACGTTAAATGTTGACTTCAATAAAATAATAATCATTAACAAAAAACTCATTAAAAAATTGAACAATAAAAATAAAATAAAAATTACGACTAAAAAAGGAACCAGCATTGAATTCTATGTAAAAGGGAGGAAATGGATAGGGGATGACGGAATTTACACAAAAAAAGGGGCTTTTGGAAATCTGCCTGCAGGTGAGATATTCATTGCCCCGCTGGAAAATAAAACAAGCGGCACAATTATAGTTGATGCAAGCATCGGCAGCTTGGGAAAAGTTGACAAGAAGATTGAAATAGCCGTTAAAAAGGGATTCATTGAAAAAATAAGCAATGGAAAAACCGCAAATGCATTCAAAAAGTCATTAAAAAACAAATTATACAAAAATGTTGCTGAGCTTGGAATTGGAACAAATTACAAGGCGAAGATAACAGGCAATGTTTTGGAGGACGAGAAAGTTGCAGGCACTTGCCACATAGCATTTGGCAATAACAGGCATTTTGGAGGAAAAGTTGATGTTCCTTTCCATGTTGATGTTGTTGTTAAAAACCCGACAATATATGCTGATGATGAATTGATAATGGAGAACGGAAAAATCCCGTAAATACAAAACTTTTTATACTGATTTCTTACTCATTTCTTACTATGCCTGCAAAAGAAGCAAAGCCAAAAAGCATAATTGACAGCATAATGTACTCTTATTCAACGTCCTCAAACCCATACGAGGAAGAGAATAGAATTCTGAAAGAAACAATCAATCGCTTGAAGGAAGAGATTGAAAGATTCAAGGCTTCTCCTTTAATGGTTTGTGAAGTCAGGGAAATTTTTGGCAACACAGCCATCATAAGAATCCCAAATGGCAACCAGTTTCTTGTTAACCTGTCTAATGAATGCGACAAGCTTAAATCCGGGGAACTGGTTTTAGTAGAGCAGAAAAACCTCACAGTCATAAAAAAGATCCCGATAACAAGGCGCTTTAATGTCGAGAAATTTGTCATTGTGGAAAAGCCCACAACTTCATGGGAGGAGGTTGGCGGCTTGGACCAGCAGGTGCGTGAAATAAAAGAGGTTGTTGAGCTGCCGTTAAAAAAGCCGGAATTATTCAAGAAAATAGGAATAACACCGCCAAAAGGAGTTCTGCTTTACGGCGAGCCTGGAACCGGCAAGACTTTGCTGGCGAAGGCAGTCGCTGCCTCTACAAATTCCACCTTTATAGAAGTTGTCGGCTCTGAATTAGTCCAGAAATTCATCGGGGAAGGGGCAAAGCTTGTAAAGGAGATTTTTGAGTTTGCAAGAAAGAAAGCGCCTGCAATTGTCTTTATAGACGAGCTGGATGCCTTGGCGGCAAAAAGAATTGAAGTCGGCACATCCGGTGAAAGGGAGGTCAATAGGACATTTATGCAGCTGCTTGCAGAGCTGGACGGCTTTAAGCCCCTGGATAATGTAAAGGTTATAGGCGCAACCAACAGGAAAGACATTCTGGACCCTGCGGTAATAAGGCCCGGAAGGCTGGACAGGCTTCTTAACATACCCATACCAAACCCAGAGGCAAGGCTTGAAATATTCAAGATACATTCAAAAAACATGAACTTTGACAGGAGCATCAACATTGGAGTGCTGACAAGCAGGATGGAAGGATTCAGCGGCGCTGAAATAAAAGCAACATGCACAGAGGCCGGATATTTTGCAATAAGAAGCGACAGGACTTTTGTAACCAAAGAAGATTTCCTGAAGGCAATAGACAAAGTCAAGGAAGAGGAAAAAGCCGAAGGGGAAGACTATCTTGGAATGTTTGGCTGAGGTTTTTTATAATTTTTTTAACTGATGTCCTTCTTTAGTTATTGTTTTGGCGCTTTCTTGATTTATATACTAAAGCAATCCCAATAAAAAATATTTCTAAATTAAATAGGAATCATGAAGGCGCACGCTCGGCAGTTACTACCTCATATCATCAGCTTGCGCTTCTAAGGGTGTTCATATCTTCATCGCGTGCACCAGCTGAAATAAGGAACTTTCTTTTTAAGAGTTTCTATGGATTTGCAGCCTTCCACATAACCTCAAAATACTTCCTGTAGCCGTCTGCAATTGACTTGTTTTTTATGACTATGGCTAACGGCTCTTCCTCTTCCATCAATAACAAGGCAACTTTATCCCCGTAAATCCTCAATGCCGCACGGGAGCTGAACTCCTGCGGTATGTATCTCAATTCACTCAGCGGGTTTTTCTTGATAACCTTTCTTGAAGCCTCGTCATAAATCAGCCTTATTCTTATCCTTGATCTAATCCTTTTGTTGAGAAAGTGCTTGAAGTAATGCTTCAGGATCTTTTCCAGCTGGTGGCCGGGCCCGTAGCCTACGTAATTCTTGCCCGTCCTTATAATGTCCTCGAATACAGTCTTCATCCCTTCAACGCCCTTAAAAAACCTCACATCGTGCTTTTCCTGCATTTTGGTCCTTAATTCAAGCTCCGGGATTATCTTTTCAAAATCATTTTTCAGGCTCTCAAGCTCAAATTTCTTCTCGTCTATCATTTCCAGAAATCTTTTCGGGTTTACAGGACTGAACATCTTTTTGTTGTTGATTATCACAAAGCTTATAAGCCCTTTTTCCATAAGGCGTGAAATGGCGTCGTAAACATTTCTTCTATGGATTCCGGATTTTTCAGTTATTTGGCCTGCCTGCGCCGTCCCCAAATCCAGCAGCGTAAGATACACCTTGGCCTCGTTTGAAGTCAGCCCCAAAGAATGGAATATCTGGGTATTCATGCCGAATTGGAATATTCATCATCTATTTAAATTTTATGGTGATTATTTATCACCACAATAGTTTATATACCATGCTATCTTCGCAATCTGCATGAAAGGCAAAAAAGAAATTGAAATAAGTGTTTTGGATTTAAACACAATGGAAGACTTTGAGGATAAATGAAAAAGGACAAAGGGGTGATCAAGCTTATCAGTCAGGCCAATTAACCCCAAGGTAAGAGGATTAATATAAAAATATTAATCAAAAAAGATTAATAGAAAAAATTAATCCACTAAAAAATCGATGCAAACTCGATAAAACCTTGGGGAATATTGGCCGCATTTTATTGTTTTTAGGATTTTGAATTTTCTTTTTGACTTTTCGCATGATTTTTTAACTTTTTCCCATGCTTTGTAGAATTCATCTTCGTGCAGGAAATCGTAGAAATGCACAACTCCCTTTTTTTTAAGATGCTTAAGCGCTAAATCCAGAAACCCCTCCCCTCCTTTGGGAAGCGGCATTAAAATCCTGTCAAACTTTTTGTTTAATTTTGGCATTACCCTTTTAACATCACCTAAAAATAACCCGATTTTGTTTTCTAACTTATTTTTTTTAGAATTTTCTAATGCGTATTTATGCGCAACTGGATTTATCTCAATTCCGTAAACTTCCCTGCATTTTGAGTTTTTTGCAATAACCAGCGGATAGGCCCCGGAGCCGGAAAACATAACCAAAACTAACTCATTCGGCCTTATCAATCCAGCAATCCTCTTTCTCTCGCCCGACATTCTTGGAGAGAAATAAACCTTTTCGACATCCAGTTTTATTAAAACATTGTTTTCCCTACACATTGTTTCTTTTCTTTTCTCGCCCGCAATAACTTTTAATTTCGCCGTCCTAAACTTCCCGGAGTATTTTTTTGTTTTTTTGAGGATTGTTTTGATATGAGGATAATTTTTTAATATTGTTTGCCCTATCATCTTTTCTTTTTTTGACAATTTCCTTGGAAAGTCTGAAAATATCAGAATGTCGCCGACTACATCAAATGAGGAAGGAACAAGATTCAACTCCTTTTTTGTTAATTTGCCTTTAATAAAGTATTTTAGATTTTTTTTCATCTCAACCAAAGAACTCCGCTAGCCCTTTCTGACTTTTTTTCTGTTTTTCTTTAATTAGCCCTTCAATCTGTTTTTTGACCCTTTCTTCTGAGAAGTCATGCCTGTCAACCAGCAGTTTCAATATTTCTTCTTCGTTAATATCTGCCCATTTAAAATGATAATGCCTGTCCACGGGCATATTTTTTATCAAATCAAAAACTTCCTGCCAGGAGAAATAAAAAAAATCATCCCATTTTGCTTCATTAAACAAGGCACCAAAATCTGTGCCGTGTTCCTTGACCAATTTCAATGCTGTTTTTGGGCCTATGCCCTTTATTCCTCCGCTGTTGTAGTCAGTTCCTATCAGCATTGCAAGTGCTATAAGCTGTTCTTGATTAATTTTTAGATGGGTTAAATTTTCTTTTAAGTCAATAATATCGGGGTTTATTATCTCAAAACTTAATTTATTGGCTTTTTTCTTTTTTCCAGCCATGTTCAGGTTTCTCACGATTCTTGGAGCTTCAAACAGCATTGCATCAGCATCATTAGTCGCAATTGCAAATGCGTCATGATTTTTCACTATAAAGGATGCCTGTGCTTCCGCCTCTGAAGGGGCGTCTATCACAGGCAGCCCAAATGCCCCAATCAGCTTTTTTGCCTCGCCTATCATCCCATCAGTCAGTCTTGATGTGCGGGCAGCATATTTTTTCATTAATTCCAAATCCTCTTTTTCTTTTGCTTTCTCAAATTTTTTCTGGGCTTCAATCTTTAACTCTTTCCTTTTTTCAAGCGTCAAGTGCTTCAGTTTCGGAGGTTCTCCGTCAAATGCAAAAGCAAGCTTTATGTTCTGCTGCGATAAGTTTGACACCCTTGTCAATAAACCCATTAGATGGGAAGTTACATTCCCCTTTGAATCTGTCAATAATGAGCCGTCCCTTTGCCTTATTGAGCTTAAAAACTGGTAGAGCCACATTGGAGCATCAACAACAAGCACCTTGTTGCGGAGAAAATCCAAACCAATCTCCCTGATGAGCAATAATTCTGTTAAGGCTACTCCCATTTTATTTTATATTTTTTTGAATGTTATATTGTTCAATTCCTTTGCAAGCGCTTCCTGCGCCTTTGTTGACAAATCTCCCGTAGAAATCACCAAAATAGGCAGTTTTTTGAACTGACCCTTGACATAAGCGCTGCTCAAATCAGAGTCGCTGATTCTTTTCTTGTTTCTTGCCTTGCAGTAATACTGCAGGTTGCCGACAACGCTTGGAATTTCAACAATAAAATCCATCTCTGAATTTTTTTTTATTATATCGCTGCTTATAACGCTTATTTTATTCTTTTCAAAGAATTTGGCTATGTCTTTCAGGAAATTGTCTTCTTTATCCCTTGGCTTGTATTTTCTGGGCTCTTTTTTCAGCTTTATCTCTTTTTGAACAACCTCTATCAGCTTTTGCTCTTTTATTTCCTGTCTTGGAATTTTTTCTTCCATCTTTTTTTCTACTGGCTTTTCTAAAATCTGCAATATTTGCGTTATTAATTTTTCAGCTTCCTCATTTGGCGTTAAGTACCATTTCCAGAAAATTTCTTTGTTATCACTGTGAGTTACGTTTAGCGGAACTGCAAAATCCTTGATTTCCCTTAGTGCAACCCTGATTACAGGCTCCTGCTCAGCGTCCCGTAATATTTTGCTTTGCTGCAACATGTCAAACGCTTTTTTCTCCTTGTCGTTCATATTACCTGTAAATTTCTGCAACATTTCTTCCTGCCCAGCAAGGTAATACAATGGAGAGCCCCCTACCTTTATTGTCGAGATTTTCAGCCTGCTGCTGGCTGTCAGTTCTGCCAGATGGGCAGACGCCATCAGGATGTTGCTTCCTATTTCCTTGGAAATCTGGACCGGAAGAACAGGACCTTTGACTTTTATAATATCCACAATTCTCTCTCTAGTTTCCATAAGCGAGAAAAAGGCATGTTTGTTTTTATAATTTTCCTAAATCAGGGCCTTAGCCACCTTACTTCCCAGTAAGTCACGTCATTCTCTGCATCAACGCACCCTATAAGCAGCCTTTTCTTGGTGCTGTGAGCAACCCTGTTTTTGGATGAGAACTCGTGCCATGTCAGGCTTGAGCCTTCATGCACTGGAAAAACAACCCATCTTGCATGGTCTTCGCCTGGCTTTACTCCTCTGTCATAAATCCTGAAATCAGCGCCGAACTTCAGAGCTGTTTTTATTATATAGCCCCTGTTCCTGATGTCCTTGTAAACGCAATACCTAACCCAGAAATTCGGCTCTGCTTTTTGCGACTTTTTTAAAAGGGTTTCAAAATCAAGCTCCTTGTTTTTTGAGCCATAAACAAAAACCCTCTTTTTTTCCACAAGATAAAGCGCTTCAATCAAAGAAAGCTGCACCCTGCCGTCATCAAGCAGCTCGCCATATCTGCTTTGGTTATAGAGCTCTCTAGCATTGTCCGAGCTTTCTGTAAGCACCCTTTCATTTGAAAAGTATGCCTTGACAGGCTCTTTGTGCTCCTTTGCTTCCTTGTCTTCTTTCTTGGGAAGAACTTCAGATTCTTCCTTTTTCTTAGTCATATTAATTAATTATTTTTAGGTATATTGCATGGTTTAAAAAGCTTTTTAAAGTGTTTTACAATACAAAGCAGTATGCAAATTACATTTCTTGGCACTTCTTCAATGGTGCCAACCAAAGAGAGAAACCAGACAGCTGTTTTCCTTAGCTACGGCTCTGAAGGCATTTTGTTTGACTGCGGGGAAGGCACCCAAAGGCAGTTCAAGATAGCCGGAATCAGCCTCACAAAGACAACTAAAATTCTCATCAGCCACTGGCACGGCGACCATGTGCTTGGATTGCCTGGCCTGATTCAGACATTAAGCTCAATGGATTACAGCGGAAAGCTTGAAATTTATGGACCACAAGGAACTAAAAAGAGAATGGAAAAGATGTTCGAGGCATTTGTTTTTGACAAAAAGATAAGCTTGGCTGTCAAGGAAGTCAAAAGCGGCATTTTTTTTGAAAACAATGACTTTCAGCTGGAGGCGCATCCATTAGAGCACGGCATAGAGACGCTTGGATACAGGTTTGTTGAAAAGGACAAGAGAAAAATTGACATGAAGAAGGTCAAAAAATTCAATATTCCTCATGGGCCCCTGATTGGTAAACTGCAGCAGAACAAGCCAGTAGAGCATAACGGCAAGAGAATCATGCCTGATGATGTGGCTTATATCGAAGATGGAAAGAAAATCGCTTACATAACAGATACTGTGCTATGCGGCAATTGCCACAAAATTGCAGATGGCGTCGATTTACTGATTTGCGAAGCGACTTACTCTTCAAAATTAGTTGACAAGAGCGAAGAATACGGGCATATGACTGCGAAGCAGGCTGGGCAGCTTGCAAACAAAGCCAATGCAAAGCAGCTTGTACTGATACATTTCAGCGCAAGGTACAAAAATACGCAAGAGCTGGAGGAAGATGCAAGAAGCATTTTTGACAATGTGATCTGCGCGAATGATTTTATGAAAATCGAGCTTTGAATTTTTAGGTATTAGAATAGTTTAATCGATATTCACACAATCAATTTATTAAAATAAATTAAAAAACGAGAGCTTCCTCTGAAAGCAAAGAAGAAAGAGGAAACCTGCTTGTGGAAGTCGATTTGATTGCAAGAGAGATGATTTAAAATGTCAGTCAAACAAAAGGGCTCAAAGGCTGAAAGGGAATTATTGCATATGTTCTGGTCAAAGAATTTTGCCACAATTCGCTCTGCAGGCTCCGGCTCAATGAAATACCCAGGGCCAGATTTGATTGTAAGCAACAAAGCCAGAGTGCTTGCAATAGAGTGCAAGTCAACAAAAAAGAAAAAACAGTATCTTGACAGGCATGATTTTGAGCAGCTAAAGGAATTTTGCGATATTTTTGGGGCTGAGCCGTGGTTTGCAGTGAAGTTTGCAAGGAAAGACTGGCTTTTTCTAAGCTTGGAAGACATAGAAAAGACAGAGAATGGCTATGTGATTGACAGCAAGGTTGCAGAGAGAAGAGGCTTGCTGCTTGAAGAAGTGATAAAGTAGATTAATGCCTTCTCCTCATTCCCCTTTCAATCTTTATCTCTTCCTTGATTACTTTGTCAACAACCCTTTCGATATGAGTTTCTATCCTTGCAATTCTCCTCTCCATCAAGACCAAAATTCTTAAAGAATAAACTATAGCTGCCAAAGTCCCTATGATAATAGCAAGTGTTATCTCCTGAACGCCAAAAGCCATCAAATCACCTCATTTTTTATTTAAAGGGATATTTTACTTGGTTATTTAAATAGTTTTCGCAAATTGAAAATTTGCGAGTACCCCAAAAACATAGTTTTTGACAGTTTTCTGCTTTACATCTTCAGATAGGATTTAGCAATAGTCTTATTGGCTGCCTTGCCTTCACCCCTGTTCATAAGCCATGACTTCTTTGTTGTATATTGCGCAGGATTTCTTATCTTCGGGCAGAAATTGTCTGGCTTGCACACTCCAATGCCAAGCATGTACATCTCGTTGCTGCAGTTAGGCGGCAATATCTTTTTTTGCATCTGCTTGTGATACCTTAACTGGCCAACAAGATACACCTCTCTTAAAGGCTCCTTGTTTTTTGCATTCCATTCCTTAAGCCTTTTCTCAATCATGTCATAGTCCCAGCCAATTGACGTGAAGTAATTAACAAGTATAAACAAAGCCCTTTTTCGTCCGTCATCCAGCCCATTTAAAATCAGCTTAATGCACGGGGGGAATAATTCCTCCGGCAGGGCATTTTCAGGAGTTGCAAACTCTTTTCTTTCTTTCGGGCTGTTTGTTTCCCGCTTGATTGCAAAATCCATTGCTTCCATCAAAAGCTGCCTCGCCTCATTATTTTCAGCATTCTCCCTGTCGAGAAACATGTGCCTGCTTATCCTCACGTTTTTCGGGATTGCAAACTCTTTCCTGAACAGCAAAACCTTCTCCGGGTTTAGCGGCGCTGAAGCCAAACCGGATTTCTCATGAAGCGAGTAAGGCATCCTGTACAGGTGCCTTGGGGAGATAAGCAAAGTATCAATGTTCAAGAAAGGCTCTGCATTCAATGCCCTGTTTTTGTTGCTGTAATATACTATCTCACTGGCTTTTTTTCCTGTTTTTTCTATAATGGCATTAAAATTATTTTCCTCGGATTCCATAATCTTGTCCCCAAGGGGCTTTTTAATCATCTCCTTTATGTACAGCGCAATCTGCCTTGGAGCAGCAGGAAAAAGATTTTTTGTTTCCCCATCCCGTATCTTACTTGGAAACGCCTCGAAAGGCACTCCGATGTGAAAGCCCCTGTTGCCGGAAAACTTGCACGAGATTGACCTTATCTTATGAAACTTCAAAGCCTTAATTACCAAGTCAGCTGCAATCTTTGAATAGTCAAAAAAACCGCAGTCAATGTCAAGCACCAAGTCCCAGCCAATCCTTAAGCTGTCTAACTCATGCTTTCTTAGTGAAGTGTCAATTTGCAGAGGATTTTTCCACAGCTCTTCAGAAGCATGGAAGGAAGTGGCGCCTTGCTTTGCAAGCTCAAGGATATCGCTTTGGTGCCTCAGCACATCAGGCCTTTTGCCAAAACTGTCGTTGAACTTTGCAGCAACTTCCTTGTTCCTGGAATTGGCTATAATTTCTTCTTGGATATCTGCTCTTTTGTAGTAATTTAATGAAATGTTAATAGGAATCATGGATTAAGGAATGTTTTGTGATTTTTAAGTCTTTTGAAATTATGCAATATTAAGGCTTTGTCCCAAATCTTAAATATAACCGCTGTTAGTCGTTAGACTAACAGGGGGTGGACAGTGAAGGTGTCCACCATGAAAAACAAAACAGCATTAATAAATAAAATTAAGCTTTTGCTTGGCAGAGCAAAAGCACCAAA
>JACPMT010000040.1 GCA_016185815.1 Candidatus Woesearchaeota archaeon
ATAACATTGCCGCCTTTCTCAACATACTCTTCAATGTCCTCAAATGTTCCAGGCACAATTCCATCCCTTTTATTCACATTATTTATTTTGTAAACTATGATTACATCATGCTTATAGGGCTCTATCCTTTGTTTTTTTGTGTTTATTGTAACAATCTTCCCTGTTTTGTGGTTGAAGTCCTTTATATCCTCTGTCCCAATCATGAAATTTATTAATGAGCTCCAGAAAATCGGATAGCCCGGCAGCGTCTTGAAGTCGCTTGTATCATCAAGAATCCCGTAGTAGGCAATCTTACCCTTTTTCCTTTCGCCGTAAACTATCAGCGGAGTTTTGTCGTCAGCTGACGCAAATGTCACAGTTCCCTTTTTTGCATCAGCCCCAAAGTAAGAGGCTGTTGTCGTGAAGCACCTCTCCTTCTCAAACTGCTTTGTTATCTGGTTTATCGTGTCAACGCAGACCTTGGTTGGCTTGCTTATCTTGTTCTTTAATTCAACTCCAAGCAACTCTCTTGTATTGATTTCCTTTGAGTCGTCCTGCACAGCTATTATGGCATTGCCCCCTTTTTCAACATAATCCTCGATATCCTCAAATGTCCCCGGCACAATGCCGTCCCTTTTGTTCACATTGTTTATCCTGTAAACTATTATTATGTCATGCTTGTAAGGATCTATCTTCTGCTTTTCCCTGTTTATGGTAAGGACAGGAGGATTGACAACATCCAGCTCAATGTCCTTTGCTGCTTCAAGCGCCAGCTCAAGATTGCTTGATTTTTCATTTGTTATCAGCAAAACAGAATTCTTTATTTTTGGGGGCGTTGCAATAAAGGCAGCGTCGTCAACTTCCAGATCGTCTTTAGGCTCAAGCTCCACTTTTGAAATTCCCGCAGGCGTGTCAAAAACAAAGTTTTCAACGGAATTGGCGGCGATAGCCACTTTTGTTTGCGTTATCTCCTTGTTGTCCTTTACAATCTTTATTGTTATCTGTTTTGCCTCGCTGTTGAAGTTTTTTATATAGACTTTTGTGTTGTATTTTGCCACCTCAAGCTTTATAATGCCGACATTTTTTGCATTGTTTGAAACATCAATAAAGTCAACCAGCTTGTCTTCCGAAGACAATGTTGCTCTTACAACCTCTATGTCAGGCCCCTCTGTGGCAAGAAAATCGCTTATTACAACAATTCTGCCGGGCTTGTCCCTCAGGATGTCCTTGGCAAGAAGCAAAGCGTCCCCAAGATTTGTTGTTGTCGCCCTTGGCTTTATTTTTGAAAGCACATCAAAAGCTATTTTGGAGTTTTCGTTTTCCAGCACGATTAGCGGCACGTTTTCAGCCATGATTATGCTGTTCCTCCCGCTTAATGCCTTTTTTGCCTGCTCCAAAGCCTTGTCAAACCTTGAAACTCCCTTTTCCTTCGCCTGCATCGAGGCGCTCACATCCAGAATAATCACAGTGTTTTCCAATGTCACGTCATATTTTAATTTTACAAACGGCGCGGCTGCAACAACGGAAAGGCCCAAAATTGACAATAACTGCAGTAAAAACAGCAAATTTGTCATTAATTTCTGGAAGAATGAGTACTGCCTTGACCTTTTCTTGTCTTGCAGGACAAACATCAATGAAGGGATTATTTTTTCCTGGGGCTTTGGCCTTCTTAGGTAGAGAACGACAAAAACAGCGACTGCTATCAGCGCCCACAATCCCAGAGGCCTTTGAAACGGCAAAGTCACCATTTTATTTTGATATTTATGAATTGTTGTTTTTATTAACTATACATTTGCTTTAATGGGCTTATGTTTCTTATTCTGCTCTTATTCAATTTCGTTCAAATCCAATTCAATCACGTCATTATTTTTCAAGATATGCTCCACTTCTTCCCTTGTCTTCCCCATCAGCCTGGCCAAATCGTCTATTTTCATTGCCTCACCTTTTTTTCTTCTTGTTAAGTACAAGATTGATTATTTCCTTCGGATTAACAATGTCCTTGACAAGCACGAGAATATCGTTGAACTCGTACCAGTAAACCTCGGACTTTGAGCCTATCTTCAAGTCCTGCCTTGCCTCCTGCGGCAGGGTCAATTGCCCCTGCTTCGTCAATTTCACCTTGCCTATGAATTTCGCTTCCATTATCCTGTTATTAATTTTAATATTTTTAATAAAAATACCGCTATTTTTAAATTTATTAAAAGTAATATTTCTAAAGTTTTCGGTTTTGCGCAAAGTAGAAAGATTTAAATAGTGGTTTTATATTTGCTTTAATTATGGCAAATATTGTTTTATTGTTATTGGACATAATTTTCAATACAACTTCAACTACTTCTACAACTACAACAACAGCCTAAAGGCTGCTCATTGTCTAAAATTCAGTTTTTCTTTGTTTTAACCAGTTCAATAAAATATATAAATCGGACAAAAACTTCAAAAAATAAGACAAAAACTAAAATGCCAAAAATCAAGATAACATTGCCGGATGGGAGCGTAAAGGAATACCATAAAGGGATTACTGCAGGCGAAATTGCCTTTGGCATAGGCAAAAGGCTTGGGGAAGACGCATTAATTGCAAAAATAAACGGCAAGCTAAAAGATTTATTTGTTCCGATAAATGAAGATTCAACCCTGCAGATTATAACTTACAAAGACAAAGAAGGATTGGAGGCTTTCAGGCACAGCACAGCGCATTTGCTTGCCCATGCAGTTGTTGAGATGTTTCCAGATGCAAAGCCCACAATAGGGCCTGTTGTTGAAGAGGGCTTCTATTATGATTTTGGCATTGAGCACCATTTCGTTCCTGAAGACTTGGTCAAGATAGAGCAGAGAATGCATGAAATTGTCAAAAAGGAATACAAAGTTGAGAGAATTGAGTTAAGCGAGGGCGAAGCAAAAAAACTTTTCAAAAATAACCCGTTTAAAATAGAGTTAATCCAGGAATTCCATGAGGAAAAACAGCCAATTAGCGCCTATAAACAAGGCGATTTTATCGACTTGTGCAGGGGCCCCCACATCCCACACACCGGAAAAATAAAAGCGTTCAAGCTGACGAAAATCGCATCAGCTTACTGGAGAGGCGACCCAAAAAATCAGCAACTGCAGAGAATTTATGGGGTAAGCTTTTCTGAAAAAAGCATGCTTGATGCTCACTTAAAGCAGGTTGAAGAAGCAGAGAAAAGAGACCACAGGAAAATAGGCAAGGAGCTTGAATGGTTTAATTTCTTTGAGGAAAGCCCTGGCTCGCCGTTTTTTTATCCAAAAGGGACAATAATCTACAACCTGCTGCTGGAATTCATCAGGAATGAATACAAAAAAAGAGGCTATCAGGAAGTTATAACTCCACTTCTTTATGAAAAATCCTTGTGGGTTACCTCAGGCCATTGGGAGCATTTCAAGGAAAGCATGTTTGTTTTGGAATCAGAAGGAAAAGAGTTTGCCCTAAAGCCGATGAACTGCCCTTCGCATGTTTTGGTTTACAAGTCAAAATCAAGAAGCTACAAGGACTTGCCTTTGAGGATTGCTGATTTTGCTCCTTTGCACAGGAATGAATTGTCTGGAGTTTTGGCTGGCTTGACAAGGGTAAGAAAAATGTCTCAGGATGATGCACACATTTTCATTGCCCCTGAGCAGATTGAAGAGGAGATTTTCAGAGTGCTTGATTTTACAAATTTCATTTACAGGGAAGTGTTTGATTTTGACTACAAGGTTGAATTAAGCACGAAGCCGGAAAAGTTTATGGGCAATGCTGAAGGCTGGAGCAAGGCAGAGGAAGCACTGAAAAAAGCGCTTGAAAAAAAGAAAATTGCGTATGAAATCAAATCCGGGGAAGGGGCTTTTTACGGGCCTAAAATTGACTTTCACATTAAAGACGCTTTGGGAAGGGACTGGCAGCTTGCCACCATACAGCTTGACTTCCAATTGCCTGAAAGATTTGAAGCAACTTATGTCGGAGCGGACAATGCAAAGCACCCTGTTGTGATGATTCACCGGGCATTGTTCGGCTCAATTGAACGGTTCATTGGAATTTTGGTTGAGCACTATGCAGGCAAGCTTCCATTGTGGCTGGCGCCTGTTCAGGTTAGAATCTTGACAGTTGCTGACAGGTTTGAAAAATATGCAAACAAAATAAATGAAGAGCTTGAAAAGCATAACGTTAGGGTTGAAGCAGACTCAAGAGCTGAAAGCGTTGGGTATAAAGTTAGGGAAGCGCAGCACCAGAAAATTCCATTGATTTTGACAGTAGGCGAAAAAGAAGAAAGCAAGGGCACGGTTGCAGTAAGGACGATTGATAATAAGGTTTATTTTGACGTTAAGGTTGATGATTTATTAAGCAAAATTTTAAAAAATATTAAAGAGAAAAAGGTTAAGGTCGAGTTCTAAAATTTGTTATCTCTTTTTGCTGTCCCCTCTTCTTCTAAAGAACCTTACAGCAGCCCATAACACCAATGCTGCAACTGCGTATGGAAGTGCTGCAAAAATCAATTTAAGCAGATTGTTTATGCTTGTTACTAACCTTCTCACCAATTCTGAAAATTTCACAAACACTATGTTAGCGTACTGCGGCTGCTTTTCGCTTAATGTTACGTATATTGCTGAATAGTCAACACGCTGGTCGATGTTTTTCAGCGAATCTTCCAAGTACTTTATGGTTCTCTCCTGCTCGAATATTCTATCGCTCAGCTGTATTTTGTCTGCAGTCAAAGTCGCTTCCTCGTACATTTTATTGTACCTCAAAAGCCTTTGCTTTTCAGCATTAATCTCAATCTCGAGGTTTTTGTAAGAGCCGGTGACATCCTCTGCATTTTCATTGAAGGACTTGACTTCGCCTATATTTTTTAATTGCGTTATTATGTCATTATATTTCCTGCTGTCAACCTTTAGCTGGTAAGCGCCGCTGTAATAGGATTTCCAGCCTGAGTCGTATTTGTTGACGTTTTCATTCAGGAGATAGGAGTTGGTTGCCCTTACTATTGACTTGAGCTTTGACTCTGCATCAGCAAATTGCCCTGTTTCAACTTCTGTTGAAAGGCTTGATGATCTGGTTATCTTGCGTTCTGCAACATCAGGCGCAAAATCGCCGTACACAGGCACAGGAGGTATGATTCCGCTGCTTCTGAAGTATGCAGCTTCCGAAACTGCCATTTCCCCGCCAATGCCTTTTGTAAGTGAGGGCACATTGGCTATACTTCCTATGCTACCTACATTCAAAAAGATAAGCACGGCTAAGGATATAACAATAAGCAGCCAGTTTTCCTTCAACTTGTTTAATTGCTCTGTTATCGCCATTTTAATCAATAATTTTATAGTAAGCAGCTTGTATATAAATATTCTTTTATAGCTTCAAATTGGCTTGAAGTTATAGCTCCTTTCAAAAATGTAAATATAAATAAATATCTTTATAAACTATTTTTAATAGCCCTAGAATATGGTCCTCGAAAACCTCAGCAATGCATTGAAAAACACATTGCAAAAAATAGCAAAATCCCTTTTTGTAGATGAAAAGCTGATTAATGAATTAATAAAGGACATCCAAAGGGCTTTATTGCAGGCAGATGTAAATGTAAAATTGGTTTTTGACCTGACGGAAAAAATAAAGCAAAGGGCATTGAATGAGGAATCCCCAAAAGGGCTTACAAAAAAGGAGCAGATAATAAATATAGTGTATGAGGAATTGGTTAATTTTCTCGGCAAGGAGCAGCACAAAATAGAGCTAAATCAAAAGCCATTTAAGATAATGCTTGTCGGCTTGTTCGGCTCCGGAAAAACAACCACGGCAGGAAAGCTTGCAAAATTTTACACGAAAAGAGGCCACAAGGTTGCATTGGTCGGCTTGGATATTCATCGTCCTGCTGCAATGGAGCAGATTGAGCAGGTTGGAAGGCACGCAAACGTTACTGTGTTTTTAGACAAAACCCACGAAAATCAAAGATTTTCGGGGCCCAGAAAATTCGGTGAATTGTCTCGGGAAATAAAAGACCCGATAGAAATATGGAAAAAACACATTGACGACTATAAAAATTTTGACATTTTGATAATAGACACTGCCGGAAGAGACGCGCTTTCCCACGATTTAATCAATGAAATTGAAGAAGTAAACGAAAAAATCCAGCCGAATGAAAATTTATTGATTATCTCTGCGGACATAGGGCAAGCTGCCCAAAAGCAGGCGGAGCAGTTCCACAAAAGCTGCGGCATAACTGGCATAGTTGTTTCAAAAATGGACGGCACTGCAAAGGGCGGAGGGGCTTTGACAGCCTGCGCAGTTTCAGGCGCGCCAATCAAATTTATCGGAATCGGGGAAAAAATAGACGATTTGGAGCAGTTTAACCCTCAAGGCTTTGTCGGAAGAATTTTAGGCATGGGTGACTTGGAAGCATTGCTGGAAAAAGCAAAGGAAGTGATAAAAACAGAGGATGCAGAAGACCTTGGCAAGAGGTTTCTTAAAGGAGAATTCAATTTGATTGACTTGTACGAGCAGATGGAAGCAATGTCAAAAATGGGGCCTTTAAGCAGCATTGTTGAAATGATACCTGGGTTTTCTTCCTTAAAATTGCCCAAGGAAATGCTACAGGTCCAGGAGGGCAAGCTAAAGAAATGGAAAATTGCAATGAACTCCATGACAAAGTCAGAGCTTGAAGAGCCCGACATAATCGACAGCCCGAGGGTTGAAAGAATTGCAAAAGGCTCTGGGATTCAAACAAGCGAGATTAGAGAATTGCTAAAACAATACAAGCAAAGCAAGAAAATGGTCAAGATGTTCAAGGGCAGCAAGGGAGACATTTCAAAAATGATGAAGAAGTTTGGCGGAAAACTGCCGATGGGCGTATAGATTTTGCTGAAAGTTATCTTCAAGAAACTGAAGGATTGAGGATAAATCTTTTGAGGATTTGAATAAAATGAAGAAAGTTTTGAAGTTATTAAAAGAACACAAAGTAACAATAAGAAAAGCTGCTAAACTTGCAGATGTTTCTTATTTAGAAATGCTAGGTTTGGTCTCCAGACTAGATATATGTATAGGATATTCTTTAAAAGAATTAAGAAAAGACACAAGATAAAACGATTTATAATATTAATTTTTCACTCCAAAAACCTAGGATTAAACTTGTCATACCATTCCCTTTTCTCGATCTCGTCAAGAATGTTTGAAAATCCAAAAGTCGAGGCACCACCATGGATTTCAATCTTTTTGTCAAAGCCGTTTTTCAGCGCGTAAAACGCGCATATCTTGAAGCCGGCAGAATTCTCGTTCATCATTTCAA
This sequence comes from Candidatus Woesearchaeota archaeon, assembly GCA_016185815.1. Classification (GTDB taxonomy): domain Archaea; phylum Nanobdellota; class Nanobdellia; order Woesearchaeales; family GW2011-AR4. The sequence goes on from JACPMT010000040.1 coordinate 7,242, forward strand.
CAGGGTTGTAAATAATTTCAATCATTCTTTCGCTTCTGTTAAAAACAGCGGCAATCGTGCTTGTGCCAGTTTCAGGGTCGATATATGAAATGCAGATTTTATCCAGCAAAGAGTCGAGAAATCTGGCAAATTTGTCAATGTCGCTGGCATCAATTTGGTTGAAATTTGCCCTTCCGACTGACTTTAAGCCAGGAATTTTCGATGCTGTCTCGGCAAAGAATTCCTTTACATCCTTAACCTTGATGAAAACGCTTACTTTGAAATGCTCTATTGTCTTTTTTGTCTTGATTTTTATTCCTTTGTACTTTCTGTTGAACTGCTCTGCAAGTTTTTCGAATTTAGGAATTAAAGTATCCAAATCATGCTGCGCCTCGCCGTAGTACCTGTCGATTTCAGCTCCTACCTTAATCATTTGAGTAAAGTCTTTTTTGAAATTATTGATATCACTGGAGCTGAATTCCGACAGAATGTCGTTGTTTACCATGATTGAATTTATTTTAATGGGATTATTTAAATGTTATGAAAAAAGGTTTTTAAATTAGAGTATATTATTTGCATTAATGAAAGAAACTCTTAAGGATGTATACTTAATAATCAAATCCTTACAAAGATCTGCTGTAAAGAATGGGGGAAGGTTCTACTGGGATGTTGCTAATAGTGATAATTTAGCTAACTTAGTCAACCGATTATCAAATCCCAATAACAGGGAAAGGCAAGTCATAAGAGAATTATTGCAGAGAGAACATCCATTTACTTTATTAGACGCAGGTTGTGGTGTTGCAACAGAATTATCAAGTTATAGAATAGGAAATATAAAAGTAAACTATGTTGGATTAGATAAAAGCAGTTACATGATAGCTAAGGCAAAAAAAGGTTATCCAGGGGCAAAATTTGTCAGAGGTGAAGTAGAATCACTTCCTTTTCCTGATGATAGTTTTGATGTTGTAGTGCTAAGACATGTTTTAGAACATTTGGAGAATTATAAGACTGCAGTAAAAGAAGCACTAAGGGTCTCAAGAGAAATTATAATTATAGATTTTTTTCATAGATTATTACCTTTCGGCTTGAGCTGGAAAATTTGGGATAAAGATGGCTATTGGAACAATTGGTATAGTAAAACCGAATTTGTAAGATTTTTACAATCGCTGAATATTTCTTATAAGGTGACTACCACAAAAGGAAATTCAGGACAAACTGCTGAGATTTATATTTTGGAAAAAAGAGTATAAAGTAACATGAAAACTTTATATAACCTAATCTATCTCTAGACCTTATGAAACTAATCGCGGACCTGCAGATTCATTCACGCTTTTCAAGAGCTACAAGCTCAAGCTTGAATCTCCCAAATCTTGAAAAATATGCGAAGCTAAAGGGGCTTAATCTTCTCGGAACAGGCGACTTTACCCATCCAAAATGGCTTGCTGAATTAAAAAATGAATTAAAAGAAGATGGCTCCGGGATTTTGGCATCAAAATCCGGATTTCATTTTGTCTTGCAGGGGGAAATATCCAACATTTACACACAGGATGGAAAAGGAAGAAGAATTCATAACTTATTACTTGCAAGAAATTTTGAGGTTGTTGAGCAGATAAATTCCGCATTGCTGAAAAAAGGCAGGCTTGATTATGACGGCAGGCCCATTTTCGGCTTTTCATGCATTGAGTTAGTGGAAATGATGAAGGAAATTGACGATGAAATTGAAATCATTCCGGCGCATTGTCTACTACCTGGAACCATTATTCATTCTAATCCTAAACTTATGCCTATAGAACACTTAAAAAATGGTGATAAAGTTCTTACTCATAAAAGTAAATATAGAAAAGTAAAGGCTATTCATAATAGGCACTACAAGGGTGATATTTACCATATAAAACCTAGGTATTTTAGTTTAGGCTTAAACACAACTGAAGAACATCCTTTTTTTGCTATAAAAACTTTAAAAGATTGTTCGTGGACAAGCGGAATATGTAAGCCTACATATCCCCATATCAAACGTTGTGTTACAAATGCATATCAAAAATATGAACCAAGATGGATTCAAGCTAAAAATCTAGAAGTAGGTGATGTTTTACTTTACCCAAGACTAACATCTACTAAAGATGTAAAATATGTAAAGATTGGTAATGATAATGTTAGAGTTGATGAAAAATTCTGTAGATTAATTGGTTACTACTTGGCTGAAGGATACACCAATGGACGCGACTGCATAGGATTTAGCTTTAATAAGGAAGAGACTCAATTTTTAAATGACGTCAGATATTTAATTTCAGAGGTATTAAAATATAAATCAAAAGAAGGAAAAACCTTTGGCGATATATTAGTATACTCGAATAGGATACGTTTATTCTTTGAGGAAAACTTTTATTGTGATAATCAAAAGAGAGCAAGTTCAAAATCCATGCCTTATTGGATGTTGAAGCTACCACTGAAAAAACAAGTTGAAATCTTAAAGGGTTGGTGGTATGGTGACAGGGGTAGCACATCTTCAAGAACATTAATGAACCAATTTAAGATTATCTGTTTAAGGCTTGGAGTTGTACCATCTATAAGAGTGGATACTAAAGATTCACATATATTACGTGGAAAACATATACTTAAAAATAGAATAATAACAGCACAAAGTGATAATTATATTTTAGATAGACTAACTTTCTTTGAGGATAAATTCAATTTATTAAAAAATGAATATTTTAGAATATGCAAGCCTAAAAAAGAAATGAAATATGGTTGGATTGATAACAAGTATGTATATCTTCCAATATTTAAAATAATCAAAAAGCATTATGAAGGTTATGTTTATAATCTCGAAGTGGAAGAGGACAACTCCTATGTTGCAGAATTTGCTGCTATCCATAATTGCTGGACGCCTTGGTACGGAATTTTCGGCAGCATGTCAGGATTTGACAGTGTTGAGGAATGCTTTAAGGAAAAGTCAAAGCATATTTACGCAATTGAAACCGGCTTAAGCTCCGACCCTGCAATGAACTGGCGCCTTTCAAAGCTCGACAAATATACTTTGCTGAGCAGCTCTGACGCCCATTCATTCTGGCCATGGCGCCTGGGAAGGGAAGCAAATGTTTTTGACATGGATTGGAGCTACGATGATTTACTGCAAGCAATAAGGAAGAGAAAAGGATTTGTCGAGACAATTGAGATGTGGCCTCATGAAGGAAAATACCATTACACAGGGCACAGGAACTGCAATGTCTGTTTAAGCCCGAAAGAATCCATTGAATTAAAAAATATATGCCCAAAGTGCAGAACCCCCCTTACTGTTGGGGTTGCCCAAAGGGTTGAAATGCTTGCAGACAGGGAAGAGGGATTTGTCCCTGAAAATGCAGTTCCATTCAAGAATTTAATACCTTTGTCCGAGGTTATTGCAGGCACAACAGGGCATGCAGTAAGCTCAAAGCAAGTTTGGGAAGAATATTACAAATTAATCAATGAATTTGGAAATGAATTTAACATTTTGTTGGAAGCAGAAGAAACAAACTTGAAAAAAATAACTTCTGAGAAGATTGCAAATAACATTATAAAAAACAGAAACCAGAAAATTCCATTCAAGCCGGGATATGACGGGGTTTATGGGGTGCCGATTTTTAATGATAAATACGCGATAAAAATTAAAGAACAAAATAATGAATTAAAAATCAAACAAAAAGGGCTGGACGAGTTTATGTAATATATCCCCGCGGCCGGATTTGAACCAGCGACCTCCCGGGAACGACTGATTCTAGTTCATCCCTAGCTTATTGCTTATGGTCTTAGAACGCATCTATGGCCAAACTTCTATTAAGTTTCACAGCCGAGCGCTCCATTCCCTAGCGAGCCAATTTTTTAAAATTGGCAGCTTCCAGGTTGAGCTACGCGGGGAATATAAGACTAAATTAAATCTTGATTTATAAATATTGTGCAAAATAAATAGGCGGGCCTGAGCGATGTGGAAAAACAGCAGTGACATAAGCGAGCGAAAGCGAGCTTTCGCAGGTCACTCGAGTGCTAACGTTGCAAAGCAGATTGAACAATTAAAAATTTAATTATAAAATTTTATCCAAATATCAACCAAGAAATGAAAAATATCCTTTACCTGTTTTTGCTTAATGTTATCTCGATTGTTGAAACCCTTATGTCCCTTCCCTCATCGCTCCTGAAGCCTTCCGAGTCAATCCTTATGCCTTTGACAGCAACCGCATTGTCCAGAAATCTTTTTGCAGCCACCTCGGCAACATCCACAGCCCTTGATATGAACTTGCCCCTTGCCTTTATTATGACGTCGTCTGCATTCTTGGTTGTGAACTGCATAACAACTCCTGTAACATAGTTCATGAACGGCTTTCCGCCTATGAAAATGCTGTTGTCGTTCATTTTTCTGCCTCCCTCGCTATACTCTGTTATTGTAGACATTGAATAATCACTTGCCCCCAAATATAAACAATCTTGGCATAGATGTATTTAAATGTTTTGGAATTATAGCTCAAGAATTTCAGGTTTGATTCTATCAATGATAGGCTTTACTTTTTTTATCATATCTTTGGTAATTTCTGGGAATACCTTATAAATAGGGACGAATTCATTATTTCATCCTTTAACAATCCTCGCCAGTATAACTTTCTTGCCCTGGACATCCTCCATTGTTGTCTTGTAGCCTTGGTGCTCTATGACATCGCCGACCTTAGGCGCCCTTCCGAGCGTTGCAAGTATAAAGCTGTCCAAGTCGACAAAATCCGCCTCTTTCACAGACATGCCTGTCTTGTGGTTTAAGTCGCTTATTTCAGTTGAACCTTTTACAAGCCACTCGTTTTTTGAAACTTGCGCAATGTTCGGGTTTATCCTGTCGCTTTCGTCAATAATCTCTCCTACAATCTCTTCCAGAATGTTTTCTATCGTGACAAGCCCGACAATATGGGCTTTTTCGTCAATCACAATTGCCATGTGCTCCTTCCTGCCCTGGAAAAGGCGGAGCATTGTGTCCATTTTCTTGCTTGCAAAGACAAAAAACGGCTTCCTCATGATTTGCCTTGCTTCCACGTCATATTTCCCGTCTTTCAGAAACTTGAGGGTGTCTTTCAGGTGCAAAATTCCCACAATATTCTCCTTATTTTTTTCATAAACAGGAATCCTCGAGTACATCTTTGCTGTTGGAAGCCGCAGCACATCCTTAATCTTCATGTCAGAGCTTACCATCACCATGCTTTTCTTTCTGGTCATCACATCGCCAACTGTCGTGTTCTCAAAGTCGAATATCCGGTTCACAAGCTTTTTCTCAATCTCTTTTAATGCGCCTTCCTCCTCGCTTGCCTTTACTATGCTTTTGAGCTCCTCCCTTGTTATTATTGGTATTTTTTTGGCGCCTATGATTTTATTCACAGCCTTGAGGAAATAATCGAGAAATTTTATGATGGGATAGATGGCTATGTTAAGGTTCCATATTACAGGAGCAACTATAGGCGCTAAAATCTCGTTGTTGTTTGTTCCGATTGACTTGGGCAATATATCCCCAAAAATCAGTATGAAGAATGTTGCAACTCCTGTCGCTATGCCTATAGCATTGTCATGGAAAACTTCTATTGCGATTGATGTGGCAAGCGCCGCCGCCGCTGTGTTCACCAGATTGTTCCCGATAAGAATCGTTGACAAAAGCACCTCGGGGTTGTCTTTCAGTTTTTTTACATACGCTGAGCCAAGCCTTTTCTTTTCAGCCCAGTGCCTTGCCTTGAATTTGCTTAATGATACTAATGCAGTTTCCGACATGGCAAAGAAAGCTGACAGTACTATCATGATAAAAAACAATATTGCTCTTGTGTGGAATGACATTTTATTTTTTAGGTTTTTTATTGCCGGCTCTTACATCCTCTCCAAAACGCCTATCCCGAGCAAACTTAGCCCGTTCCTTATCACTTGCCTTATAACGCTTATCAGTAATATTCTTGCATCTCTTGTGCTTTTGCCTGCCTTTAGGATTTGATGGATGTGGTAGTATTCATTGAACTTCTGCGCCAATGAGTAAATGTGGGCTGCAATTAAGTGCGGCTTTAGCTCATTTGTGGATTTGTTCACAATTTCCTGAAAATTTGACAACAAACTGATTAATTCAGCCTCTTCTTTCTCCTTTAACAACCTTAAATCCGCCTTTGGACTTATTTTTTTTGCCTTTTTCAATATGCTGCTTATCCTTGCATAAGCGTATTGTATGTAAGGCGATGTTTCTCCTTCAAACGACAATGCCTGCTGCCAGTCAAACACCACATTCTTTTCAGGGCTCACTTTCAAAATGCCGTATTTCACAGCGCCGTAAGCAATGATTTTTGCAGCTTTATCGTTAATTTTATTGTATCTTTTTTTTAACTCATCTCTTGCTTTGCTGACTGCTTCCCTCATAAATTCTTCCAACAGCACAAGGTTGCCTTTCCTTGTTGACATCTTGCCATCCTGCAATAAAACAAAAGAGTAGTGGACAACCCTTGGCTGCTTCAGCTCAAGCTCCTTGAGCGCTGCATTAATCTGCTCCTGGTACAGTTTTTGGTCCTCGCCTAAAATCACTATGTTCTCCCCTTTCTCGATTTTTTCAATGCTGTATGCAATGTCCCTTAAAGGATAAAGCGAGGTTCCGTCATTCCTTGTTAAAACCAGAACAGGCACTTTCATTCCAAGCTCGTACCCTTTTTGGTCCAGAACCCATCTGTTGAAGCCGTCAATGAACAATTTTCCTGTTTTTTCCAATCGCTTCAGGGTTTCATCAGTTTTTTTGCTCCACAGGTATTCTGATTCGTAATCAAAAACGTCGTACTTTATGCCCAGCTCAGAAAGGATTTCTAACTGCCCCTTGACGCAGATTTTTACAATTTTTTCAAATTTGTTTTTTGTTGTTTTGTCGCCCTTTTCCAGCTTGTTCAGCAATTCCAAAACTTGCTTTTCCAATTCAGGATTTTCCTCAATCTTTTTATTTATTTCAATGTAGATTCTCAACAAGTCATCAAATCCAACATTTTTCTTTCCTTCTGCACCAAGAACAAGCATTGCAATCTGCTTGCCGACATCATTTACAAAATAATGCGTCTCGACTTTGTAGCCCTGAAATTTAAGGATTCTGACAATTGCATCACCAATCAATGCATTTCTTGCCCTGCCGACATGGGGGGATGCGTTTGGGTTTATGCTTGTGTGCTCAACTAAAACTTTTTTATTTTTCCCTATATTTGATGAGCCGTATTTGTCCTTTTGCTTCAGGATTTGTTTTATTGCGGATTCTGCAATTTTCTTTTTATTAATAAAAAAATTCAGGTACGGACCGATAACTTTGGCTTCTGCAATCACATTATTCGGCTTAAACTTCCTGCTTAATTCTAGAGCTATTTCATTTGGCGACTTCTTCCATTCCTTTGCAAGGATAAAACACGGAAACGCATAGTCGCCCATTTCAGGGCTTGGAGGAACTTCTAAATCTATGTTTTCAAGATTTGTCTCTTTTTTTAGGAAGTTTATGATTGCCTCTTTAAATTCATCCATAAAAATTCATTAGAAATGGTATGATTTAAAGGTTTTGGTGGTTAAAGCGATGCAAGTGCCTTGGTTGATATGCCAGCTACTTTCCTTTTGACAAGTTCTACTTGATTTCCAGATGTTGCGTGCTTTAATATGTAAGATTCCGTTGCGCTTGCAAATTCCCCGAGAATCTCTTCCACGTATTGCCGGTTTTTACTTGCCAGCACTGCAATAGCCTCTTTTAGCAGCATTTCCTTGCGCTCTTCTGTCACATCAAAAATCTTGCTTTTTGCGTATTCAAGTCCTTTACCTTTTAAATCAGCAGATAAAAAAGCAAGGTATGTCAAAAGCTGAACCTGTCTTGGAACAAAAGTGACATACCCATTGCGTGAAAATTTAGCGAATAACCGTTCCATAGGACCTTGTTTCCTTGGTTTTACGCCAAGAGAATAGTAACCAAGCATTGCTGACAAAGGACATTCCCCATCTTTTTCTCTAACGAGACTGGGAAATTTGGCAAACATATGGGATAATTCAAGGTGCTCATTTGCATATGGTATGAATTCGTCGCTTCCGAAACAGGAATGCCCGAGGTCGTGGACAAGTATCCTTAATGCTTCGGCAGGTTTGCTGTCCGCATCAATATAAACCCTGTTTGCATTTCCCAAATCATTCTCATTATGGTATGCGCCATCCATGCCCATTTTGCTAAGCCCTTTTATTACTGCTACCTCCAAAGGCTTTTTTGATCCATAAGATTTTCTCATGTGTTCCGGGTAGCTCATTCCACAGAGCAAATGATGCACATAATTTGCAATATCAACAAAGGCAGGGACATAAGCAGCTGTTCCTGCTGGTGCACCGGATTTAAGGGCATCCACCAGTTGCCCTATATCAACAGGCCTGACAGAATAAGGCACGGCATGCACCTGCAAAATCTCATTGTTTGGGAATATAATATCACCAGAACGTTTCGTTTCTGCACTAGCCCGACTGGCGAGCAATGCATGCGATGATGCGCCTGCGACTAGCCATAGCAGATCCCTGCGACTAAGTTTGTGTTGGCTTAATCCCATAAGAGCCCAGAGCAAGTGATGGTGTATATAAAATTTTCTGAGTGTTATCACTATTAAGAACTAAAATACTAATTTCTAATCAAATCAACCAAATCCCTTATTTTTATTATCTTCAAATTCCATCTTTTAGCCATTCTTTTCAGTTCAGGCATCTTTGCCATTTTCCCGTTTTCTCCAATAATCTCGCAGATTACGGCAGCTGGATAAAGCTTGGACAATTTGCATAGTTCAATTGCTGCTTCTGTATGTCCTGGTCTTTTTTTAAGTCCGTTAGTGTCGCGTCTTAATGGGAACACGTGCCCGGGCCTTGCCAAATCGCTTGGCTTTGTTTTTTTGTTTATCAACGCTTTGATTGTTTTTGCCCTGTCAAAAGCAGAGATGCCTGTTGTTGTGCCTTTTTTCGCATCAGCAGAAATTGTGAAGGCGCATTTTGTGAATTCTGTGTTTATCTTTGTCATTAATGGCAGCTTTAATTCATCAAGCCTTTTGCCAAGCATAGGAATGCAAACTAATCCTCTGGCATTCCTTATCATGAAATTTATTTTTTCCGGAGAAACTTTTTCAGCAGCAAGAACTAAGTCAGCTTCGTTTTCGCGATGCCTGCCATCAACAACAATCACAAACTTTCCTTTTTTGAAGCCATTGATTGCATCTTTAACTTTGGAGAAAATCATTTTATTGTGTTTTATTTTGTTGACGAATATTTCAATCCGTCGCTTCGCGACAAAATTTACACTCGGCAAAAATTTTTCCTGCCAATAAATTTTTGCCTCGAATTTATTCAATAATATTGAATAAATTGGCGAGGTTTTGCGATGTGTCGATAAATCCTTTGGATTTTCGATCATGCTCAAAAATCTTTGATTTTTGACATGGCAGGACAGCAAAACCGAGCACTAAAATTGCGAAGCGGATTGACAATTAAAAATAAGTTAAAACATATTCATTTTGCCGAAGGCGGATTGAACTTGTATTAAATGACTTAATGCTATGCGTTCCAACATTGTTAAATATACGCTTCAACAAGCATGTCCTTGCCTATTCTTCGGCATACTGGATTTTTCAAGTTAATCGCTTTGTCTATTTTGTTGACGCCAAGGTTTCCAATCGCGCCAAGCCCGTTGCCGATCAGCTTGGGCGCCGTGAATATAAATATCTTGTCAACAACATGTGCTTTTATTGCAGAGCTGTTAAGCTCAGAGCCGCCTTCAATCATAATGCTTGTTATCTCATGCTTTCCGAGCTGCTTCACAAGATCTCCTATGTCAACCATCCCGTTTTTTGATTTTGTCATTATCACATTAATTCCCTTTTGCTGCAGCTTTTTCACTTCATTCTTTTTGGCCTTGCTTGTCGTTGCAATTATGAGCTTTGCAGGGTTTTTCATCAGGCTGCAGCTTTTCGGGATTTTTAGCTTGCTGTCAACAACAATTTTCATCGGGTCTTTGCCTTTCACCAGTCTTGGAGTCAGCTCCGGATTGTCCCTTAGTACAGTGTTCAAGCCGACCATCACAGCATCGACTTCGCTTCTCAACTGGTGCACATAAGTCCTTGCTTCTTTGCTTGTTATGTATTTTGAATCGCCTGTTTTGGTTGCTATCCTTCCGTCCATGCTCATAGCCACTTTTATGACTACAAAAGGCCTTTTTGTTCTCATGTACTTGATGTATGCCTCATTCAGCTTTTTAGCCTCATGCTCCAGAATCCCGATTTTTGTCTTCAATCCCCTAAACTTCAGCTCTTTAAAGCCGTCAACCAATGGATTCGGGTCGTGCACCCCAATTATAACCTCCCTTACTCCCGCTTCGACGATTTTTTCCGTGCATGGAGGGGTTCTTCCCCAATGGGAGCATGGCTCGAGATTAACGTACAATGTGGAATTTATTGCTTTTTTGCCTGCATCATTCAATGCGAGAACTTCAGCATGCTCTGTGCCTGCCTTTCTGTGAAAGCCTTTTCCAACAATCCTGCCGCGCTTGACAACAATGCAGCCAACCATCGGATTTGGCGATGTCAAGCCCTTGCCCTTTTCAGCAAGCTTTATGGCCAACTCCATGTATTTCTTGTGAGATATCAACTTTGACCCCCGATTTAAAAAAGAAATTTTGAATTAATATATAAATTTAAGGTTTTGAAATTGATTATTGAGGAGTGGTGAAAATGAAAAGATTTAAATAGTGATAATTATTACCAAATCCAAAATGGCAAGTAGATTAGGTTATACAATTGGAACTTTGGCTTTGGTGCCATTATTGTATGCTGGGTGCAAAGGAGATTCTCCAAAATCTGCCGAAACGCCTAAACCTGCGGTTTCTCAAACATTGGAACAAACAGCAAAAAAAGCTCCAGAGGGGAGAATTTCTGATGATGATTTGCTTAATCTATACACCCAATTTGTGCCTAAGGCTAGAGTATATCAAAAGGAACTAGAAGGTGCCGTAATAGGATTCTCTGAAAGAAGCAAGATAAGGCCTGATGATGTCACTCAAGATGATTATGATTTAATAAGAATTCAGTTAGAAAAAAAGCGAACAGCAGACGACTTATTGAGAGCGGTTGACGGGTTGAAACTTGAAGACAAAACTAGACTTTCTGATTTATTAAGTAAATCATTGGATATAAACAAAGTAAGAAGAGAAAAAGGCGATTTTTATGCCAAAGGACAAAGGAGATATGAAGTATTTATGGACCCTGAATTAACAATAGTGGCGAAAGAATCGTACACCGATACTGTTTTTGTATCTAATCCAAGAATTTACACAATAGAAGAAAAAATAGAAGCTATTGAGCTGGGAAATGGGTACTGGGCAAAATTTAGTGATTTTGGACCAAAGCCTGGGCACTATGTAAGAGAGATATTAGGCAAAGAACTAGAAGCGCTAAAAGATGTGCATGTTAAATTGGGTAATTTTCTGAAGAAGGCCAAACCTACCAATACAGCCGAGGATTTAGAAAAATTACTTGAAAAAGAGCCTAAAGATGTAAATTCTGCAGTTCTAACTGCCTTAGGTTATATGGGAGAGGGTAGTTCAGATTTTACCTACACAAGATTAAAGCCTAGAGTAGGAGAAGCTAGGGTTTTTACTTTTGAAGATTTAAGGCAAGCTGAAAATGATGTGAAGCAAAGCATTGCTGGTCTAAGTAAAGTATTAACACTAAAGTAAACTTTATATTCTTAATACCTCAAGTTCTTGATTTCCAACTATTCAATTTTTTTCTAGAATTACATACAAAAAACCAAAAGATTTAAATAGTAGTACCATATTAATACATACTATGAAGGCTACGATAGTGCTGGACAAAGAAGCTGAAAATGAGCTGAACGAGCTTAAAACTTTTGCGAGCGCTTCTAAGAGCGAATTGATTAGGGAAGCCATTAAAGAGCTATACCTCAAAGAAAAGAGAGCAAGAGAAAATTTATTATTTTTTGTTAACCTTTACAATGAGGGCGTCATAACAAAAGATTTTCTTTTTCTTCTGCTGCCAAGAAAAGATGCAGAAGCAATCATAATCGGCTCAAAAACAGGCAAAGAGGCGGCAGAAGTTGCCAAAAATTTTAGTAGTTGATTCTTCTACTTTAATTGCTTTGGAAAGAGCTGGTTTAATTAAATTCATCGACAAAATTGGATATAATGTAATCATACCCAAAGCTGTCAAAGAAGAAATCAAGAATGAAAAAATTCTAAAGTTTTTAAAAATGCATGAGCTAACGGGAAGAACTTTAAGGCTTAGCAAAAGTCTAGAACACTTGAATATTGGCAGTGGAGAGGCACAATGCTGCGCTTTGGCAAATAAACTGAAATTAGATTTTATAATATGTGATGATAGAAAATTTATAAGGCAAAGATTTTTATCAGATAATAAACACTTGAAAAATATTAAGGTTCTGGGATTCTCATTTTTTCTTCATATTTTCTACAAAAAAAAATTAATAAAAAATACATGGGAATATTTTGATAAGATTATCAAATCGAATAATTGGGAAAGAAGCGAGGTATTGGTTGCTAATTATACTTTTCTCAAAAAGATTGGATACTAATACTCCTCCCAACCCTTAATCTCCAAATCCTCCATCTTTTTCTTATAAATTGACTCAATAAACAGCTTGGCAATCTGCTCATTTGTTAGCAATGGAATATTGAAATCAACTGCTTTTCTTCTGATTAAATAATCATTTGTTAGCTCTTCCTCTTCCAAGCTTTTTGGTATGTTAATCACTAAATCAATATTCCTTTCCTGAATGTAAGTCAACACATTTGGCTCTCTCTTGTCAAGGGGCCACCATAAAATTTCAGCATTTACCCCATTCTGCTCCAAGAATTTTGCAGTGCCTTCTGTTGCATACAAATTAAATCCAATTTCTTCCAATTTTCTAACGCTTTCAAGCAAATAAGCTTTGCTTTTTATCGGTCCTGTTGAGAGCAAAACATTAGAATTTGGCATTACAAACCCAACTGAAAGCAATGATTTAAGAAAAGCTTCATTTATGTCATTACCCAAGCAAGCAACTTCCCCAGTTGATGCCATCTCAACGCTTAAAACAGGGTCAGCGCCGTGCAGCCTTGAGAATGAAAATTGCGGAGCCTTGACTCCAACATAATCCAAGTCAAGGGTGTTGTACTTTCCTCTTATGTCAAGCCCAAGCATAGCCTTTGTCGCCATTTCAATGAAATTATATTTTGTGACTTTTGAGACAAAAGGAAAACTCCTTGAAGCCCTTAAATTGCACTCTATAACTTTTATTTGGTTGTCTTTTGCAATAAACTGAATGTTAAACGGACCTGTTATTTTCAACGCCTTTGCAATGTTTTTTGTTGTTTCCTTTATCTTCCTAATTGTTTCAAGATAAGTGTATTGGGGCGGCAATGCCATTGTCGCGTCGCCAGAATGCACTCCTGCATTTTCTATGTGCTCCGATATTGCATAAATTACAACATCCCCATTTTGGGCAACTGCATCAATCTCAATTTCCTTTGCATTTGTTATGAACTTGCTTATGACAACCGGGTGCTCTTTTGAGACATCCGCCGCTTTCTTGAGATATTGCTCAAGTTCTTTATTGCTGGAAGCGATGCTCATCGCAGCCCCGCTCAAAACATAAGAAGGACGTATCAAGATAGGGTATTCAACCTTTTCTGCAAACTTATGCGCCTCTTCAATAGATTTTGCTTCAGTCCATTCCGGCTGGTCCACATTTAAAGAGTCAAGCAGCGCAGAAAATTTATGGCGGTTCTCTGCATTGTCTATGCTTAAAGGGTTTGTCCCTAATATTTTTATATTCTGCCTGTGTAACTTCATTGCAAGGTTATTCGGAATCTGGCCGCCCATTGAAATTATAGTGCCAAGAGGATTCTCTTTTTCATAGATGTCAAGAACTCTCTCAAAGCTTAATTCATCGAAGTAAAGCCTGTCGCAGACATCATAGTCTGTGCTTACAGTTTCAGGATTATAATTAATCATAATTGTAGAATAACCAAGCTTATTTAAAGTAAAAACAGCATTGACACAGCACCAGTCAAATTCAACAGAAGAGCCTATTCGGTAAGCGCCTGAGCCAAGAACAATTGCATTATTTTTGTTATCAAATTTTACATCATCCTCTTCCCCATTATAAGTTAAGTAAAGTTAATTAATTCAATTGGAATATTGTCAATATTAAATTTTAATAGCTCTTTCTCTGTCTCGACAACATTTTTTATTTTATATAGGAACCATTTATCGATTTTTGTCAGCTCATATATTTTATCAATGGGAATTTCCTTTTTGATTGCTTCAACAATAACAAGCAGTCTTTTGTCAGTTGGCTTTGTCAATTCTTTTTCAATAGTGTCAAATTTTAAATTATTTCCAACTAAGCCATGAAGGTTTATGTTGAGCATCCTTATTGCCTTTTGAACCACTTCCTCAAACTTTCTTCCTATAGCCATAACCTCGCCGACACTCTTCATCTCGCTGCCGATTTCAAAGCTCACTCTCTTGAATTTCTGCAAGTCCCATCTTGGCATTTTAACAACAATATAATCCAATGCAGGCTCAAAGCAGCTTTTTGTTGCCTTTGTTATCATGTTTTCAAGCTCTATTAAGGAATAGCCCAAAGCAAGCTTTGCTGCAATAAATGCTAAAGGATAACCAGTTGCCTTTGATGCAAGCGCAGAGCTTCTTGAAAGCCTTGCATTTACTTCAATAAGCCTGTAATCCTCGGAATTTGGGTCGAGGGCAAACTGTATATTGCATTCCCCGACAATTCCAAGGTGCCTTATGACTTTAATTGAAATGTCCCTTAACTTGTGGTATTCATTGTTTGTCAAAGTTTGAGATGGAGCAACGACAATGCTTTCTCCAGTATGAATTCCCATAGGGTCAAAGTTTTCCATGTTGCAGACTGTGATGCAGTTGTCATAAGCATCTCTTACAACTTCGTATTCAACTTCTTTCCAGCCGCCGAGGTATTTCTCAACAAGAACTTGGGAGGAATAGGCTAATGCCCTTTTTGCATTGTTTCTTAATTCTTCTTCATTTAAGGCAACGCCAGAGCCTTGTCCGCCTAAGGCATAAGCTACTCTAAGCATAACAGGATATTTTAATTTTTTAGCAACTTCTACTGCTTGCTCCACCGTGTTAACAGCTTCGCTTTCAGGCACTTTGAGGCTTATTTTAGTTAATTTGTTTACAAACAATTCCCTGTCCTCTGTGTTCTTGATTGCGTCAATCTGGGTGCCTAAAACTTTTATATTGTATTTTTCAAAAACATTATTATTGGATAATGCAACTCCGCAGTTTAAAGCCGTTTGCCCGCCAAAAGAAAGCATGATTCCGTCTGGATTTTCCTTTTCAATAACTTTTTCTACAAAGTAAGGGGTTACAGGAAGAAAATAAATCTTATCAGCCATGCCCTAACTTGTCTGGATTGTTGCAATGTTTGGATTTACGAGTACTGTTTCTATGCCTTCTTCGCGGAGGGCTTTGAGGCATTGGGAGCCGGAGTAGTCGAATTAGCGCCTTATAAGGTCTCGCCTGCTTCTCCGATTTTCAATGAACCCGAGCCCAGAACTAACACTTTTTTAGGCTTGTTCAATAGTGATTTCACCTCCGTTTAATTTCCATAAATATGATCTGTTAGAAGCGACTTTTCCTACTATGGCTACTAAACCCTTATTACTAAGGTGTTTAAGTTTCTTAAGAGCTTTAGTTTTAGATTTTCCTAAATCAGCAGCTATGTCAGCAGTGGAAGCACATCCTTTTTTTGATAAAAATTCTAAAATTTTGTTATTTAAAATTCTTTCATTTCCTTTGCTATAAAATATTTTGCTATTAACTATCTTCTTTAATTTCTCAAATTTTTCCCCACTAGTTAACCCAATTTTATTATAAAAATTAATTAAACTCTGATAATCAGTGATATTTATGTACATTACAATATGCAAACCATCTTCTTTTTTGTATTGTCTAGAAATTTTAGGTTTTCCAGAATATATATCCAATTCCTTAAGAATAAAACTTATTTGTTCTAATAAGTTGTAAAGAGTTTCTTTTTGGTTTATATGCCTTATTACGTTCATATTTAAACCTTTTGCTCTATAATTATTGCTTAACATGACAGAACCATCATCATCAAAAAAAGCTTTTAAGAAAGCAATTCTATATTTTTTAGATTTTAGTATCCATTCTGGAACTAAATTTTCACTATAAATCTTTGGCGCGATAGGTGCTCCAAATACTTCCAAAATTTCTCCTGTAATTGCTGGATAGCCTATCCTATTTTGCTTTTCTGTATATGGTAAAATGCCAAATAATTCAGAAATTTGAGTTTTAACTTCCTTTATCAAATTAGGATTATTATTGCTGTATTCAAACTGCCTTTTATTTCTACCTATATAACCATCACCAAAAACATGACCAATTAACGAAGCGATTTTTTCGTCATGTCTAATGGGAAACTTAATATTCATACTTGTACCCGCACGAGTTCTAATTGACGTGATATTATTTTGTATTTCTTCAAGAGAAATCTTTGACAAGTTTGATAATTTTAATATAATATCTAATGGAATTGAATACATATTCTTCCTTAAATGAATCACAAAAGGGTATGAAATATCGAATAATTTTGCTAATTCTTTTAATTCGATATTACAATTATCAAAAAGCTTTATAGTGAAGTCTTTATTAAGATTTAATCTAACATTGTCGGATAAATTCCAAAAATTTATTTGAAATTCTTTAATATTCTGTATCATTTTATAGCTAAAATCTTTATTTGATTTTTGTTTATTATTCATAATATAATAACTTGATTTTGGAATAATAAACCTTGAAAAATAAAAATAAGGTTTAAATGTATCCAGATGTAAAGTATTCTCCTTTAAATAGTATGCGTCAGCGGATGTCCGGTGTCCAGTGGTATTTACCTGAGCCATTTTTTCTTAATTTTTCCTATTATTAATCCTATTAAAATTCCTAATAGAGTATAAAATATTGGGGACAAATAAACAGCAATGACCACTATACCTTCTGGTGCTAAAGGATCGTTAGGTAAAGCATTTAAAATCCATAATATAGTTGCAAAAGATAAATAAGGCAACGCTATAAGAATAATTAGAAAAGGCGAATCGTAAAAAGGAGAGAAAGAAAAATAAAAAACTATTAAACCGAATATTAGTCCAATTACTCCACCTTTCTGCCAATATTTCAATTTACCCCAAAATTGTTTTGTTTTCCTCATTTCAACATCCTCACAAACTCATCAAACAAAAAATTAGTATCATTCGGACCAGGCCAGGACTCCGGATGGAATTGCGCCGACATAAACGGTTTTGTCTTGTGTTTTATTCCTTCATTTGTTCCATCATTCGCATTGACAAAAAATTCCTCCCAGTTTTCATCCAATGATTTCATATCAACTGCATAGCCATGGTTTTGTGTTGTAATAAAGCATCTTTTTGTTCCATTTAAAATACAAGGCTGGTTTTGCGAGCGATGCCCGTACTTCAGCTTGTAAGTGTCGCCGCCTGCTGCAAGGGCAAGGATTTGATTTCCGAGGCATATCCCGAAAATTGGAATGTTGTGCTTCATTGCCCTGCCTATGTTGTAAATTGTTTTATCGCACATCTTTGGGTCGCCGGGACCATTGGAAATGAGCAATCCATCAAAGAAATCCGTGAAAAAATCATAATCATACGGAACTCTTATCACTGTAAGGTTTCTTTCAATTAAATTCCTTATGATGTTATTTTTGACCCCGCAATCGACAACAACAATTTTTTTTTGATTTGGTCTTTCGTTATAGACTATTGGTTCCCTGATAGAAACATCTTTCACTATGTCAATACTGCTGGGGTTATAGAAAGGAACATCATCGTCATTGATTATTATTTTTCCGAGCATTGCGCCTTTTTCCCTTAAAGTCTTTGTCAGCTTTCTTGTGTCAATGCCATAAATTGCCGGAATGCTTTCTTCCTTTAACCATTCTGCAAGGCTTTTCTTTGCATTCCAATGGGAATATTCAAAAGAGTAGTCAGAAATAACTAATGCTTGGACTTGGATTTTGTCGGATTCAAAGTTTTTTAATAAATTGTTTTCAACATCTTTCCCCGGGACACCATAGTTTCCAATGAGAGGATATGTCAAAACAAGAATTTGGCCTTTATAGCTTGGGTCTGTAAGCGACTCCGGATAGCCAACCATGCCTGTGTTGAATACAACCTCTCCAGAAACAGAATGCTCTGCGCCAAAAGAAAAGCCTTTGAACTCATCGCCATTTTCAAGAATAAGCTTGGCTTCTTTAACGTCACCCATTAAAAAAAGTATATAGTTTGAACTGGTTAATAAAGGTTTCGAAACCGAAGGTTTTGGAACTTAGAAAATTCAGAAATTTTCTTTAGTTGCGGTCTTAATTTTTTCTACGCTGGAATAATCACCATTTCATCAAAAGTTCTGGGCATTTCAACCAAGTAAGTTGCTATTCTCTTTTTCCTTGCATCGCTTATGGCTTCTTTTTTATCCCCATCGAAAAAATGAACCCAATAATTCGAATGAAGCTCATTTTGAGGCACAAAAGCTGAAGAGTCGCAGACATGCAGGTATTTCTCATGTGCAGTCTTGTCACTTGTTTTTAGGGCTGCGTCTATCGCACCATGCAATCTTTTGTCACGCGTTCTAGCAGCTTGAACAAGTTTTGTCATGTAATGCCTTCCCCTATGCCCAGGGTGCACTGCAATCTTATCGTAAATCACGAAATCTTCAGGCTTAAACGCCAAAAGAGTGCCGACATATCTCCCAGCCATTAAATCCTCCATTATTAATGCGTATTGGAAACTTTCCCACAAGGGCATGGAAAAATATCTACTGTCCAATTTCATGCCCCTCGCCCTAAAAGAGTCATTAATCAATGTTTCAAGCCTTTCTTCGATTTCTGGAGTAATATCACCCTTATCTGCTATAAC
Source organism: Candidatus Woesearchaeota archaeon (assembly GCA_016185815.1). Lineage (GTDB taxonomy): Archaea > Nanobdellota > Nanobdellia > Woesearchaeales > GW2011-AR4. The sequence continues at coordinate 26,242 of JACPMT010000040.1, forward strand.
ATTTATCCTTGTGGTGTATGGCGGCCAAAGGAGAGCAGAATCCCCAACATGCTCAAAATCCGGCGGATGTATCCCATTTACTGAATAAGCCATTTTAGAAATATTAATTCGTCTCCATTTATTTGCCCCATTCCCACAATATCGCTTTATTTTTAAACCTGACGCCCCATTCAAAACAAAAATAAACAAAAATGTCCAAAACAAAACATTTAAGAAGTTGAGAGTAATCTTGTTTTAAAAAATAAAATTGTTGAATATGCCTTCTTGTCAAAGGCAAACAATCCAAGAACATTAACTAAATTAAACATTAAAAAATAAATCAGCAAAACGTGAAATGTCAAACATAACAAAATTGACTGAGAACTACATTTTAGAGCACCCTTCAATAAAGGATTGCTTGAAAAATGATTTAATAAACTATTCATCTTTATCGAGGCAAATAGCCTCTGAATTAGATTTAAACTTAAATAAAAATTTTGATGCAATACTCATTGCCTGCAGAAGGTTCAAAAGAAAGCTGAAGAAAGAAGAAATTCACGAAAATAAAATTTTGGATATATTGAAAGGCAGCAAAATAGAGATAAAAAATAAGATAATAGCTGTTGTTCTGGAAAAAGACATTTTTTTTGGCAATCTTCTGAATTTGGAGAGGGAAATCAAAAAAAGAAAAGAGATTTTCAGGGTGATTGAAGGCATATCTGCAATTACAATAATAACAGCGGAAAATTTTCTGGATTTAATCAAAAAATACTTCAAAAACAAAATAATGCTTGAAAACAAAAATCTCGCTGAAATCACGATAAAAAGCCCGAAGGAAATAGAAGCAACGCCGGGCACGTACGCTTACCTATGCTCTTTGTTTGGAGAAAATAACATAAACATTGTTGAGACGCTGAGCTGCTATACTGATACAATCTTTCTTGTTAAAGAAGATGATGTTGGGAAAGTAATGGGATTGATGAGGTTTTGATTTATCTCACAACCCCTTTCCCTTCCAGATAATGCCCAAGCTTTTCTTTTTTTGTTTTAAGGTACCTTTTGTTGATTTTATTTGGCTTTATCACAATCGGAACTCTTTCAGCAATCTCCAAGCCATATTTTTCAAGCCCCTCAATTTTTCTTGGGTTGTTTGTCAGCAGCCTTATTGTTGAAAGCCCGAGGTCGGCAAGTATTTGCGCCCCTATTGTGTAGTCCCTTGCGTCTGCCTTAAAGCCGAGCTTTACGTTTGCCTGCACAGTATCCATGCCGTGATCCTGCAGGTGATAGGCTGCAATCTTGTTCATCAAGCCAATGCCCCTGCCTTCCTGAGCCATATACAGAAGCACCCCTCCTTTTTTCCCTATTATCCCAAGTGCCTTTTCAAGCTGAGGGCCGCAGTCGCATCTTAAGGAGCCAAGAGCATCCCCTGTAAGGCATTCCGAATGAACCCTTACAAAGACCTTTTTTTTGCCCTTAACATCGCCCTTGACCAGAGCAAGATGCTGCCCTTTGTTATTGTCTTCATAGCATACAACCTTGAAAATGCCATATTTTGTAGGAAGGTTTGCTTCAACTGTCTTTCTGACTAGTTTCTTCATGCAAAAAGTGGTTTCAGGTTGTTATTTAAAATTTTCCCAACTTAAAACACCAACATTTAAACAAACTCACTCATTTTACTCGTTCGTAGTTTAAATTTTATGCAAAAATTTAAATATTAGAATATCATTACAATGTTTGATGGAAATAAACAAAACAATCCTGATAAGCATTTATGCTCTTGTCGGGCTGTACATACTTTACAAGCTGTTCTTCAGGAAAAGCCCCTATCAGGATGAATATGAGAAATTATACAATGAAATATTGACCTCTGACAAGTACAAGGTCAAAGGGCAGTTTGACAAGGAAGAGTAAGACTATTTCCAAATTCTAGAACTAAAAAACAGCCATGCTAGAAATAAGACTAAAGAAAGCATTGCCACAAACCAAACCATGTTTTTGTCGTTGCCAAAGCCAAATGGTATTGGCCCGATAAAGCCTCCAACAGCGACTTTTGCGCCTGAAGCTCCTTGTTTAGCTCCCATAAAAACACCAAAAAAGACTATTATAAACCCTATAACTATGAACAATATTCCAAGAGAGATCAGTTGTTCCACCCTTAGCGACATAGCACTCTGTATATAAAGCAAGTACTTAAAATTTCCCTATTTTCTTAACATATATTCTCCAGTATGTATTAAAACCGAAAGGTATATAAATGGGTAATATACGAAAAGCTATACTAGTATATCTATATACAAAAAAGATATACTAGGGTTCAAAAAGGAGGCAAAGTGCAGTCTCGAACAGTGAACTCGTTTCACTATGTTCAGCTACCTACACCGCTTGGAAGGCAAAGAAACAATCGCTTTTTAGCCTTTGAAGAAATGCCTCTTTTTTGAGAACTTGAGGTTGAAATGGAGCCTGAACTTGAAACCTTTAGAGACAATGTGGATTTGTGGATAAAGCAGATTAGGAGGGAATTCACTGAATTCTCTGAGCTGCCCGGAATTGTAAACGAGAATGCAGACAACATCCAGCACAATTATGAGTTAATCTACGAGCTTAAAGACGAGATTGAGGAGCTAAAGCAGGAAATCAACGCATTAAAATTAATCCAGATAATTAGCCTTAAGCAGAAGATGAACCAGAAGGCGGAAGAGCAGACTCAAGCTTAGTCCAGCTCATTGACTATCTTCTTTAAAACATTGTCAACAGCTACAAATAAATTTCTATCAGTTGTTTCAGAGGCGTAAACCTTGCCGTCGTCAACTATTTTTGCATGCACCTCGTATTTCTCGCTTTTCTCCCTTTCGTGGACTGGCTTAAGCGTGATATGCAGCGCATTCAGCTTTTTTGTCAGCTCTGCAATCCTCTTTGCGTAATTGCCAATCACTTTCTTGAGAACAACCATGGAGGAGCTGTCAATGTCCCTAAAGCCCGTCAACTGTATGTTGCCGCCAAGCGCAATGTCATCACCCATGCCGCTTGATTATCCATTCAATTATAAAAAGATTTTGATTTAATTGCATATGCTTTATCGGCAAAAGAAATATAAACACTGTTTTTTAACTATAAAACTATGGCTTTAATGGAATCATTTTCTGGCATAAGGGGCATTTATGACAAAGATTTGACAGACAGCATTGCAGTGAGGTATGCTCATGCTTACTACTCTTTTTTAAGGAGTAAGACAGGCAAAAGCAAGCCTGCAGTTGTTATTGGAATGGACACAAGGCAGTCTGGGGTAAAAATAAGCGATGCGGTAATGGGCATTTTGGACTGCGATTTCATAGATGTCGGGATTGCCCCTACGCCAGCAATTGAATTTGCCGTCAGGCATTTTAATGCAGACGGCGGCATAATTATAACAGCCTCGCATAACGAGCCGTACTGGAACGGGTTCAAGTTTCTAGGAAGTGATGGCGCTGTTTTGGATGAAAAGGATATGAATTTGGTCATTAATAATTTCAAAATCAAGTCGCTTCCGAACTTCCACAAAATACAGGACAGGAAAATACTTGAGAAAAACAGCGAGATAATAAAAAAATATTCGGAATTTCTCCAGGAAATTGTCGGCAAAGAAAATATCATAAGAATAAGAAACTCAAAACAAAAAATTGTCCTTGACCCAAATGGGGGAACTGGGGCGATTGCAAAAAAGATTCTTGAGCAAATGGATGCTGAAGTTGTTGGTGTAAACATGGCATATGGCGAATTCAACAGGGCAATTGAGCCCACTGAGGATTCGCTATTCTATCTGAAAAATATAATCGACGAAAAAAATGCGGACTTTGCAGCAGGGTTTGACTGCGATGCCGACAGAGTTGAGATTCTGTTAAAAAATGGGCAGTTATTGTCTGGCAATTACATCCTTGCGCTGGTTGTTGATGAAGTGTTGTCAAATTTGGGCAATCCCAAAGGCAAAATTGTTGTCGTAAACGACGCAACATCCAATGTTGTCAGGGACATTGTTCAAAAATACGGCGCCAAGCTGAGGGAAGTTGAAGCAGGCGAAGCAAATGTTGTTGAGGAAATGCACAGTTCAAAGGCAATTGCCGGGGGAGAAGGCTCAAGCGGAGGCGCGATAATCCCGCCTTCAAAATGCAGGGACGGAATTTTAACATTGCTGATGATTTTGTCCATTGTTGCCAAAAAGGAAAAAAAATTGGCAGACATAATTGACGAGCTGCCGAAATACTATACCCTAAGGAAGAAATTGGAATTTGACAGCTCAAAGCACAACCCAATTAAAAAATCCATAAAAAACCATTATTCAAAAAAGGGCTTTGAAGTCAGGGAAAATGCCGGTATGAAAGGAAGCTTGAAAGTCATAACAGGCAAAAACTCTTTTATATGGTTCAGGGCGTCAAAAACAGAGGCAAATGTTTTCAGAATTATAAGTGATTCAAATAACGAAAAAGAAGCTCAAAAATTGATGGAAGAGGCAATTAAAATTTTTAACAAGGCAAATGAATAAGGCAAAAAAATTCATTGAAAGGCTGGAATTCGATTTATTGTCGGCATTGTTTAGTTATGCTGTTCCATTTATTAACAGAAAAATAAGAACAAAAACAGCACAAAAAGAACGGCAAAAAATAGGAAATCTTGAAAATATTGTAAACCAAAAACCAAAAATCAGTTTTGAAAACTTTAAAGAGCTTGAAACGCTGTTATTAAAAAACTTAAATGAAAACGTCAGGATAAATAAGAGAACTGGAATAGGCAAAAATTATGTTTTCTACAATCTTGATATAACAAGAAAGAAAAATCAAAATAAAGCAACTAAATACTCAGTTTCCATAAAATACGAGGAAAACCAGCAGGAAGATAAATTAAAAATATCTGTAAGGAAAGATGAAAAAGAGATTTATTCTGCCGAAATAGCCGATAAAAAAGATTTGAAAGACAAGGTTATTCCATACAGCATCAAGATTTCCTATGAAGACAATTACGCCGAAGAAAGGTTAAGCATAACCTACAGGCAGCAGTTAAAAAACTACATGCAGCAGCACATTGAAAGCAAGGAAGACATGACAAACAGAGTGCCTTTGAAATGGCTGAATATTCTGCCGGAAACTTTAATGGGCGGAGTTCTTGGCTTTACGTATCTTGGGGAGAATTTCATGGGCAGAAGGGCAGACTTGACAGGCAAAACAGCAAGGATGGTGGACATACATGAAAGCATACATACTCCTGACGAGTATGAAACAAGAATTCTGACAAGCTGGATAATGGAAAAGGTTAGGGGAAAGTATATAAAATAATTTATCTAGTTTCAGCTTTGAGGTTGTGCTGGATTGCAACCTTTTCCAGCTCACTTAATTCAAGCATTCTCCAGTCGCTTACATACGGATCGCTCGTACTGCCATAAGCAAAATTGACTTTGCCGTCCTTTACTCTTGCTGTCGGATAGCAAATTACATCTCCTGGATGACCGAATAAGCCCCTAGTGACTTGGTAATTCCTTAAGTAAGGGCCCCAACTAACCATTGCAGAAACACGTCCTGTGAAATTGGCTATTTCTTCTGGAGACAATAAACTGTCTGATACAAAATATAAACTTTTATGCCCGTTTTTTGACATTTTCATATATATTATGATTATATGCCCATTTAAAAACCTTTCTATTTTATTAACTTTAAAGTAATAACTTTTAGTGCGAGGGCGCGCAAGAACCCTCGCTGGTTGAGCGTAGCGAAACCAGCAGTGAATTGCGCATAACTATCTGCCCGAGCAAAGTTATTATTCTGCAATTCTCAAAAAATAAATTGAGCGCATGATGGTTGCG
>JACPMT010000001.1 GCA_016185815.1 Candidatus Woesearchaeota archaeon
AAATGACAGAACAACCGCCTATGAAGCGAGTGGATAAGACTGTGTGGGAAATACCTACAAGCTACAAAAAAGGAATGCTTGTACCTGCACGTATCTATGCAACTGAAAAGCTTCTTAGGGAAATGGATGATGGGGTATTTAACCAAGTAACAAATGTTGCTTGCCTACCAGGAATCCAGAAATACAGTTTCTGTATGCCCGACGGTCATATCGCTTTGTAGTTAGCTCTACAGCGAGACATTTGGGGCTATGGATTTCCAATCGGTGGAGTTGCTGCTTTTGATGCAGAGACTGGCGTGATATCACCCGGAGGAATTTAAACCTTAGTCGGGTTTGATATCAACTGCGGCATGCGTCTTGTCACAACTAATTTGACCTATAAAGAAGTCCAGCCAAAGTTAAGAGAGTTAGTTGACACAATGTTCAAGACAGTCCCTTCAGGAGTCGGCTCAAGAGGCTTTGTTGATGCCAACAAATCGCAATTCAGGGAAATAATGACAGATGGCTCGAAATGGTGCGTTAACAACGGATATGGCTGGCAGGAAGATTTGGAAAGGACAGAAGGCTATGGCAGAATAGACTGGGCAAAGCCTGAAAAAGTGAGCCAAAAGGCAATTGACAGGGGGATGAACCAATTAGGCACTTTAGGCTCAGGCAACCATTATCTAGAAATCCAGATTGTGAAAGCGGAGAATATCTTTGATGAAGGATTGGCAAAAAAATTCGGAATTAATGAAGCAGAGCAAGTTGTTGTGATGGTGCACTGCGGCTCAAGGGGATTTGGGCACCAGATTGGAACAGATTACCTGAGGATTTTTGAAGGAGTGATGAAAAAGTATAATATTGAGGTTTATGATAGGGAGTTGGCTTGCGCTCCTTTCCAAAGCAATGAAGGCCAGGATTATTACAAGGCAATGGCATGCGCTGCCAACATGGCATTTGCAAACCGCCAAGTTATATTGCACAGGATAAGGGAAGGGTTTTCAAAAGTTTTCAAGACAGAAGCAGAAAAGCTGGAAATGCACATGGTTTATGACGTTGCACATAACATTGCAAAGCTGGAAGAGCACATCATTGATGGGCACAAGAAAAAGCTTGTTGTGCACAGGAAAGGAAGCACAAGGGCATTTCCACCACATCATCCTGAATTGGCAAAATTATACAAGGAAACAGGACAGCCTGTAATCATTGGTGGCTCGATGGAAACCGGAAGCTTTTTGCTTGTCGGAACCCAAAAGGCAATGGATGAAACATTCGGAAGCACTGCTCATGGCTCTGGACGTACAATGTCAAGGGCTGCTGCAAAGCACCAAGTAAGGGGCGAGCAGCTGCAGAAGGACATGGAAAAAAGAGGAATTTATGTAAAGGCAACATCAATGCCCGGGCTTGCTGAAGAGGCTGGATTTGCATATAAAAATATAAATGATGTCATAAACGCGGTTGCAGAGGCTGGAATTTCAAAGCCTGTTGTGGGACTAAAACCTGTGGGGAATATTAAGGGATAAAATGATTGTTGTTTTACTCCAGATTTTGATTGCTGTATTGTTTGTTTCATTAGTATCCATACTCGGCATTTTTATCTTCTTCAATAAAAAAACCCTGAACAAAATTTTATTTTATCTTGTCAGCTTCGCAGCAGGCACATTGCTCGGAGCGGCGTTTCTTGATCTGCTTCCTGAGGCGCTTGAAGAAGGATTTAAGGAAAGCGTGCCGGTTTTCATTCTGGTTGGGCTACTTTCTTTTTTTGTGCTTGAGAAATTCCTGCACTGGCACCACCATCATGCAGGGCACAAGCATGAGGAAGTGCACGGCTTCACGTACCTTAATATTGTTGGCGACGCAATACATAATTTTCTTGACGGAGCGGTGATTGCTATCAGCTTTATGAACAGCACAGCGCTTGGCATTGTTGCTACGATTGCAATAATTGCCCATGAGATCCCGCAGGAAATAGCTGACTTTTCAATTTTGATTTACGGCGGATTTTCAAAGGCAAAGGCATTGATTTATAATTTTCTGACAGCTTTGACAGCCGTTATAGGGGCATTGGCTTCTTACTTTTATTCAAGTGCAATAAACAATTCGACAATTTTTCTTACCTCTTTCGCAGTGGGAGGCTTTGTTTACATAGCAAGCACAGACTTGATTCCAGAAATACACAAGGAAAAAGATTTCAAAAAATCCCTTGTGCAGCTTGCTTTGCTTGCATTGGGAATATTTCTGGTATGGATTGTGGGAGAGATATTCAAGCATTAAAATGAATATAAACAACGACAAAACCAAATACAAGTTCCTTGAGGATGTTGCAATTGCCGACATTGCATTTGAGGCTTATGGCAAAAATCTGAACGAATTATTTGAAAATGCAGCGCTTGCCATCTTTGAGCTGAGCGCTGAACTGGAAACTATTGACGCAGTCAAGAAGGAGGAATTCGAGCTTGAGAACGAAAAACTGGATAATCTGCTTTATGATTTTCTTTCTGAAATACTGTTTTTGAAAGATTCAAAATACATGGTTTTTAAGCATGTGCATGCCACAATAAAAGAGAACAAAAAATATAAGCTTAAAGCAGTTCTCGAAGGCGACAAAATAAATCCTGAAGTTCAGCACCTTGAGAATGACATAAAAGCGGTGACAATGCACATGTTTGAAGTGAAAAAAGAAAAAAATCAATGGAAAGCTACTGTTGTTGTGGATATTTAAACAAAAGATTTATATAAAATAATAATATTCTCATAAACATGGAAATACCTCTTGCTAATGATGAAGATGTAAAAGAAGGTGAATCTAAAGAGATTGATTTTGCAGGCAGGCCGGCAATTCTTTTTAGACTAGATGGAGAAGTGCATGCTTACATCAACTGCTGCACGCATGTAGGCGGCCCAATGAAATTAAAAGTAAAGCCACATACCGCTTATTTGGATTGCACGTGGCATGACTCGCATTTTGATGCAAAAACGGGAGAAGCTCAAAGAGAGCCAGCCCCACTTGACAGCAAATTAATCAAACTTCCTATTCAGGTTAAAGAAGGAAAAATTTTCTATGTGTATCCTTAGAAGATTTTTGATTCAAAATATTCTTAAAGTTTAATTTACAATGCTTTTTTCCTCAATAACTGTGATGCGGTTAAAAACTTTGCCCCTTTTTTCCTGAACAATTTCAAATCTTTCTTTTCATTCTTTCTGAAAACCGGCTTTATGGCATCTTTTATTACATAAGTTTCAATGCCCATTCTTCTCAGGCCCAAAACAGCCGCCTTTACGCAGTAATCTGTTGCAACTCCGTAAACATAGGCTTTTTTTGCCCCTTTAAGGATTGAGCTTAGGTTTGGATTTGAGAACGCATCATATTTTTGCTTTTCAATCAGCAACCTGTTTTTTTGTTTTAATTGTTTTATTTTTTTATTCCTGAGTTTTCTGTTTGCAACTATTGCAGCATTGCTTAATCTTGTTTCTGGGATTTTTTTCTGCCCTTTTGCTCCCTGCATGCAATGCGGAGGAAATGTTTTTGAAGCAATCTCCCAGTCGCCCATATTGTGGTTGTCAGCAGATGCAATGACAGAAACATTTCTTTTTTTTGCAAACTGCGTTATTTTCTTTAAATTTGGTATTATTTTTTCTGCATCAGGCACGTAGAGCCTGCCGTCTTTGCGCATGAAGTCATACTGAGTGTCCACGTCAAAGAAGATAATGTTTTTCATATTATGACCTGTTATTTTTAAACTTTTTCCCTAATGGTTTTGTTCAATTTTAATGTCAGTTTTATTAACCCCCGGCTTGTTTCAACTTTGTAACTAGCGGCATTTTTCAGCTGTTTATATTTTTCAGGCAATTTTGATAAATTATTTTTTGTTGTTTCCCTTATTTTTTCCAATGAAGGCATTTTGCAAATAATTTCACCTTTTTCCATGACTTTGGCCAGCAACTGCTGCCCATTTGTTTTTTCACCCCTTAAAGCTATGATGTCTTTTGCATAGTTCCCATTTTTATCAGCAATCCTGTAAACCTGTTTTTTACCGGGATAAGTTACCTTGCCTTTGCTCAGCTTCATTGTCGGCAATAATCTGCCATGGTCGCTTAGCTCAACCAATTTGTAAACAACATCGCAGTATGGCGCGTCTTTTGAAACTCCCATTGCAGTGCCAACGCCAAAAGCATCTATAACAGCGCCTTTTTTAAGCAGCTCTTCAATTTTGTATTCGTCAAGGCTGCCGCTTGCAAAAATACCAGCATGGCTTAATCCGCTCTTGTCAAGAATCCTTCTTGCTGACTTGCTTAATGAAGCCAAATCGCCAGAGTCAAGGCGTATCGCCTTTAATTTATGCCCTTGATTTTCAAGTTTTTTTGTAGCAACTGCGGCTTTTTCAACGCCTTTTAGCGTGTCATAAGTGTCAACCAAAAATGTTGAAGCGTCAGGAAACGTCTTTGAATAAGCCTCAAAGCTTTCCTCCTCTTTTTCAAAAGCCATTACAAAGCTATGGGCCATTGTGCCGTAAACCGGGATTTTGTACTTCATCCCGGCAAGCACATTTGAAGTGCCTGCGCAGCCTGCGATGTAAGAGGCCCTTGCAACCTTCATTCCAGCATCTGCGCCTTGCGTTCTTCTAAGCGAGAAATCAACAACCGGCTTTTGCTTTGCAGCCAAAACAACTCTTGACGCCTTTGTTGCAATTGTTGTCTGCAAATTTATTGCATTTAATAAAAATGTCTCAGCCAGCTGCGCTTCAATTATCGGCGCAGTAACACTCAAAATCGGCTCGTTCGGAAAAAATACTGTCCCTTCGGGCAGGGCAAAAACATCTCCTGTGAACTTGAAATTTTTCAAATAGTTCAAAAAACCATCTTTAAAAATTTTTTTAGATTTTAAGAATTTTATATGTTCGTCATTAAATTTTAGATTTTTCAAATAGTTAAGCGCATCTTCCAGGCCTGCCGCTATGAAATAAGAGCGATTTTGAGGCAAGTCCCTGATGAACAAATCAAATGCTGCAATACCCTTTACTTTGTTGCCAAAGTAGCTTGCGCACATAGTCAGCTCATACAAATCCGTCAATAAAGCGAAATCTTTTTCATCAACCATAGAAAAAAATAATTCAGATTTGTTTATAAAGCTTGTTTTTATAGAAAGAATTAAATACTTGTTGTGTTTTCTAATTTTTATGGCTTCAAAGAGTGGTTGTCTTTGGCAGAAGTGAATTCTTGTTTTTGTTAGATAATAAAACCGTCAAAAAATTCAAAAAATTTTTTGTGGCAGAAAAAATTCTATGGGAATTTTTCCCTGTATTCAAAATTTCGAAGGGATATTGGCGATAGGAATTTTTCTATTCAAAATTTTGTTTGAGCTTTTGTAATAGCGAAAGCTCTATTCTAAAAGTCATACGGACTTAAAACGTGGAGAATAATAAAATGAAACTAGATGAAATAGTGGAAACTGTGGAAAAATTAGTTCCACAATCAGCGGAACTGGAATTTGACAGGATTGGGATTATACAGCCTACATCAACAGACATCCAAAGCATTGGTGTATGTGTAAACCTAACAGATTGTGTAATGCAAGAAGCCAAAAGACTAGGTGTTGACTTTTTAGTTATACATCACGGACATGGAGACGAGATAAAACAGCAAGTACAGCAGTTAGGCATTGGTGCGTATGGGGCACATCTAGCACTAGACACAATGCCGGGCGGCTTGATTGACAGCTTTGCCAAAGTTGTTAATCTACGAGAACCTGTGCAGCCACTTACCTTTGTGTACAAAGGGATAGCTGTAAAGAAGGGCGCTGTTTTGGGATTTCCAGATTTGCATTTACCTAGTGCTGGCTATCTTATTGACTTAATGGCTCATTATTTCGGCTCACGGCTAGGACAAAGTAGGATAGTCTTAAACGGCTACAATGAAAATTTCAACCTCACGCCTGTTGTTGTTGCAACAGGGCCTGCAATAAGGACGGAGTTTCTTGAGCAAATTAATCAAAATTCTCCGGGGTTACATCCAAGATTATTTATTGCAGGTGGAGTAAAGAATGGCGCTGAGCAATATGCAAGGAAACTGGGTATTTCTTTGATATCAGTGGGTGATTTTGAATCGCACTACCCCGGGATACAGAGATTCGCCACAATTTTAGGAAAAGAACTCCAAACTAATGTAGTTGTAATCCCAGATTACAAAATAAGATAATTTTTTTTCTTTTATTTTTAATTCAAACAAAAAATTATTCCCTCAACATATTCTCGTACTCTTCCTCTTCAGCAACCTCTTCCAACAATAAGTCTTCTGAAAGCTCATGAGTTACCAAATCCTTGCCATGCGTCTTTTGCGCCAAATTGTTGTATAAAGCAATCGCGTGCTGCTCCATTTTCAAGAAAACCTTGACAAATCCTTTTATGTCGCTTCTTTCCTTAGGGAAGCTCACTTTTCCAAAACCTCCTAATTTTTCCATCTCGCTTAAAGTTTCAGGCGGCTCCCCTCCCAATTCAGCTATTCTTTTTGCAAGCCTGTTTGCATGCCCAAACTCGCCTTCTGCCGCTTTCTTGAAAATTTCAGAATAAACAGGAGTCCTTAATCCAGAAACAATATTGGAAGCCAAAGAAGCATAGTGATGCACAACCCACTCAAAAGCATAAGCCTTGTTTAATTCTGCCAACAGCCATTTATGGTCAAGTTTTGCGATTTCCCTTCCTTTTTGCCCCATTAAGATCACCTAATACTCAAAGCTTTGCCCGCAGCCGCAGGAGCTATGGGCATTCGGGTTGCTTATCTTGAAGCCTCCCCCCTGTAAGCTGTCAACATAATCTAGCTTTGCGCCTTTCAAGAACTGCATGTTCTCCCTGCTGACTATTATTTTGACGCCTTTTTCCTCAAAAATCAGATCCAAGTCTGTTGTACTGTCGTCAAGCTCCAAGCCATACTGAAATCCAGAGCAGCCGCCCGGCACAATCTCGACCCTTAGCCCGGAGCCAATCTTATTGTTTTCCTTAAGAACTTCTTTTAGCTTTTCAGCTGCCTTATTCGTGATTATGAATTCCTTACCTTCTTCATGCTTTGAGTCTTCAACAGCTGTGTTTAGCTTTCCAATTACAATATCAACTTCTTCATCATTCATCCCATGCCCTCTGAAGCCCTGCTCCAGTGTTTCATGGTAAGAAACGTGGCAGCCAACGCAATGTACGCCTGCACTTTGCAATGGCTCTATAACAGAAGGGTACTTTGCCACAACATCGCCTATTGTCATGTCTTTTGTTATTAATTGCTGTTTTATTTCCTTTGCTTCCTGTTCCATATTAACTATTGTTAATTCTGCTACTATTTAAATGTTTTTATGCGCCAAAATAGCGGGTATTTCCATAATTTAGATAAGCAGCGGCTAAACAAATTTTTCAAACATTATTAACATTTTAAGTAATGCCTAATGAATTATATGAAGCGAGGATATCCCTAAATTTTATATTTTTGTAATGCCTAAATTTAAATATAATAAGTGCCTAAATTTAAATAAATAAAGTATTGTGCAAACCTTTAAATATAAGTAGTGCCTAATCTTAGTTATGGCATTCCTTAGAGTCAAAAAAATCAGCAATAACTACTATTACTACCTTGTAAAAAGCGTAAGGGTTAACGGGAAAATAAGGCAGAAAGTAGTCAAGTACATAGGCAAGTCAAAGAACCTTGTTTCCATGATAGAAAATGCCAAGCAAAAATAAGATAGACCAAAGGCTGAAAGAGTACATAAAGGAGCATTTAAGCAAAGGTTATTCCAAAAAGGCTGTAAAGCACGTTTTGGTTAATCACGGTTATGATGAAAATTATGTTGATAAATTAACAGGAAAATACTCCGAATTGCAATTTATAAAAAAATATTCCATTATTGTTTCATTATTATTTACAATTTTATTTTTTTCATTTAATTTGATTGAATTAAGAGAGACGCAAATAACAGGGTATGCTACAACAATAAGCACAAGCAATGAAGGGTGCTGCACTCCAATATGCCAGCAAACCTCAAAAAATGAATGCTACGGCAATTTTATTTCGGATGAAAAGTGCAGCGGCATAGAAGAGTGCAATGTCGGCTGCTGCATTGACAAGGAAGGCTATTGCCTGGCAAACTACCTGCACGGCAACTGCATAAGCAGTTATGGGACCAACAGAAACAGGGACTGCAGCGACATAGTGTTCTGCAGGAATATAACCGATAAGTCTTATGCGTCCAGACTGTATAGCATCAAAGGCAAAAAAGGCGCTGGAGTTCCTGCATTAAAGCCAGCTGCAGACTACTACAATTCATCCTTCAACATAAGATACTACCTTTATGACAAGGCAAATATTTTGTCTGTTGTTGCAGAGTTAAGGGATTCGGAGCAGCTTGTGGATTCCATAACGCTCTATGACGACGGTTTGCATAATGACGGAACGGAAAATGACAACACCTACGGCAATAACTGGCTCAGCTCAAAGATAAAGGACTTTGACGGATTCAAGAGACTGGATGTTGACATTCTTTTAAAATATTCAGACGGCACAAAGCAATCAGCAAGCAAGGTTCAGAGCATAATTGTGCTGAACAACAACAAGTGCCTGCCAATCTATGCAGAATGGAGCAATTCAAGCGGAAGAAAAGGCATAATCTTCGCAGCGCACAATTATGACACATCAAGCGACGGCTACCAGATATTTGAAACTGATGTGGAGAACTTCCTGGACACGCTGTTTTCCACTGGCAAGTTCTCAAGCAATAAAGAAGAATTCAATATTTACAGGTTTGACCAGTCATTATCCTATTCAAATATCCAAGCTTTGACAAGCTCTGTTTCAGGTCATTGCCCCTCATACAGCAATAAAAAAGATTTAATTGTGCTGTTGGACATTAATGAGGATTACTGCATACAAGAAAGCTTAGGGGTTGTAAGGACAAATCCGCAAGCAATTTTCTACAAGAATATAACAAATGCAGAGATAAACAATACCTTTGCCGATTTTTGCAGCTTTGTCCTGACTCCGAAAAAGCTCGCTGATGAAATAATAGCGTTTGCTGCGCCGCCGAAGATTGTCTTCTACACACCGGACAACATAAGCTATGATACAAGCGTGGTTAATGTGTCTTTCGGCATTTCTGCCCTGAATTACCCTGTTAACTACTCCCTGTTTTTGGACGATTCAATTGTATCAGAAAAGACCTTAAGCGAGGATGGCACCGAAAGCGTTGTTTTGGACCTTGCCAATGGGACGAATGTGGTTTTTGTGGAAAGCGTTGATAAAAACAGCAATAGCGCATTTGCACAGCTTTTGCTGAATGTCACATTGCAATAAAATGAAGCCGAATAAAATAGCCCTGCACTTGATTTTAGCCCTGCTGCTGATCAATATTGCAGAGGCGGAGAAATACTTTGTGCTTGACATCAACTACATCATCGGCTCTGTCACCTTCAACAGCATCAGTTTAAGGGACATAGGCAGAATTATAGAATATAATGACAAATCCGGATTTTTGGTCAAAACAGTATCATTCGACAATTCAGATATACAAAAAATTTATTACAACCTGTCTGTAAACAAGAATTACATTATTTATGTCCCCTACAGCCAAAATGCGGCAAGGGTCGAAGTTTACAACCTGAAAAACTCAAAAGTGATGGACATTGACGTGTCCTCATTTTCCGACACGTGCGGAAACAGCATTTGCGAATGGCACGAGTCATATGAAAGCTGCACCAAAGACTGCCCTTCGGGAAGCAAAGATGATTTTTGCGACGAAGCGAAAGACGGAGTTTGCGATCCAGATTGCACAGCAAAGGCAGATGCGGATTGTGAAATTTTGGAGCTAAAGGGAACAAACGAGTCTGTAGCAACGAAAACAAAACAAGAAAAACAACTAATAGAAGAGCCAAAAGAAAAACCTAATTACATTATTTGGATTTTATTGGCTTTAATCAGCATTATTTTGGCATTATCATTTTTATTTATCAAAAAAAGGAAAGAAAATCAAACAATCATTTCATTGAGGCAGTACATAAGCGAAAACACAAGAAAAGGGTTTACCTTGCAGCAGATAAAAGATGCGCTTTACAGGGAAGGCTATAGCGAAAGGGAGATTGACAGGGCAGTTAAGCCTACCTGACTCTGGCACCATCATTTACCCTCTCAACCCTTACAATTTCTTTATTTGTCTTCAATTCCTTGTTTTCAAAATACACTTTGCTTTTTTGGACCATAATTTTGATTTTTAAAAATTCGTCAAAGCTTATTTCCATGTTGGAATTTTCATAGCCATCCAAATAAACTTTATCTCCGACATTGCTCTGCTCAACAGTCAAAACACCGACATTTGTTCCATCATCTCCTGCCAATAGCATTCCCTGGCTTTCGATGCCCCTCAATTTGGCGTACTTCAAGTTTGTCACCACAATTATTTTTTTGTTTTTCAGCTCGTCATAAGTGTAATATGGCTTTAATCCAGCCACTAATTGCCTTTTTTCAGTCCCCAAATCAATGTCAAGAACATAAAGCTTGTCTGCATTCGGATGCTCTTTAATTTCAATTATTTTTGCAACCTTCAGATTAAGAGGAAATTCCTGTTTTGGCTCTTCTTTTTCTTCCATTTTTGTTATCAAAATTTTATCTTTTCCTATTTTGTGGCTTTTGAGCTCAAAATTAATATCGTGCCATTTCAAGCCTTTTAAATTTAACTGGTTTTGCAAGCTTAATGCAAAATTTGGCAAGATTGGCTTAATTAAAATGCTTAAATTCTTAACAATATTCACGCACAAGCCGAGCATTCTATGCACTTTTTCTTTGTTTTCATTAATCAGTTTCCACGGCTCGTTTTCCTGAAAATATTTGTTGCCGAGAGAAGAAATATGAAGAATATCCTTGACAGACTCATTGAAATTCAGCCCATAATAATTTTTTTCAATATTTTTTATTTTTTTATTTATTTCTTTTATCAATTCTTTATTCTTATCTATATCTTTAACTTCTCCATCAAAATACCTGTTCAAAAAATTCAAGACCCTGTAGCAGAAATTGCCTATATTGGCAGCTAGCTCATTATTTATTTTTTTCCTGAAATCGTCAAAGTTTAAGTCTATATCAGACATTGTTTTGCTCAGCAGGCCTGCATAGTAAAATCTAAGGTGCTCTGAGTTGTATTTCTGCAGAAAATCCCTTGCAGTGAAGAAAGTTCCACGACTTTTGCTCATCTTCTCGCTGTTGACTGTCAAGAAACCATGAACTGGAATGTCGTAAGGCAGCTCAAAGCCAGAGCCAAGCAGCATTGCAGGCCAGAAAAGAAAATGAAAATAGATTATGTCCTTTCCTATGAAATGATAGATTCTTGCATTTTTGCTGTTCCAGTAGTCCTCTGTTTTCAAGCCGTGCTTTTTGCAGTAATTGTCGGTGCTTGCGATGTAGCCAATAGGGGCGTCGAGCCACACGTAATAATACTTCTCCTCTTCTCCTGGAATCTTGAACCCAAAATAAGGGCCGTCTCTGCTTATGTTCCAGTCCTCCAAGCCGTTTTTTATCCAGTTGAAGACAAAGTTCTTTATTTCCGGCTGCAAATTCCTGTTTTTCTTGAACCAGGATTCAAGCTTTTTTGAGAATTTGCCTAACCTGAAGAAATAGTGCTTTGATGATTTTCTTACTGGCTTGTTTTTGCAGATTGCGCAATAAGGCTCGATCAGGTCAATTGTCTTGTATGCTGCATTGCAGCTCTCGCAAACATCTCCATACTGGTCAGGGGTGCTGCATTTCGGGCATTTTCCTTTCATTGGTGTATATGTACCCTTTTTCCTTTAATCTTCCAAAGATTAAGTCGCTGTAATGCTTGTTTTCAGGGCTGTTTGTTGTGTAATAGTTGTCAAAGCTTATCAGGAAATCCTTGAAGTCTTTGACATGCTCTTTGTAGACATTTGCGATTAATTGCTCTGGCTTTATGCCAAGCTCTGCTGCTTTTATTTCAATTGGTGCTCCATGTGTGTCATCTGCGCAGACAAAAAGAACATCTTCTTCAATTAACCTGAGAAACCTGACAAAAATGTCGGTTTGTATGTATTCTACCAGGTGTCCTACGTGGATCGGCCCGTTGGCGTACGGCAATGCGCTTGTTACAAGTATCTTGTGTTTTGCTTTGAATTTTAACACCCAAATATTGAATTTATTTATAATTTAAAAATGTTGTTGTTTTTATATGTTTATGCACAAAATTTAAATACTTTAAAGGTAATATACGATTTAAATGGAGAACAAGAAGCTTGGTTTTATAATTTTGTCATTCAGCGTGATAGCCAGCATTTTGGCATTTGGTTTTATGAATGTTCTTGGCAGGCAGACAGCTGCTCTGCAATGTTATTCAACAAATGAATGCCAAAGAGTAGAGTCGCTGCTTGGCTTGAGCCATATTGCAGTCGGGTTAATCTCTTTTATTGGAGCACTCGGCATATATCTGCTATTTTTCAGCACAAGCGAGGAAGCTATCCTGAAGCGGCTTGAAGAAGAAAAGAACATGAAGATAGAGCAGGATAAATTTGAAATTGTTTTGAAGGCAATGGACGACAATGAAAAGAAGGTGCTGAAGGCAATAAAAGAGCAAAATGGCATCACCCAATCAACATTGAAGTTTAGAACAGACTTGTCAAAGGCAAAAGTCAGCCAGATCCTTACAGAATTCGAGAGAAAGCATTTGGTCAAAAGGGAGTCAAAAGGAAAGACCTATGCAGTTTATCTGACAGAGAATTTCTAACAGAAAACTATCAAAAATCCATATTTTTGGAGTTTCCGAAAGTCCTTGACTTTCGAAAACTATTTAAATCAAGTTATTTAACTTTTTTTGTGACAGCATAATGAAGCTTGACAAATTAATCACAAAGAAAGGGCTATTGTTTTTGCTTGTATTCAGCATTCTGGTTTTTGTGGGTGACAGGATAAACTTCTCAAAATTAATAGGAGCTGATAACCAGTTCTTTACGCTGTTCCAGTTCTTCGGACCTGTTGCAGGAGCTTTTTTAGGACCTGTTGCAGGCGTTTTGTCCGTACTGATTGCCCAAGTAGCTAGTAAAATTGTACAAGGAAATTTTAATGTTTTATATGATGGAATTGTAAATTTTTTTATTAGTGGAAATTTTAAATTTTTATTGGATGTTGAATTATTAAGATTAACCCCAATGCTTTTTGCAGCATGGTACTTTGGGACTAAAAAGGGCAAGCTCAGTTTCTTTGTTCCGGTTGCGGCAATTATACTGTTTGTTGCGCATCCTGTCGGAAGGCAGGCTTGGTTCTTTTCATTGTTCTGGACAATACCGATAATAATAAAACTGCTTCCCAAAAAATACGGCGACAGAGTTTTTTTAAGAAGTTTGGGCGCGACATTTACAGCGCATGCAGTTGGCGGAGCAATGTGGAATTATATTGTGCCTATGACAAAAGCGGCATGGATTGCGTTGATTCCAGTTGTAATTTATGAAAGGCTATTGTTTGCTGGCGGAATTGCAGTTTCATTTGTGATACTAAATACTTTGTTAAACAAGCTTGATTCAAAGACAAAAGCTGAATATGTTAATGTTGACAAGAGGTATGTCTTGTTCAAGCATACCGCTTAATTGGGTGGTTTTGTGGACAAATTAGATGCAAGCATTATAGAGAATCTATCAAAAAATTCAAGGATGCCGTTTATGCAGATAGCCAGAAAGCTGAAGGTTTCCGAATCAACCATAAGGAAAAGGGTTTCCAAGCTTGAAAATGACGGGATAATCAAAAAATATTCTTTGGTCGTTGATACAAATAAGGTTGGGTTTGAAAACATTGCCTTAATAGGAGTTGATGTAGTGCCTGAAAAATACCTTGATATTGCGAAAAAACTCACAGAGCTTGACGGGGTAAAATATGTTGCTTCTTCAACAGGCGACCATATGTTTATGCTTGAGGTATGGGCTAGGAACGGAGACGAGTTAAGGGTTTTTTCTGACAAACTAAGGGGCATTGATGGCGTGACAAGGATATGCCCTGCTATCATAAAAGACACCCTAAAAGGCAGCTTATAAGCGGTTTCTATATATAAAAGACGAATTTCGCACTATATACAACGTATATAGGAAAGTGCTCAGAAAGCTTTAAATACATGCCATCATTCTAAATTAACAATTGTTAAGTTTTGGTGGTTATTATGAGTATTGATTCAAAAGTTACCCAGCCAATTAAAAAATTAGCAAAACTGGCTCTGCTATTAGGGGGCATTTATGTTGGTGCAACTGTGGCTCCAATTTTATTTTCTTCCACAACTGCCTCATACTATGGTGCAGCTTCAGGTGGAGCCTTAACAGGCTATGCTGTTTCAAAGATGAAATAAAATGCTAGAATCCTTTTTGGTAACATCAAGGGAAACTCTTGAAGCAAGCTTGGTAGTTGGCATAGTTCTTGCTTACCTGAACAAAACAAACAACCAAAACTACAGGAAAACAGTCTATTATGGCATTGTTTTCGGAATTTTTGCAAGCATTATTGCTGCTTTTATATTCACATTTTTTGCAAATGGCTACGAGGGAAAGGCAGAGCAGGTTTTTGAAGGAACAACAATGCTTATTGGCGCTTTCTTGCTGACTACAATGATACTCTGGATGATGCAGCAGAGGCATATTGCAAAAGATATTGAGGGGAGGGTTGAAAAGCATTTGATGAATTCACAGCCATTATTCTCCCATATCGGAATTTTTGTGCTTATCTTTGTAGCTATTATAAGGGAAGGCGTTGAAACCGTTATTTTCCTGAATGCAATCAATTATGCAAGCGGAATTAACTTTCTTGGAGGAACTTTAGGGATTATTTCAGCAATTGTTGCAGGCTACTTATTTTTTATAAGCACTAAAAAAATAAATTTGAAAAAATTATTTAATATAAGCAGCATTTTATTAATATTATTTGCAGCAGGCTTAGTGGCGCATGGAGTGCATGAGTTTGAGGAAGCTGGGGTGGTGAGCGGAATTATTGCGCCTTTATTTGACATCAATCATAGCTTGAATGAAAAAGGGATTGTTGGAAGCTTCCTAAAAGGGTTGTTTGGCTACAATGGAAATCCAAGCCTGCTGGAAGTCATTGCTTATGCTTCTTATTTGGGAATTATTTTTTATCTGTACAAAAGGATTGAGGGTTCCAGGGTTAAGGCGAGTGGTTGAACACATACACAAACTATAAAAACCATCAAAAAACTCATTCTTTAATGAAAAACCTGTTATGGTACCTTGTTGCAGGCACAAAAGGAGGCGAAACAAGAGGGAAAATAATAGATTTATTAAAGCATAAACCTTCGAATGCTAATAAAATTGCCGAAATTCTAAAATTAGACTATAAAACAGTAAGACACCATCTTGAAGTTTTAGAAAAAAATAATATAATAACTTCAATAAACAAAGGAAAATATGGAGCTGTTTACTTCTTGTCAGAGGATATAAAAGCTAACTATAATCTTTTTGGTGAGATTTGGGAGCAATTTGGGAAAAAGTAATTAAATAAGGTATTCTTTTCCATTCTTATGGCAATGCTGATGAACATTACAACAATATTGGCTGTCATTTCTGTTATCGCATTAGGCATGCTTTTGCACATTTACATCAAAAACCTCAAAAAAATAAAATCAAAGTTTACAATTGGCTTGCTTGTTTTTGCGCTTTTGTTTCTTTTACAAAATCTTGTTTCACTTTACTATTATCTAACAATGATGAAATATTATACTCCAGAAGTCGAGGTTCATGTTTTTATTTTAACGCTATTGCAGACAATAGCATTTTTGATATTGCTAAAGATAACATGGGAATAAAGGTGAAAAAATGAAAATTAGTTATATGCTGGTTTTATTGACTGTTTTTAGCATTTTTGTTTTTGGGTGCGTTCAGACTACTGAAGTTATGGAAAAAGATAATTCAATAAAAAAAGATGAAGTAATGATCGAGGAAAGCGAGGTAATTGAAGAACAAGATGCAATGATGGAGAAATCCAGCTATGCTGGAAAAGTTTTGGCAGGCACTGAATCAACAAAATACCTTGACTTCAACAAAGCGGATTATGACAAGGCTTTGAAAGAGAAAAAGAAAATCTTATTGTACTTTTACGCTAACTGGTGCCCGATATGCAAGAAAGAGCAGCTGGACACTTTTGCAGCCTTCAACGAAATAAACGACCCTGATTTGATTGGATTCAGGGTTAATTACAGGGATGGAGACGATGACGAATTCGAGAAGGCCCTGGCACAAGAATTTGGAGTTAGCTACCAGCACACAAAAGTGATTTTGAAAGACGGCCAAAGAGCAGGCAAGTGGCCAGACTCGTGGGACAAAGAAAGATATTTGGGAGAGTTGAAAAAGATTTGATTATATTTGTTTTTTATTTTTTATAATTAAAATGGGAATACTAACAAAACCAGAGCCATCAAATGTTGATCCCCTTTTTACATCTATCGTGCAAAAAATGCTGAAGGAACGAGGAGTTACTGAAGCGAAAATGTTTGGTGCTTCAGGCCTAAAAATCAACAGAAAGATGTTTCTCATGTCGGTGAAAGGTGAACTTATCATAAAGCTTCCAAAAGAGCGAGTAAATATCCTCATTGACTCAATGCAAGGGAAATATTTTTATCATCTATTTGACAAGAGTCGTCTTATGAAAGAGTGGGTTTCAATAGGGCATAAATATAAAATTAATTGGTTCAAACTTGCTCAAGAGGCAAAAGATTTCGTAGCATCAACACAAAAAACTCATTAAAAAATAAATAAAAAAATAAAAAATGGTTGAAACAACAATAATTATTGCATTTGCTGCAGGACTAATCTCATTTGTCAGCCCTTGCGTTTTGCCATTGATTCCCGGATTTTTAGCCTATCTTTCTGGGACATCAACAGGGCAGCAGGGCGCAAGATTAAAGGTTTTTTTGAACAGTGTAGCATTTGTGCTTGGTTTTTCTGTTATTTTTGCTTTGCTTGGAGTTCTGTTAAATACAGTACTGGAAAGAGTGTCTTACAATGTCCAGACATGGCTTTCAAGGGCTGGCGGCATTATAATAATCTTGTTTGCGCTGTACATACTAGGATTGATAAGAATAAGCTTTTTGGAAAGAGAGCACAAGTTTGCAGTCAAGAAAAAATTCAGCATAACTTATGTTACATCATTTGTTTTTGGAGCAGCATTTGCTGTTGGATGGACGCCTTGCGTAAGCGCTATTCTTGGCAGCATACTGGCTTTGGCTGCTGCAAAGCCAAGCTTAAGCTTTATTCTGCTGCTTTCTTATGCCCTTGGGCTTGGGATCCCATTTTTGCTGGTTGGATTATTTACTACGCAAGCAATCAACCTTATCAGTAAATCAGCAACAGTTTTGAAATATTTCAATATTATCGTAGGAATATTATTATTGATTTTGGGCATACTGGTTTTCACAAACAAGCTGAATGTTGTAGCTAACTGGTTTTTTGCAGCCTCGCTTCTATCATGAAAAAGATGACTTTTGTTAAAAAGCCCTTTTTGGCAGCAGTTGTTGTGATTTTTGCAGTTGCAGCCATAATCTACATAGAATCCAAAAAGCCCGACATATCCCAAGCCCAACCGCAATCCAACCCTAATGAACAAAATACAAAATATCCAAGGGCACCTGATTTTGCAGGCATAGAAAGATGGATTAATTCTGAGCCATTAAAGATTGAGCAGTTAAGGGACAAGGTTGTGCTTGTTGATTTCTGGACCTATACATGCATAAACTGCATAAGGACATTGCCTTACCTAAAGGAATGGGACAAAAAATACAGGGACAAGGGATTAGTGATTGTTGGGGTGCATACACCAGAATTTGAATTCGAGAAAAAATATGAGAATGTGCTGAAGGCAGTTAATGACTACCAGTTGAAGTATGCTGTTGCTCAGGACAACAACTATGCAACCTGGAGCGTCTACCAGAACAGGTACTGGCCGCATAAGTTTCTGATTGATGTTGATGGTTACATCAGGTACGACCACATTGGAGAAGGAGCTTATGAGGAAACTGAAAAAATGATACAATTGCTGTTGAAAGAAAGAATGGAAAAACTAAGGCAAAAAGACGGGATAGAAGCAGAAATGAGCAAGCCGACAGAGGCTATTGAAGTCAATTTTTCAAGCGTGAAAACCCCTGAAATTTATTTTGGCTACAAGTTTGACAGGGGAAATCTTGGCTATCAGAATATTCCCCCAGACTCAATTGTTGATTTCAAGTTTCCGCTAAACCCCTTCAGGAACTTTGTCTATCTTTCCGGCAAATGGAAGTACAACGCCGACAACATGGAGCTGATTGATGATGAAGGCGAGATTCTTCTGGTTTTTGACGCTAAAAACGTGAATATTGTGGCCGGCTCTGAAAACAGCTCGGAAGCATTTGTATTTTTGGACAATGAGTTTGAGAACAAGAAAAACAAGGGCTCTGACATTTTTATTAAGGAAAACAAAAGCATATCAAGCATAAATGAGTTCAAGCTTTACAATATTGCCTCTGCGGAGAATTACGGAAGCCATGCACTAAACATAAATGTTGCAGGAAAAGGCTTCAAGATTTACACATTTACGTTTGGGTAATCTAATTTTGATGAATTTTCAAAATAATTTAAAATTTTTATTTAATGATTAAACATTATTTATAAATAAGAGTTTTGAGATTTTTAGCTTAGGTGTTTTATGAAAAAAGTTTATTTAATTACCTTATTTTTATTCTTTATGCTATTTATAAACGCTTGTGCTTCTAAAACAGGACATCAAGTTGCTACTGGAAATGCAATTGAACAGCAAGAAAATGTGGGTATTAATAAAGGCGAATTACCCCCTGATTTTACAATCACAACAATTGATGGCAAGCAATATAGATTAAGCCAGTTTAAGGAAGAGAATAAGCCGATACTGCTTTATTTCTGGGCTTCATGGTGCCCTTTCTGCTCAAGGGATTTTGATGTTGTGAAAAATATTTATCCAAAATATGCCGACAAAGTCACATTTTTGGCGATAGACTTGGATTTAAATGAAGATAAAGAACTAATAAGCAAATACAAAGAGAAAAAAGGAATTAGCGGAATAGACTTTGCAGAAGGAAAAACAGACATTCTTTCAGACTACGCAATAAAGTACACAACAACCAAGTACGCAATCGCAAGAAACGGATTAATTTTATACAAGGGCTCAGGAGTTTTTAACGAGCAGCAATGGGAAGTTTTGTTTAATGCTTTAGTTAGCAGTTAAATTTTTATTTTGGTTCTTTAAAATAAAATTGAAAATAATGACATTTAATTATAACAGTTAAACAAAACATTTATATACAAGTTATATGTTATATTCTACATATGTTTAAAAAACCATATGAATTGTTTTTTAAGACTTTGGCAAACGAACAAAGATTGAAGATAATCAATCTGCTCAGAAAATGTCCAAAAAACGTAACACAGATTTGCAAAGAACTAAATTTTAATCAAACTACTGTATCACATAACTTGAAGAAATTAAAAACATGCGGCTTTGTCTTTAACAAGAAAAATGGCAAGGAAAGGATTTATTCAATAAACAAAACAACTATCAAGCCGTTAATGGAGCTAATTGATAAGCATACAGATAAATTTTGCAGGCATTTGTGTTGTTGATTAAACAATGGAAGTAAATAAAATGGCAAAAAGAAAAAATTGTTGTGCTAATGGAATATGCCAGTGTTGCTATTGCTGCATATGCATTTGCACAAAAAGACTAAAGCCAGAAGCAAGAAAATTGCTAAAAGAAGCTTTGGCTTAAAATGATTAATAGAACGAAAAGGCAATTATCCATAATAGTGCATGCACTAAGCAGAAGAAATTACTTTATTCTATTCCTAATTTCAGCTCCATTATACGGCTTGATTTATGCTGTTATGACAAACTTGATTGACTTGAGATTTGGATTAAACAACATAAATGTCTCTTTTACTCAGGTTAGCTTTTCTTTTGTTGTAATATTTTCCATTTTGGGCGGCTTGCTTATTTCATTACAGATTTTTGCAATCAGAAACAGGCAAAAATCATTAGGCTCGGCAAATATAGGCTTTATAGGCGCTTTTCTTAGCTTTTTCAATACAACCTGTCCTTTTTGCAAGCCCCTGCTCCTTTCACTAATTGGATTTCCCGGCTCACTGGCAATTTCAAGGTACGGGCTTGCGCTTGCAATAACTAGTTTAGTGCTACTGTTAATTTCAATTTATTTAGTAACCTTGCATCTTGACAAATTAGATATAATTAAAAATGAAAACAGAAAATAAAAAAATATTTGCATATGCATTATTAGTAATAATATTTATAGTTGCTATTGGTTTTCTCGGCTATTATTATGGATTTTTAGGCACAATTTATAATGTAATGATGCCTCAAACTTTCTCTAAGTTTAATATAATTGTACTTTCTGTAATTTTTGGAATTGCTGCATTTTTCTCACCATGTTCATTTACAGTGCTTCCAGCTTATATCTCAAATTATTTAACAAAACAAGAAAAACAAAAATCGAAACTTTTTGAATTATTTAAACTTGGAATTTTTGCCGCTCTAGGAATAATTGTAGTTAAAAGACATCCCATTAATTTTAGGGATTAGAGCAGCTGCTGGAATTTTTATAGCAATACTTGGCGTTATGACATTAATGCATAAATCATTTAATGTTGGGTTTATTCAAAATTTTCTAGCAAAAAAAGACATTTCAAAAAGCATGTTTGGATACGGTATTATTTATAATGCTGCTGCAATAGGCTGCACAGGCCCGATAATGCTAGGCTTAATGATTTATGCTTACTCAACTGGCAGCTTTATTTCTGCATTAACATCTTTTATTGTTTTTTCTTTAACTATGGGGATTTTGATGATTTTACTTACTATGTTGATAGGTTTGTTTAAATCACTAATAATAAAGAAGATGGTTCAAGTGACTCCAATTATTATGAAAACTGCTGGTGTAATTATGATTATTGTTGGCTTGTCAATCGCAATTTTGACTTTAGAAGGCAACAGAATTTTTGTTAAGATATTTTTTCCGTTTTTGGAGTGACTTAAAAGTCCTCTGCATCAATAAGGCATCCACCTCTATATTTGGGCTTTCTGAAATTGCCACACCTTTCACTTTGAAATCTTTCAATGCCTTCAATAATTCCTGATAGTTTAAATCTGACTCTTTTAAAGTCAAGTGGTTTTTCTCCCCTTTTGGGCCGTATGCAATGCCGGTGATGTGCATATGCATGTTTTCCAAGCCTTTTCTTCCAAGCTTTTTTTCTATGGATTCCAAAATGCTCGCGAACTCCTTGTAAGTGTTGTATTTTCCGTTTGTTCTTGCGTGAAAATGTGCGAAGTCAACGCAGGGCATTACATTGTCAATTTCCTGGCTAAGCTGCAATATCTCATCTACATTGCCAAACTGCGTTTCTTTTCCTGTTGTTTCAGGCCTTACCCAGATATTGATTCCTTCCCTTTTCAAGATTGAGATTATCTCTTTCAGGCTGTGCTTTACTGCATCGTAAGTTTTATTTGCATCCTGTCCCATGTAAAAGCCTGCATGAAAGCAGACAGAATAGCCGCCGCACAGATTGGTTATTCTTGCGGAATTCACAATCCTGTCAATGCTTGCTTTTATCTTTGCCTTTTCCAAAGAATTCAAGTTTATGAAATAAGGAGCATGGCACGTCAGTACAACATTGCTCTGCTCTGCAGCCTTTTTAACTTCAGGCGCTTTGTCTTTTGTTATGTTTATGCTGTGTACAAACTCAAGCTCCATTGCCTGCAATCCGAGCTTTCTGACATGCTTTATGCCGTCACTTGTTGTGCGGGGGTTTGAGCTTAGAGGAATGCCTGCTGTGCCGAATAAGAGTTCTTTCATATGGAAAAAGAAAAATTTGCTGTTTTTAAATTTGTTGAATTAATTTAAACCCAGACAGCCAAAATAGCAGCCATCACAGCAAGCGCAACTAAGTAGTGTAGCGTGTTGATTAAGTACAGCTTAACAGGCTTTCCTTCCCATAGGACAGAGCCGATCTGCGTTGTTGCCAGGAAACCAATCCAAACCCAAAACCCAAGGACAACCCCATCCATTGCTGTTGCTGCCTGCACATAACCAACAAAATGCGCCAATACATAGCTCATTATCAATGATGTTAAAAAAGCCAGAGCATAAGTTTTCCCCATCCCCTTCTTCTTGGCTTCATCCATCTTCTTTTTGTCAAAACCCATCATCTTCATCCACATTTTGCCGAACAATGGGCCATACCAAATAAACCCGACAATCATGCTTGCGATTGCAGCAGCCAAAACTGCCAAATAGTTTACATCAATTTGCTGTAACATTTTTTACACCTCTATATGGTTTTAAGGGAATATCTTTTACTTTCTGTATTTAAAATTTTCGTTTCAAAATCGACGAAATTCGTTTTAAGAAATAGCTTAACTTACATACCCCTTAATCAGCATCCTGCCCAAAGTGCTCAACTTAATCTCAATCCTTCCTTTCTTTTCATTTGTCTCAACAAGCCCCATTTTCTTTAAGCCCTCAGATTTAAGATTTCCATTGATATGGTAAGAAATCAATGGCAGGCTCATCTTTGTTTTTTTGCTCAGCTCCTCAAGAGACATGCAGCAATCAGGCTTGCTTATCATTTTTAAAATTTCCATTTTTTTATCGGTTAATATCTTATAATAAGAGAATTTCAAGACAGGCAAAAGCATTGCCACTCCGTTGTCAACAGAAAATGCTTTGATGCCATTTACAAAAGCAGCGCTTGTTGCAGCGCATGTTGTCAGTCTGTCGCCAGTTGCTGTATTGACAAGTATGTTCTTTTCCTTTTCAATCTCTATTATCTCGGCAATTTTCCTGAACATCTCTTCCCATATATTTCCTTTAATCTCAACTATTTTTGTCGGTATTTTGAATCTGTCTAAGTCCTGCATTGCTTTCTCTGCTTCCTTTGTCCTGTCAGTAGGGGTTAAAAGAATAACCCTTTCTGTTGGAAACTCCCTCAATCCAATAAACAAAGCATCCATGTTGTCGCCAACAGGCGCTATAACAATGTTTTTTTCCATAACTGCCACTTTGATTATAGTAGTGTTTCTTTATATTTAAAGCTTATTGTTTAACAATTAAAACTAATATTTAAGTAGTTAGAGTTATTTTAATAAAGTAAGAAGTAATATTATAATCACATGAAAAAAAATCAAAAAACCATTATGTTAATATTTGCTGTTTTAATCTTAGTAGCTGCAATTCTTTTTATTGAAAATCCATTTAAAAAAACAAAACAAGTAACAGTGAAAGAAGAAGCAGTAACAGAGCCTAAATCATCCTTGGGAACGGCTATCGGTGATAAAGCCCCAAACATTATACTTAATGACTTAGAATCAAAACCTGTTTTGTTGAGCGACTACAAAGGAAAAAAGCATTTAATTGTTAATTTTTGGGCCACTTGGTGCCCGCCATGCAAGGAAGAGATGCCTTTATTTCAGAAGCTTTATGAAGAAAATAAAGATGAATTAGTTATATTAGGTATAAATTTACAAGAAAATCCTGAACCTATAAAAAAATTTTTGGAAGAATACAAAATAACATACCCAATTCTGCTTGACCCAGATGCAGAAGTTAAAAAATTATACAATGTGATAACACAGCCTGTAACTTACTTTATAAATAAAGAGGGCATTATTGTTGATAAAAAACAAGGTCCTTTAACACCAGAGGAAATAAATGAGAAAGTGGGTAAATTGCTAAAGTCAAAATCAATTGAATCAAGCCAAAAAGATGAAATAAAAACATTGCCAGATGGGACAAAGTACATTGTGCATCCCAGCAAACTATTGTCAGGAGGGCCGCCAAAGGATGGAATCCCATCAATAGATAAGCCAAGATTTATATCTGTGGAGGATGCAAATAAATTTGTAAGAGATGACGAGCTAGTTTTGGGCATTAACTTAAATGGCGATAAAAGAGCCTATCCTTTCCAGATTTTAGTGTGGCATGAAATTGTTAATGATGTTGTAAATGGAAAGCCAGTTGCTATTACTTATTGCCCTTTATGTGGCACAGGAATTGCGTATGAAAGAACAATCAGCAATCAGCCAGTTGAATTTGGAGATTCTGGGTTATTGTACAATAGCGACTTAGTGATGTATGACAGGAAAACAGACACCTTATGGGACCAAGTGACAGGCAGGGCAATTGTAGGTGAGCTTATAGGCATGAGACTAAAACAAATGCCAATTGATACTCTTACTTGGAGTGATTGGAAAAAATTGCATCCTGATACAAAGGTTTTAAGCAGAGAAACTGGCTTTATACGCTCTTATGGAAGAACTCCTTATGGTGACTATGATACAAGCCGTTCAATCTACTTCCCTGTGGAAAATGAAGATTTGAAGCTGCATCCAAAAGAGGTTATTTTTGGTGTTGAAATTAATGGAAAGTTTAAAGCATATACAGAAGAAGATTTGAAAAAATTGGGAAAAATTGAGGACACATTTAATGGCGTTGCCTTAATTGCTGAAAGAAGCGATGCAGGCATTGTTACAATAAAAAACAAGGATGCGAATGAAGACATTATTCCAGTGAGGTCATTCTGGTTTGCGTGGTTTGCATTCCATCCTGATACAGAATTGTACAAGGCTTGATTAATTTATTATTTTACCAGTATAGCCCTTATTGGAGAGGCATCCCCTTTTCTAATCTTTAAAGGTAATCCATGAAAAAAATATCGTCCTTGCTTAACTTTGCTTAAATCCAAGCCTTCAAAAATTGGTATATTATTTTTTAATAATATTTTATGCGTTTCATGAGCTGGCTGGTTTCTTTCAATGCCTAAATTATCAATGCCAACAGCCTTAATTTTTTTTGAAACTAAGTACTCCGAGCCTGTTTCTCCAAGATAAATAAAATCTGGATTAAATTTTTTATCAGCCTTATTTTTTGTCTTTAATAAAACAATATCATTTTTTTGAATTTTTAATTTCAGATTTTTTAAATGATTTTTTGTTATTGTGTTTTTAATATTTGTAAAATCTAAAACTATACATTTGCCCATAAATTTATTCAAATTTATTCTTTCTATTGTTTTGCCTTTTTTAATAAAATGATATGGAGCATCTGCATGCGAACCAGTATGTACCTCAATTTCAAGCCTTGACTCATTTGCTCCCTGCTTTAGTGTCCTTGTAACTTTTATTTTTGGTCTTTTTTCTATTTTATTTTTATAAACAATCATGTATTCAGAAATTTCTGGGCTTAAATCATAGATTTTCATTTGGTTATTGTATTTTTATATTATTTTCAAAAGTAATATAAATTTTCAATCCATATCAACAACAATCTTTAATTGGTTGGGACCTTGAAGATTGAAATATTGCTCATATTGGTTTAGCTTAAATCTATGGGTTATTATATTGTCTAAAATATTACCGAATTTTCTGTTTATTTTAGGAATGTCATTTATCGCCATCTCAAAATGGTTTTTGTTGGAGTTGACTGTACCCACAATTACTTGGTTGTATCTAACAATCTGCCTCAAGATTGCATGCGCATCAAATGTAGCTTTTAGCTCGCCTTTTGGAATGCCAGTCATTACATAAATGCTGCTCCTTGACATATGTGGAATCATATTTATTGCAAACTCAGAGGCGCCGCTTGCTTCAAAAATAATATTTACATCACCAGCAAGCTTAAATGCTTCAGGTATTGTTATTTTTCTTATGTCTATATATTCTGCGCCAAGCCTTTTTATAGTTTTTATTTTTATGTGCTCCTCATCTTTTCTCTCTAAAACGTATGTATTCACTCCTGCCAACCTTAATAAGCAAGTTGCTAATATGCCAAGGGGACCAGCCCCAATTACAAATGCTGTTTTGCAATCACCCCATTTTTTGCTGTCAAAAGAATGGTTTGGATGCTTGCAAGCCCATGGCATCCTGCTTTGTATTAGCCTTATCTGTTCAATACCTTTTTCAGCAATGCTCAACGGCTCGACAAAAATACCGTATTTTTCCAAGCCTTTTGGTAGCTTAAGTATGTATTTTTCTTCGTCAACAACATAGCTTGTTAAAAAGCCATCAATCTTGTGAATGCCTCTTTCTGTAAATAAGCCAGTCATGCACATATCACTTTGCTCATGCAAGCAAGGTGGGCATATATTGCAGCCCCTTCTAACAGTCATTGTTACAAAATCACCTTTTTTCACAGTTTTTACATTCTTGCCAATTTCCTCAACAACACCAAGAAGCTCGTGCCCAAGCACTAGTTCATTTCTGTTTTCAGCAATATCCTTTGAGTCATATTTTATCATATTAAAATCAGTTCCGTCCAAGCCAGTATGCTTTATTTTGATAAGAACTTCTGTCGGTTTTTTTATCTCTGGCTTTGGAATGTAGAAAGATTGAATGCCTTTGACATCTTTTTTCAAGCCAACAGCAAATATTGTTTCCATTTTTATTTTGGCTATTTTTTCCTTACAACTTCATGCCCGCCAAATTCATTGCGCAAAGCAGCAACAACCTTGCCAGCAAAACTCGGCTTTTTTCTTGACTTTTTTCTTAATTTTAATGCTAGCTTAACGCTTTTAAAAGGGACTTTAAACTCTTTAGCCGTATTTACAGCCCATTGCCCTGTTTCTCCTCCTCCAATTATTCCTTCTATTTTGCTAAGCCTTGGGTCTTTCTTGAAAGAGTCTGCTGCTAATCCAAGCAGCCAACTTCTTATTACAGAGCCATTTTGCCATGTTTCTGCAATTTTCTTTAAATCAAGCTTGTAGGGACCTTTAAATAATAACTCAAATCCATCCCCATATGCTTGTAATAGGGCATATTCAATTCCATTGTGAATCATCTTGACAAAATGACCAGAGCCTGCACTGCCGACATAAGCATAGCCATTTTTTGCAGAAACAGCCTTGCATATCAGCTCTATTTTCTTGAAGGTTTTTTTATCACCGCCAATTGTTAAGCAAGCACCATGTCTTGCTCCTTTCAAGCCACCGCTTGTACCAATATCAACAAAATGAATTTTTTCCTTTTTTAGAAATTTATACCTTCTAACAGAATCTTTATAGAACGAGTTGCCACCATCAATTATTATATCGTCTTTTTTTAAATAAGGCAATAACTCCTTAATTACTGCATCAACTGGCTTGCCAGCAGTAACCATAAGCCAAATTATTTTTTGCTTTGGCAATTTATTGATTAATTCCTCAATAGAATAGGCAATCTCAACACCATATTTCTTCATTTTTTTTATAGGCTCAGGGCTTCTATTATAAGCAACTACACCAAATTTTTTATCATGG
>JACPMT010000041.1 GCA_016185815.1 Candidatus Woesearchaeota archaeon
ACTTTAAGTCTGCCAATAGTTTTTATTGTAGAAACCTTATTTAATTTTGATTTGTCTATTGTATTTTTGAATTTTATAATAAAATCTTTCTCTTGCTCTTTATCTTTAATGTTTTTTAAAAAACTTTCAGTTTCTTTGTTTAATTTATTTTTTTTAGTAATTTGTGAATTATTTGCCAAAGCATTTACAAAAAATATAGAACTTGCTAACAAAATAAAAAATATTACTAATAACTTCCACCCCCTTTTATTCAATTTAAAACACCAACTTGAATTCTAAAATGTAACAACTATTTAAACATTATCTTTCCTATTGCAGCGTCTTTATCTTTGCATGGATTGCCTTTGCCTCTGCATCGCCTGGCTCGAGCTGCAATGCCTCCTGTATGTCCTTTGACGCTTCGTTATAAAAGCCTTTTTCCATGTTCCTCTTTGCCCGCTCTTTTTTTGCGCTTGCCATTGCCGATTTTGAAGATGCATCGTAAGTCTGCGCAAATGACAATGGGGGGGCACGCTGCTGGGCTTGTAATTGATGGGGCGCCTGCTGGCTTAGCTGCTTTTGCAGGCTTGATATTTCTGAGTAAATGCTGAGGCTTTTGTAAATGTCCAAAAGCTTCATCCCTATTGAATTCTTGTGCCTTAAAAACCCCTCTGGAATCTGGTTGTAGAGCTCAATGCACTTGTTGTAATTTACAATCGCATTTATCATGTCATTCGCCCTTATCGAAATGCTTATCCTCCCTATCAGCTGGTTTGTTTCCTGCACCAGCGCGGAAATCCTCTTTATCAGCTCATTGTCTGTTGTGCTCCTAAGCTCGTTATAGAGGCTTGTTATTTGCTCCTGCACTGCCTTCTTTTCCTCAAAAAACACATTTGGAATGGAGTTGTTTATTTCCTCTATCTCGGAGTAAAGCTTGAAAGGAAGCTCCTTTTTCCCTTCCTTCATTGCAGCCATTGCCCTGCTTATCAATTCGTATATGTGTGCTGCCTTTATTTTGACCTTGTCATAGGCGTAGCTTAATGCAGTTGAAAACTGCCTGCTCAGCAAAGACAGCTGCTCGTAAAGCTCTTTATCCCACTTCAGCTTTTGCTCCATTAGGATATGCCACAGTTGGACATAGGACTGCTCTGCCTGCTCAAGATTCCCTTTGCTTAAATTCGCTTTTATATTTTCAATTAATGGGGACGGCTCAAATTGCCCTTGAAACTGCTCTGTCTCAAGCTTTTCAGTCTTGTCTGTCTGCAAACCTAAGTCAGAAAGCTCTCTATCCAAAAACTCATCTATATCCATTTTCAATTATGATTTCCAATTATAGAGAACTTTGAATAATCCATTATTTTAGTCATTTTCATTCAAAGTTCTCTTAGAGAATTTTGACTATTTGATAATTTTTCAAAATTCTCTATAAGTATGAAAGGTATTTATTCCAGAGCTCTTCCATCTTTTCCTCTGGGATTTTCTTTTCCCTTGACTTTTTCAAAAACTCTTCCCTTATCTTGACAATGTTCTGCTGAAGGTATTTTCTCCACATCCCCTCTATATGCTCGTAAGGCATATTTTTTTCCTTTGCCTTCTCGTAAAACTGCTCTTTGGTTATAAGATCCTTTGCAAAGCTTTTTTCCCTTATCTCAGCCCGCTTAACTCCTTCCTTGTAAAGGTATACATAAGGGGTGGTAAATTTGTACTCTATGCCAAAAACCTTTTCCTCAACCAAAAAATCAACTAAAGCCTGGACGCTTGCAGCAGGCATTTTCAGCTTTTTCGACGCTTCTTCAACTGAGATTTTCCTGCTTTTTTTTACTAGCTCCAGCAGCTCGTCAGCGACTGTCCGCAGTACAATGTCATTGGGAGATGGCATAAGGCTAAATTTGGTTTATGGTATAAAAACTTTAGTTATTGTCTTTGAGTGGCAACTTGGCTTATTGGCAGGTCTTTACAGCATCTTGAGCTGTTATGTTGTACCTTATCGTGCTGTTGAAATCAAGCTTGAAATACCTGAATTCGTCCCACAGGATTGTGATGTTGTAAAGCTGGGCGCAGTCGTCCTTAAAAGTGTGGCTCCAGAAAAGATAGTCGACATAGCTTTCCCTTTGGTCGCTTGGGGTTACTTTATTTGGGTTTACCAAAGATTCGATGCCGCAGCAGGTTGAATTTGTTATTGTATTGGTGAACCTCATCAAAAAGCTCGGCGCACCAGAGCTCTGCCAGTGCACGTAAGTGCCATTTCTCAAATGCTCCCTTGTACTTGCAATATTCCATTGGTTGAATTCAACACTTGATTTTTTTACCAGGTTTGTGTACGAGCCTGTGCTTCTGGTGTTTATGAAATAGTATGGGTCTGGCAAGCCTTCTATGTTGGTTGAGGTTGTTATTATTGCACTTTTTCCCCATTCGGCAACATTTGATTTGACGGTAAAGTTAACGCTCATGGAAGAGCCAATGCTCCATGGCGTTGTTTGCAGGACAGAAACATTGCCAATGATTATTGTGGTATTCACGTTTAATGTATCCGCTGCTGCCTGGGTTATTTTGCTGCTCCAATTTGTGAATGTATTGTTCTCCATTATCTTTTTCCCAGTTATGGAGTCTATAGGCACCCTGTTTATCGTGCCGTTAACAAAAACCTCTGTGAAAGCGGAATTCAAATTCGGCAGGTACGAGCCTGTTGAATTCATGTAAAAAATCAAAGACAGGATTGTTTTGTAAGTAGTGGCCCTAAGCACAGCTTCAAAGTACCTGTTTTGCAAATCATCAACATAATTGTCCACAGAGCCTATTCTTGCCCTTATTGCCTGGGTATCTTTCTGCAGGCTCACATCAGCTGGCGGCGTTGATATCAGGATGAAAATAGCCATTATGGTTATTGCAATGAAGGTGAAAAATATGCCCTTTTTTCCCCTTATTTTTCCCATACAAATACCTCTGCCTTGTAAGGCCCCCACAAGTCGCTTGTTGTCCTGTTTATGATTCCAAAAGCAAGCTTTTTTGAAGTAAGCAAAAGCTCTGTGCTGTTTCTTGACTTGATATGCTCTGGCGTTTTTATTTTGGGGTATATTGTAACGCCGTCAATCCACACCTCATACCTAAATTGGGATGGGATAGTGCCTGCAGACACGTTTTGTACGAATTTGTCGGCAATGTCAATCTTGTTCGTTGCATAGAACTCGCCTATCTGCTGCAGCAAAGTGTTTTCTGAATCGGTTATTGCGCCCTGGCTCCAAAGCGTGCCGCCTATGCCGGCATAGGGGTTGTTAATGTCCCTTATTTTCGTGTTGGAAAGGAAGTTCATCAAGTCGTCCGACAGCAGCACAACCTGGGTCTGCTTTGGGGCATTAACGTAAGAGGATGTTATAAGAAGAACCCCAATGACAATCACGCTTAATCCAAGCACAGCATCCAGTATAAAGAAATAACCTCTTTTTTTAATTGACATTTTGATTTATGGTTATTAAAGAATTAGACTGTATTTATAGTTTTTTGTTTTGTGGGATTGTTTTTTTATTTTTTATTATTTTTTTATTTGTATTATTAGCAGCCTTTTTATTTCTGGCTGCACGGCGCTCCGCTCAGGTTTATATTCGGCGAGCCTATGCCCCTGTAGCTGTTGTTGATAAGCACAAGGTTTCCCTGCTCGTCTTCCAGAAAAATGCAGAAATCCCCTTCTACCCTTAACATTCCTTTCAACTCATCATAACTCAGGTCTTTTAATTGATTGAGCCTGCCTATGTCCACTTCATTGCCATGCACAATGGCAATAGCTCCGCCTTCGGCTGTTGTCTGCTTTATGATGACTGATGCCTGCTCCTCCAGGCTGCTGGCTTTGGTATTTGGGTTTGAGTTCAGAAGGGAGTAAAAAACAAAAAAAGCCGCCATAAAAATAATGACGCCAAGCGTTATGTCTATAGACCATGACTGCGCTTTTTTTTTGTTAGCCATATAATCTTAAGAAGCTTCTATTATTAGTTTATTATCTTTTTCAGGGTGCATATACGCTTCTTTTCCTTCCTTTAAATTAAGAAAATTTGCAATTTCCTTTGGTATCCTTACTGCCAAGGAATTTCCTGTCTTTGTTATCTTGGTCTTTTTCCCTAAACCCCATACGCCTTTTTTCCTGGCTTGCTTGTTTCTTTGATTCGCGAGAAACGCTTTGCGTTTCTGCGCACCAAAAAAACTTCGTTTTTTTGATTGTTTCCCTTTTTTAATGTTCCTTTTTCGCATATTGGGCATCTCATTTTAATTTTTTATATTGAAATAACTATTTTGTTCTTGCTTTCAGGGTATATAGTAACTTCTTCCCCTTTCTTTAATTTTAAAAAATCTATTATCTTTTTTGGCAGCCTTATATCAAGGGCAGTTCCTACCTTGCCAACTTTAGTTTTAGCTTGCAAACCCCAAAGTCCTTTTTGTTTTGTTATTTCAGTTATTTTTTTAGATGTCGCTTCGCTAAAATAGGTTTCTCCACATTTTTCACATACTTTTGCTGGGAAATTGCCAATTTTAACCCCATACAAAAGATAATCTGTATTTTTATCTTTCATTTTAGCTTTACATTCCCAACAAAAATCCTCGTCTTTCATTTTCTCTCACCTTTATCTACAAAAACTGTTTTAATTCTATAAACATCTCCTCTTTTTTTGTATGCTACATTAATATAGGTATAAGTTGCAAGGTAACCATCAGTTTGCCGTGATGTTGAACCCATTTTTATTGCTCGCTTAATCTGCTCCTCGTCTATGCCTTCTATATCCATTTTTTCTTTTGCATGCTTGCTAATTTGGAGCATCATTTGGCTTATAATGTATTATAACTCATTATAATAACTTATAACTTCTATTTAAACCTTCCTATTTCACTCCCTGCAATTCATGCCGTCCCCATTTAATTTGCTAGAGCCTTTGGCAAGGATTATGTTGCCACTTCCATCCTCGATATAAATGCAGAAGTCATTTTTGGCGTTAAGTGATTTTTTGAAGTCGTTATAGTTCATATTCCGGATTTCTTTCAATCTATTCCCATCAACAATGCCATTATTTGCAAAACTCACAGCATGCTCGTCCAGAAGGATTTCCGTTATTTTCTCCGCTTCCATTTTCGGCTCATTGCCCTTGCTCATTTTGCCGTAAATGCTTACGAGCATGACAATGACTGCCACTACAAAGACAAGAGCTATCTCATCAATTTTTAATTTTGGTTTTTGTTTTTTATGTATTTGGCGCTGTTTCATTTGTGATTTTTATTTTTGTTTTTGAAGTTAATCTTTTATTTTATTTTCAATACGTTCGCTTCGCTCACATATTCTTGTGCTCGGTGTTCGCTTTTTGTCCATTGCGCTCACACCTCGCCTATTTATTTTGTATTTATTTTTGTTTTGATTAAGGAGTTTTTATTCATTGAATTTTTTATCTAATTATAATTTATTAAATCCGTCTTTATCCGCATGTTGCAACAACAAGCTTTACAGGCTTGCCGTTATAGACAACAATTCTTGTTACCTTGACTAAAGTGCCGCTGGCGCAGCTTACGCTTGCCTGTATCTCTGTTTTTGGCTGCGGAGCGCCTGAGGCGCATGCTACATAATATGTGGAATTGTAATCCCTGAGCCAGCCGGGCTGCGAGTTGTCGCATGCTGCCTTTGAAATTGCATCATAGAAAGTGCAGTTGTTTTTATTATCGCATGCTGCATAAACTATATTGCCGCTGGCATAGGTGCAGTCTGCCTCGCATGATGTGCCTGAAGCCAGATTAAAGTCAAGTGTTGCCTGCTGGCTTGATGAAAGCGCAATTGTTTTGGTGTTTGGCACGTAATCAGGGTGCGAGACAACTAAACTGTAATTTCCGCAGCTTATCGGGCTTATTGAATAATTGCCCTGCTGGCTTGTTGTTGCTGATTTGACTGTTGTCAGGTTTTTCTTTGCGCTTACATCCGCATTTGCTATTGGCTCATTGTCTTGATTTTTGACAGTGCCTGAAATTGAGCCGTCGCAATCGCTGTCAGCGCAGTCTACCAGTCCATCGCCGTCATTGTCAAGGCCGTCAGTGCACGAGTAATTGCTTTCCGGCAATGGATTTAATGTCCATCCTGTGCCTGTGCCTGCGCATGCAACGCTTCCAAAATGCTTGCCAAGATGTGCTGCTTTAGTGCATTCATCCCATTTGCCAAGGTAGCACCACCATGCTGGATTGCCAGAGTCTGATAATTGTGCATCTCCTGTGCTCCATACGCAATCATTAAGGCTGCTCACGCACTCAGGGCCATAGTAGTCTGATTTATAAAACTCATTTGGATCGTCGCCGCAGCAGTTGCCTGTTGTTAATGCTGCCTTGTGAACATCTGTCTTGCCTGTGTTGTCAAAGCAAACTCCACCGCTTTCTGCTGTGCAGCCTGCATTGTTGCTGTTGAACAGTTCTGCGCCATACGCTTTTCCAGCATCTTCAAATTTGCTTATGCTCCATGACCATGTGTAGCTGGGTGTCTGGTCTGAAGCGCAATTTAAGCACACATTGCTGTTTTCATCAGGACTTTTGCATGTTCCTCCTGCTGCATCGCAATAAGTTCCTGCTGCGCATTCTGTTGCGTCGCATGCATTTCTGCTGGAATAACTGCATGCATTGCTTACGCAGCTTTCTGCAACACAGTTGCTTTGCACACAATTCGATGCTGTTTGGCAGCATCTTACTCCACTAGGGCCTGTTAGTGCTGCGCAGTCTGAATCTGCACAATCTTTCTTGCCGTCACAATCATTGTCCAAGCCATCTGCACATGCTGTTTCTGTTGTAGTTTTTGTTGAATCAAAAACTCCGGCTGCATTGTCGCATAAGGAATCGCCGCATTCCTTGTCTTTTGCATCGCCATCTGCATTTGTGCCTATTGCTGTGTCTACAGCAAAATCATTATGGCAATAAGCTGGAGTGGCACCACAGCCCCATTCCTGCCTAAAGTAACGGTCATTTGAGCAATAGTTTGTTTCATAGTTTTGGCAGTCGTAAGCGCTTGAGGTAAATGAAGCTCCTGATGCGCCATACTCTGTCAAAACAGTGCCTGAGCATGAGTCGGAATAAGCAGTGCCGGTGCAGCCAGTTAGCGTGCATGTGCTGTAGTCAGTCACAGTGCCTGCAACTGTGTACGCTGTTGAAGAGCCGTCGCTATCTGCGCTTGACTTGGTTGCGCAATCCTCTGTCACAGGGCTGTCTGTTGTTGATGTGCATGAATTTGAGTTTGTTGTGACATAATAATCCTTCATTGGAGGCACTGACACAAATATGGTTCCTTCGCATTTGTTGTTGCATATGTCGCTTGAATCGCAGTTTACACTTCCTGTGCCTGTGCATGTTGTTGTTGATGTGCAGGAATTTGTGTTTGTTGTTACGTAATAATCATACCATACTGAGTTCGGGTCAGTGCCGCATCCTGCTGTATTTCCTCCGCCAAGCCAAGCATCTGAGCTGTCGCAGTCTTGCGTTTGCGTTACAGAATATGTGCATGAGCCAGCAGAGCAGCCGTAATTCCTGTATTCTGAAGAGGCATCGTTGTCAACGCTGCCGCAAGTTGCTGTTTGAGTGTTGCCGCCGCCGTACCAAGCATCTAAGCTGTTGCAGTCCTGTACAGGCCCCCACTGGCAAAAGGAATTGCATCCTAGTACTATGTCGCCTAAGCAATTCGTTTGCCCGGGAAAGCATTGTCCTTGGTTGACGCAGTTTCCAGAGCAGTCAATATAGCCGCAAGCGCCGCATGGCTGCCCTGCATTTGAAACACAGCAAGAGCCGCAGTCTGCCGAGCAGGAACTGCAGGTTTCGGAACCTGAAACAGAACAAACTAACTGAGTACAAATACTATCACCGCAAAAATACGATTCATATGATTCAGAATAGGTGCTTCCGCAAACACCATCGCCGCAGCCTGAGCCGCAGCCTCCTCCTGAAGTGCCTGTGGTGCCGGTGCTTGTGCCTGTGCTAGTGCCGGAGCCGCCGCCTGCTTGGGTACTACCAGGATCACCTCCAGGATCGCCTCCAGGATCACTATCCCCAGGACCTGCATCAGCATCAAAAGCAACAACAAAATTTAGAGAAGAAACTATAAGTATAAGAATTAAAAATAACATTATGGTTTTAAGATTACCCATATTTACCTCTTTTTAAAGTATGTTAAAGTATATTCTAAACAGGTTCCAATATCGGGGCAGTTAGTCGCGGTGTAGTTAACATCATTTGCTCCAGCCGTGCTTTCATTGCAACTAATTCTTTGCTGCCGTCCCTTCGTGAGAGTATTGTGTGATATAAGTAAAATATGTCTCTATCTAATGTCACATCCATTCTCGACTGCAACTGCATAATTCTTTGTGGATGTATTTTATTGTAGTGTGGGAGGATTCCTAGGTATTCGTCAACTTCTTTCCTAAACTGCTTTGTAGCTATCACATATTCTCTGTCAAGCTGCTCATCATCCTTGACAGGGTAAGGAAGAGGTTTGCCTTGCCCCATTACAGAAAACTCTTCAGGGTTCTTAACATAAGGCGAAACTGTTTCACCGAGATAATGGTCCTGAGTCTTTGTTCCTTTTAAAAATGGATTAAAAGCAGGTCCAAAGAAGCTTGTATGTAAATGAACATCGCGTGCACCAGCTCCCGTGTTTCCCATAATACCTATGCGTGTGAAACGATCAACACGTATTCCAATATAATGTTCTAGTATTTCAGCGAGATGCGAATAAAGAGAGATATATCCATTCCCATGAAGTACCCAAATCATGTTTCCACTTACTGGTTTATTTTCTACTTTCCCGTATAAAACTCCACCAGCTACAGGAGTGACATATGTTTCACGTTGACCCGAAAGAGGCCCATAATCAACTCCAGAAGCACCTGTTAGAGGATTTACAGGCGGTCTTAAATGACCATCAAAATCTGCTCTTCTGCCGTCACTCCCTGGTGCGACTGCAGGAAATCTTCGATTAAGGATTCTTGTTGCAGGCTGTTTAAGCATATTTGAAATATCAAGCACAGGTTTAACAATATCATACATTTCAGGGCTTGCCTTATTACCCTGTATTCTTGCCGTTCGCAATAAAGCGTCCCAAAACCGTGGCGCCTCTCTCGCAAGAACAACCAAAGCGTCCCTTCTGCCTAAAGTTGATTCAATTCTTTTCCTAACCGAATCAGGGATTTCCCTTGCTAACTGTTGTGCTCTTTCCTCTAACACTAAAGATTGGCTCATTCCTTTTTTAATTTATTAATTACCCTTTTTAAATCTTTCGGTTTTTACTAACTTTAAGTAGTGAATTTTATCTTTATAGAGAATTTTGAAAAATTTATTTTTTTACCATTTCATTCAAAGTTCTCTATAAAAAATATTATAAATTGATTCATTGAAGCTATTAATTTTTACATTTTCAGGCGAAAGGTTTATATAGTTGATTTTGTGCGATTATGCATATGAAAGCAGTATTAGTTAAACCAGTTGGAAAATCTCTTGCAGAGGTTTTAATAGACAGATTAATTTTCAAATCCCGTTCCGAGGTTTTAAAGGCTTTTGATGGCATGAGTTCCACTGAATACTTTAGGCATTTAAGAGACACCAGAGCCAAGCAAAAAACTTTTTAAAGCTTCATGCCCAATAAACTTTGGCGTTCTTAACCCGTTCTTTTTATCTATCAAAGTAAAGACTTCTATGGCTTTTGGGTTCATCATTGTCTTTCTGTTGTCTGTAACTGCTTCTCTATTGGGATTTGCATTTATTTCGTCATTAATTATTTCAGAACCTAATACAGCATATTCTTTTTGTGGTTTTAGTTTCTCGTCAGCAAAAGATATTAAAATTTTAGCAACATCTTTTTTCTCTAAAGCCAAACCATAAATATTTGTGTCTAAAAGTATAATTTTCATCTTTTTGCCTCTTCCAGCAGCTTTTTGGTTTCCTCGTCCAAATCGTTGAGCTTGGCAGCTTTCTCAAAATTTTCAATCGCTTTTTCTTTTTGGCCAAGTTCTATATAAGCCTTGCCCAAGCCTTTGTAGGGCAGGTAATAATTAGGGTTTGAGTCAGCAGCCTTGTTGAATTCCTCGATTGACTTTTCATAATCTTTAAGGTAAACCAATGCAAAGCCGTACAAGCTTAAGCTATTGCTGTGCGCCGGGTAAAAATTTGACAGTTTTGCATTTTTCTCGGAGTTCTCCGTGTCGCCTAAAAGATAGTAAAAGACAGACAATCCCTCATAAACAGGATTGCTTTTTACCAATGTCAGTACTTCATTAAACTCGTTTAATGCGTCTGTTTGCTTGCCTAAGCTCACATCCACAGTTCCCAATGTCATGCGGTTTGGCGCATAGTCGCCATTAAGCTCTACAGCCTTTTTCGCATTTTCAAGGGCTTTTGGCAAATCATTTTTTAAGAAATAAGATATTGCAATCTTCCTGTAGTGATGGCTGTTGTTTGGGTCATTTTTCAGCTTTTCCTCAGCCAGTCTTATTGCCTCGTCGTATAAGCCAAGCGCATTATAGGTGTTTATTAAATAAGAAACAACAGCATTATTGTTGGGATTTAACTCGTATGCCTGTTTCAGGTTAACGTAAGCTTTGTTGTAGTCCTCCATCCTGTAATAAGTCAGCCCTAGGCCATAAAAGGTGCGGAAATCCAGATATCCCAAATCAAAAGTTTTATTAAAAGTTTTTAATGCGTCTTGGTGTATACCCAATTGAAGATAGGAATGGCCAAGGTTTATGTAAGCATAGTAATTTTTTGGCTCTGACTCGATTATCTGCCTGTAC
This sequence comes from Candidatus Woesearchaeota archaeon, assembly GCA_016185815.1. Lineage (GTDB taxonomy): Archaea > Nanobdellota > Nanobdellia > Woesearchaeales > GW2011-AR4. Next base: position 10,758 of record JACPMT010000041.1, read on the forward strand.
TGCCTTATGGCTTCCACATAGTTGGCATTGTTATAAAGTTCATTTGCCTGCTGCAATGCCTGGAAAGGATTCCCTGTTTTTGCAATTTGCCCTTTCTCCGCTGCTTCTTCCTTGTTTAAGGAGTTCAGCCATATCAAGACGATGGCTACTATTGCAATTAGAATAAATATGACTATATTTTTCTGCCCAACCTCTTTTTTCCGCATTTCTCAGTATCATTAATAGCCAAAGTATTAATATTTTTTCTTTTTTGTATTCCACAATTTTGTTACAAATTACTCATTTTTGGGTTGTCACAACCAATAAGATAAATAATTTTAATATAAGGATTCTAAAGGAGTAACGTTTATTGGTGTTATCTCCTTAATCAAATCCAAATATTTCTTGGCATCTTGCTCATTTCCAGCTTTTGAATAGCATTCTGCCAATTTTTGATAGAAATCGGCGTATCCTGGATTAATATTGATGCTTTTCTTTAAGTTTGCTATTCCAAGGTTATAATTATTTAGATTGCAATAAGCAATACCTAAGCGATAGAATAGAAGTGGTTCCTCTGGATTCCTCCTTATTGCTTGGATAAGTACAGGAATGGCTTCAAGGGATTCATTTTGTTTTAGATAGCAGTACCCAAGAACTCCCAATGCTCTTGAATTTTTGTCAGTTAAAGTTACAGCGTTAACAAGATTTTTAAAGGCCTTGTCATACCTGCCTTCCTCGCATAGTTTCCTACTTTCTGTAACAAGTTTGCCATATTCGGAAGGGGAAGTTTGTTTTGTGTAA
>JACPMT010000042.1 GCA_016185815.1 Candidatus Woesearchaeota archaeon
AAAAACGGTCTAAAGACCTTCAGGACATTAAATTGGACATTCCAGTTGAGGTTAATTTCTCAACACTTGCGAGTTCTTAAATAGTGTGCTAAAAACAAAAACCGCTCGGATACTAGAATTTGAGAAGGCTATTAGGCAAACTTAAGATTCACATATTGTTTTGCATTCTTGCAGATTTCTGAATGGCGGGTCGCTACATCCACTGCTGGGTCCCATATATTCGCATTTTTTTATTTCTTGGTTGAAATAGTAACCTTCACGAGTTTCATAATCGCATAATCCATTAAACTTCCACGAACATCTTTCATCTGCATTGCTGTTTGGTTGACACCCCTTTCCATTCCAGCAACTTCCTTTCCCACAATCGCAGCCAAGTGTAGCAAGTTGAGTGCATACATCTCCATGACTACAAAAATCTGCACATCCATTTGAAAATCCTGTCCATTTTCCACCACCCAATACACATTTAGAAGCGGCTGGTAAGGGATGTAAAGTATTGAAGTAAATGACAATTAGCACTATTAAAACAAAAAATGCAGTGACGGAATAACATAAAACTTTCTTTTTATTCATAAATTACGAATTGACAGTTCGAGTATAAATTATTTTTGATAATTTCAATGGGCGGATGGTGGGGAGAGCGGCGGCGGGTATATTGAAGTTGATTTTTTATTTGTTTTATCAATTTATGCAGAAAATGCTATCTTTTAGCTAAAACGTCCAGCTTGAACATCAAAATAAACAATGTAAATTTAAATCAATAACTTTTTAAATATCTTATCTTCCAATCCTCAAATGGCAACTAAACTGTGGGCGGCTATGTTAGTCCTTTTTACCACTCTCCTGACTTCTTCGGCGCAGATTCTGTGGAAGAAAGGCGTTGCAACCTTAAGCATAGTCGAGCCTTTAGCCATACTTGCAAATTATTACATTATTGGGGGTATACTTCTTTATGTTGTAGGGGGCATACTGATAATTATGGCTTTCAGGGGCGGCGAAGTTTCTGTCTTGTATCCGATTATTGCGACTAGCTACATCTGGGTAAGCTGGTTGTCTGTCTTTTTTTTGAATGAAAGGATGAATATTTTCAAATGGTTTGGCGTGGCATTGATTATGTTTGGCATAATATTAATTGGTTACGGAAGCAAGGACCATCTTCCGGGAGCCATTTAAAATGGCAACACAATTGTGGGCTATTGCATTGGTAATTTTAGCAACTTTGATAGGCGCTTTTGGGCCTATCTTGCTCAAGAAAGCATCTGCCAAGCGATTGTCAAAGCTGAGCTTACTGGCTACTAATTATCATCTGTTTGGCGGAGTCGCCTTGTACGCTCTTGGTACAATGCTGTTTATTCCTGCCTTGAAAGGAGGCGACCTGTCTGTGCTGTACCCTTTTGTCTCGCTGAGCTACATCTGGGTAAGCTTGCTAAGCGTCAAGTTTCTTGGAGAGAAAATGAGCAGGATTAAATGGCTTGGAATAGCATTGATAATAATTGGAGTTACTTTTATCGGAATCGGGAGTTAAATAAGAAAGTTTTTATATCCACATTCTAAACCAATTTAAAATGCCAAAAACTTTTGTAATATCTCTGGGCGGCTCGCTGATATTTCCCGGTAAATTAGACAAGAATTTTCTCATTAATTTTAAAAAAACAATTTTAAAGTATGTTAATAAAAACAGCAGGCAGCATCCAAAAGGAAAAAATTAAGCAACAGGGAACTGGACTGGCTTGGCATTAAAGCAACAAAAATAAATGCTTATTCGCTGAAATCCATTTTTGGCAGCAATGCGGATAACTCCATAATCACAAACCCAAATTCAAAAATAACCTTTAAAAAAAATATAGTCATAGCAGCTGGCTGGAAGCCTGGATGGAGCACCGACTATGACGCTGTTCTTCTTGCCAAAAATCTTGGAGTCAAAGAAATAATAAATATGAGCAATGTTGGCTATGTTTATGATAAGGACCCAAGACAGCACAAAAATACAAGGAAAATCAAGAAGATAAATTGGCAAAATTACGGCAAATTAATAAGCCAAAAATGGAAAGCAGGCATGAGTGCTCCTTTCGACCCAGTTGCTGCGAGAGAAGCAAAAAAATCAAAAATGAAGGTGTATGTCATTGGGAGGGATTTAAGGAATTTGGAAAACCTACTAAATGGGAAAAAATTTAGAGGGACAATAATTGAGTAGATTTTTTTATTTTTTAAAAATAATTTTTATTCAATATTCCTTATTGTCAAATGTCGAAAATCAAAGATTTTCGAGCAGTGACATGCGAAAGCTCGCTTTCGCTCGCTTATATCAGGCGGAAATGCAAAGCATTTACCGACAGACAAACAGTAAATAAAACATAACCAAAAAATTTGCCAAGATTACTAAAAATAAAATAAATTAAAAATGGAAGAAGAATACAACTGGGAATTAATCCTTAAAGTTGCAGTGCCTGTGGCATTAATAGAAGCATACATTTTTTATATAAATATTAGCAACGGATGGAAATGGATTTCCCTGATAGGAGGATTATTGCTTGCAGGCTGGATTACTTATTTAAAAGACAAGAAAAAAAATAATATATTCACAGCAGTCGGAATCGTGTTTTTGGCTGCCTTGATTGTAAGGTTTCTAAAGAATTTTGGATTTATCTAAGCAGTCAAAAATAGTCTTTTATCTTGTGCCTCCATTGCTCATGCATAAGCCACAGCACAAGGATTATTGCATCAAACCCCACAATTGCCTGGTTGCTGAACGGGCTGGGGCAAAAGTTTAAAGGTATTGTCGGTATGAGGTTTAAGTAGCCGTCTCCTGCAAGCGCGCAGTCAAGCGCAATGTGCATGAGCCACCCGAACGCCATTGCCAAAAAAAGCATGACAAATGCCGGCTTTGGCGGATTCCATTTAAAAATTTTATATTCTTCTTTCCTTGAGAACAAAAACAGCATGGCAATAAAAAAGAAGGCAATTGCATAAAACAGGGAATGCGTGTAAATCCTGTGGAAATTATAATTAGTGCCAAAAATAAGATTAAAAACCCAGCTGGCAGGAATGTCCAAGTCCGGCACCAAGCCAGCAATGCCAGCAACAAAAACGTAAACCATGGGAAATCTTTTTTTTGCAATATAGTCCCTGTATATGTCAGCTATCACTATAGTCAGTATTACATGTGCAACTGCATACGGCATTTTGTCACCAGTGCCTTAATTTCTCCCTTACAATTGATATAAACAAAATAAATATAAGTATTGATGCGAAAAAGAAGCTGAAAAATGAAAGGAAAGGAACCCCAAGTATTGTGGGCCCTTTTTCCACCTGTATCAATATGGCAGACACGATAAGCAAAGCTGCAATCAGCAGCCCATAAGCTACACGATTGCTGCTCCTGTCTATCTCAAGCGCAAGCTGCTTTATATCAGTGTCCTCAATGTCAACTTTTATGCTTCCCCTCTGTATCTTGTCAAGGGCTTTCTCAGCCTTTTCAGGAAAGCTCTCTGCAAATTTTTTGTACCTCCTTATACTGTGCACAAGGCTCTTCCAGGCATAAAGGGGGCTTGACCTTTTTGCAATAATTTTTTCCGTAAAGGGCCTTATGCTTTCAATAATCTTAAAATTTGGGTCATACTCAATGGCTATGCCCTCAAGCGTTATTATGGTTTTTCCAAACAGTACAAATGATGCCGGAACTTTGAGCTTGTGCCTCAAAGCGATATCTATAACTTCCTCGAGCACGCTGCTCACTTTGATGTCCTTTATGGAAGAGCCCTGCAATGGCTGGATTGCAAAGCTTATGTCCGATTTAAGCTGCTCGTAGTCAATTTCTTCGCTTTCCATCCCCATGCCCATCAAAGTGTCGACTACAAGCTCTTCATCCTGCTCAGCAATGCCGTAAAGCAAATCAATGCATTTGCTCTTCAATTTTTCATCAAAATAGCCGACAATCCCGAAGTCAACAAAAGCAATGGAATTATTTTTCATAACTATTATGTTGCCTGGGTGTGGATCCGCATGGAAAACGCCGTGCACAAAAACCTGGGTCAGAATTGCATTAAAGCCGTTTTTTATAATTTCGTTAAAGTCGAGCTTTTTTTTCTTGATTTCCTTTATATTGTGAAGCTCAATTCCTTCTATAAATTCCAGAGTCAATATTCTTTCAGTCGTTAGGTTGTCATAGACTTTTGGAATATGCACTGTTTTGCTTCCCTTGAAATTCTCGTAGAACCTTTTTGCATTTCTTGCCTCCAGCCTGAAATCAAGCTCCCTTTCTGTCCACTCCTTGAATTCATTGACAATTCTTGAGGGGTTGAACCTTCTCAGCCTCTCTATATGCCTTTCAAGAAGATTTGCAAAATAAAACATTATCTCAATGTCAGTCTCCATCAAGTGCTTTACATCGGGCCTTTGCACCTTCACAGCAACCTTGTCGCCGTTTTTCAGTATTGCCTTGTGGACCTGGCTTATAGAAGCGCTTGCAATTGGCTTTTTCTCAAAATGAAGAAATAAATGCTCAATGCCCTTGCCGAATTCTTTCTCAATGATGGCTTTTACATCGCTAAACGGGAATTCAGGAACCTTGTCCTGAAGCTTTTCCAGCTCTTTGGCGTACTCTTTTGGCACTAAATCAGGCCTTACGCTTAAAACCTGGCCGAATTTTATGAAAGTGGGGCCTAGCCTTTCAAGAGTCCTCCTAAGGCTGATTTCCGGCTTGATTTCCTCCCTTTTTTTGAGCCCGGACTTCAGCCTTTTTGTTATCGCAATGTGGTGCTTAAGCTTTATTTTGGCCAGCAAAAAATCAAAGCCCTCTTCAAAAAGAACTAGAAGTATCTGGTTGAATCTCTTTATATCTCGCACCTCTTTTATTAAATGGAACATATTACTTTATTTCATCTCTTTATCCGCCCATCTTCCATATTCCTTGTTTGCAGCAGCATTTATCCTTAAAATACAGGGAATTTGGTAAGAGTGGAGCTTTTTGACTTCTTTTTCAAGCTTTTTAAAATTTTTATTATTTGTTTTCGCGATGATTATGCTTTCCTTATGATTTGCAATTTTATTGTTCCACCAGTACATGCTTTTTATAGGAAATATGTTTGTGCAGGCTACAAGCCTTTTCTTTAACAAATGAAGCGATATCCTTTCAGCTTCCTTCTCATCTTTGCATGTTATATAAA
>JACPMT010000043.1 GCA_016185815.1 Candidatus Woesearchaeota archaeon
AAAATGGTAAAAATTGCTGTTGTTGGAAGCAACGAGTTTGTTGTAGGGTTCCAGCTGGCAGGCATAAAGGATACAATTGAATTGAACGACAATTATTTCAGCCAGCTTAAAAATTTTAAGACTAAAAAAGAAATTGGGATAGTTGTTGTTGATGAGAAAGTTATGGGAAATCTTGAGCCGCATCAGAGATTTGAAATAGAAGCATCTGTTGAGCCGGTTTTCATTCCAGTATCAACAACTGCAGAGCAGGACAGCCTAAAAAAACTCATAAAAAAATCCATTGGAGTTGACTTGTGGAAATGACAGATAAAGGCGTTTTATACAGGATTGCAGGACCTGTTGTTGTAGCCAAAGGCATAAAGCCTAGGATGTACGATGTCTGCAGGGTTGGAAATGAAAAATTAATGGGGGAAGTAATACAGATTGAAGGGGATAAAACAATAATCCAGGTTTACGAGGACACTTCCGGGATAAAACCGGGCGAGCCTGTTGTAGACACAGGAGAGCCGTTAAAAGTTGAGCTGGGGCCCGGAATGCTTGGCAGCATTTACGACGGCATTCAAAGACCGTTGCCTGTGCTGATAAAGCAGATGGGGGATTTCATTAAGAGGGGAGTTGATGCGCCCGGGCTTGACCAAGCAAAAAAATGGGATTTCAAAGCGTCAGTTAAAAATGGCGACAATGTTGCTGGAGGACAGGTTATTGGTGAAGTTGAGGAAAATCCCGGCATTATCCATAAAATTATGGTGCCTCCGAACCAAAACGGAAAAATTGCCGAGATAAAGCCAGGCAAATTTAATGTTAATGATGTCATCGGCAAGCTTGACAACGGGTTTGAGCTGAGGATGAAGCAGAACTGGCCGGTAAGAATTGCAAGGCCTGTTTCCTCAAAATTGAAGCCAGAAGCGCCCCTGATAACAGGACAGAGGATTTTTGACGCTTTGTTTCCATTGGCAAAAGGGGGAGTTGCTGCAATCCCCGGGCCTTTTGGCGCCGGGAAATGCATCACTGGAGATACATTAATTTTTGTAAATGACGAATTAATGGAAATAAAAAACTTGTACGATATGTGCAATAAGGATAAAACAAATAAAGTAATTGAGTTAGATAAAAATGAGAAATTAATTAAACTCAATCAAGCATTAAAGGTTTATACATTTGACAAAAATAAGATTAAAGAAGGTGTTGCAACACATATATATAGAGGCAAATCAAACCAATTAATTGAAATAAAGACAAGATCTGGCAGAAAAGTAAAAGTAACGCCAATTCACAAATTGTTTAAAGTTGGTGAAAATTTGAATATCGTTGAGACTGAGGCAAAAGATTTAAATGAAGGAGACTTCATAATATCTCCAAGAAAAGCCGAATTTGAAGCAAAATATCAGAATTTTTCACTGAACTTTGATTGTAGGGTTTGTGACGAGGATATTCTTAAGAATGTCCCAAAACTTATAGACTTATACTGCAAAAAAAATAAAATAACTAAAAAGTCGCTTGCCAGTTTGATTGGAGTTACTTATTGTACACTAATCAATTTTTACCTTAATAGAAATCATCCGAAACTTAATTTTATCAGAACTTTGTACACTCTGATTAACAAGGACATAAGAATAAATAAAGTTAAAGTAGAAAGGGATTCTTTAATTGTTAGTGTTCCGGAAATCTTTTCAGAAGAGTTTTCAGAGTTACTCGGCTATTTAATGTCTGATGGCATGGTAAAAGGTTCAGCTTCTGTCCATTTTTTTAATCAAAAAAAACAATTGCGTGATAGGGTGACACACTTAATAGAGAAATTGTTTGGATTGAAAACCAGAGAGTATTATGCCAGAACAGTAGAGGCAGTTGCAGCAAATAGCAAGGCTCTTGTTAAGATTTTGGACAGTCTTGGCTATCCGCTAAATAAAAAATCAAGAAATATAAAAGTGCCTTCGATACTATTAAAATCTCCTGAGTCTGTTATCAGCAGTTTCTTAATAGCATACATAAGCTGCGACGGGCATATAGGCAAAAAGGAAATTGAGGTAACGACAGCAAGCAAAGAAATGCAGTCAGGCATCCAAAGAATAATTGACGAGAGTACATATTACAGATTATTTATATCGCCGAGAGAAGCAATTAAACTTGCACCTTATTACAACAGGGAGTCTTATTATAATAATAATGACATTGTTCCAATAACATCAGGGTTACTAAGAAAAATTTTAGATGGCAGAAAACCTTACGAACTTGAAAAAGAAGGAATTTCAACAACTACATATTATTCAAACAGCAAGCAAACTGTGCAGACTTTCAGCAGAGTTATTAATTTGTTAAATATTGACTACCAAAAAAAAAAAAAAAATGCGCTTGAAGATGTATTCTGCGATGAGATTGTGAGCATTAACATTTTAGAAGGAGGAAAAGATGTATATGACATCACTGTTCCAATAACCCATAATTTTGTTGGTGGAAACTTCCCAATGATCCTTCATAACACAGTAAGCCAGCAGCAACTGGCAAAATGGTCTGATGCAGATATTATTGTTTATGTAGGCTGCGGAGAGAGAGGAAATGAAATGACAGAGGTGCTGACAGAATTTCCAGAACTTACAGATCCGAGGAGTGGAAAACCATTAATGAACAGAACTGTGCTGATTGCAAACACAAGCAATATGCCTGTTGCAGCGCGAGAGGCAAGCGTTTACACAGGAGTCACAATTGCAGAATATTTCAGGGACATGGGATATTCTGTTGCTTTAATGGCTGACTCGACTTCAAGATGGGCAGAAGCCATGAGGGAGATTTCCTCAAGGCTGGAAGAGATGCCTGGCGAAGAGGGCTACCCTGCTTATTTGTCAACAAGACTGGCGCAGTTTTATGAAAGATCCGGCAGAGTGATAACGCTTGGAACAAAAAAGGAAGGCAGCGTCAGCATTATCGGGGCTGTAAGCCCCCCGGGGGGAGATTTTTCAGAGCCTGTAACACAAAGCACTTTGAGGGTTACAAAAGTATTCTGGGCTTTGGATGCAAAGTTGGCTCAGAGAAGGCATTTTCCTTCAATAAACTGGCTGACATCATATTCATTATACTTGAATGCACTAAATCCATGGTATGCAAAAAATGTTGCAACAGACTGGCATAGCTTAGTTGCAGAGATGATGTCAATTCTGCAGGAAGAAGAGAAGTTGCTTGAGATTGTGCAATTAGTCGGCTCTGACGCTTTGCCAGAAAGGCAACAATTGACTTTGCAAGTTGCTCGCTTAATAAGAGAGGTTTTACTGCAGCAGAATGCATTCCATGAAATTGACACATTTTGCGAATTGAAGAAGACTTACCTAATCATGAAGTCTATACTCCATTTTTCAAGGCTTGCGAATACCGCGCTTGATAATGGCATGAGAACGCAGCAAATACTTGCTACAAAAGCAAAAGACAGGCTAAGCGAAGTTAAGTTTGTAAAAGAGTATGAAAGATTATTGAACGAAATCACAAGCCAGATGGAGAAGGAGCTGAGGGTTTGAAAAATTGATGCTTAGAGAAATAAATAATAAAATTCATTAAAAAATTAAAACAAAAAACACGAGAGCGTCCTCTTTCAGCATAGCGATTGAGGAGACCCGCTTGTAATATAATAATTAAAAATGAAAGAATACAAAACAATAACAAGAGTTGCTGGGCCCTTGATTTTTGTGGAAAAGACAGAGCCGATTGGGTACGCAGACATTGTAAGGATTGCCCTGCCAAATGGCGAAGTTAAAAGCGGGCAGGTGCTTGATACAAGCGACGACATTGTTGTTGTGCAGGTTTTTGAAGGCACTGCAGGAATAGACATTGACAGCAGGGTTAAGTTCCTGGGAGACACTTTGAAGTTGAATGTTTCAAAGGACATGCTTGGCAGGGTTTTAAGCGGCTCAGGCAAGCCTATCGACAATGGCCCTGAAGTAATCCCTGAAAAAAGGCTGGACATTATAGGTGCGGCAATCAACCCTTTCGCAAGAGCTTCGCCCCATGATTTCATACAAAGCGGAGTGTCAACAATAGACGCAATGAACACCCTTGTCAGGGGGCAGAAACTGCCATTGTTTTCCGGAAGCGGATTGCCGCATAATGAAATTGCACTGCAGATTGCTAGGCAAGCAAAAGTCATAGGCAAGCAGGAAAATTTTGTTGTGATATTTGCAGCAATGGGCATCACAAACGAGGAAGCGCAATACTTCATCAATGATTTTGAGCAGACAGGCGCTCTTCAAAGGAGCATCGTTTTCCTCAACCTTGCAAATGACCCTGCTGTTGAACGGCTTGTCACCCCAAGAATGGCTTTAACTGCTGCCGAGTATTTTGCATACGAGCATGAGTCACATGTCCTTGTTATCCTGACTGACATGACTAATTATTGCGAGTCATTAAGGGAGATTGGAGCTGCCAGGGAAGAAATTCCCGGTAGAAGGGGATATCCAGGGTATATGTACACAGACTTGGCAACGATATATGAAAGGGCTGGTGTTATCGAAGGAAAGAAAGGAAGCATCACGCAAATTCCGATTTTAACAATGGTGGGGGATGACATAACACATCCAATTCCTGACTTGACCGGCTACATAACAGAAGGGCAGATTGTATTGTCAAGGGAATTGCACAGAAAAGGAGTGTATCCAAGCATTGACGTTTTGCCTTCCCTTTCAAGGCTGATGAACCTTGGCGTAGGGCCTACAAGAACAAGAGAGGACCATAAGCAGGTTTCTGACCAGCTTTATGCCGCTTATGCTGAAGGCAGGGACTTAAGAGGACTTGTTGCAATTGTGGGGGAAGAAGCCTTGAGCGAGCGCGATAAAAAATTTCTGAAGTTTGCAGCCGAGTTCGAAGACAAGTTTGTGAGGCAGAAAAGAACAGAAGACAGGAGCATTTCCGAGACGCTTGACTTGGGGTGGAGACTATTGGGCTTGTTGCCAGAGCATGAATTGACTAGGATAAGCCCTGAGTTGAGGAAGAAGTATTACAAGGGAGAATAAGGGCTATGGCACAAGACATCAAGCCGACAAGAAGCGAATTGTTAAAATTAAAGAAGCAAATCAGGCTGGCTAAATCCGGCTACAGCCTGCTTAAGAAAAAAAGGGACGGCTTGATTCTTGAGTTTTTTGAGATTTTGAAGAAGGCAAAGACATTGAGAGAGGAATTAGTCAATGAATATAAGATTGCGCTTGAAAAAATCAACATTGCAAGGACTTTGGAAGGCGACCTGAAGGTAAAGTCAATAGCAATGGCAATCAAGGACATTCCCGATGTCAAGCTCACAACAAAAAACATCATGGGGGTCAAAGTCCCAAAAATAGAAAGCGGCGAGATAAAAAAGGCATTTCTGGAAAGGGGATACGGCATTTATAACTCATCTTCAATTGATGAAGCAGCCGCTGCCTATGAAAGGGTCGTTGAAAAAATAATATTGGCTGCGGAAGTTGAAACCTCAATTAGGAAACTGCTCAATGAGATTGAAAAGACAAAAAGAAGGGTTAACGCGCTTGAGTTTGTTGTAATACCCAGCTTGGACAGGATAAGGGCGTTCATACAGCTCAGGCTGGAGGAAATTGAAAGGGAAAACATTTTCAGGATGAAGAGGATAAAGGCAAAAGCTTGAAATGCCATTCTAAATCATGAATAAAAACACAAAAATAAAAATTCTCAGGAAGCTGCCGACTGCTTTTCATATAATAAATTTTGCTTTAGTTGTTGCATTCATAATCTACCTTTATTTCTGGATTAAGGGGCATTAAACAAATTAAATCAAAAAACTTAAAAACAATACACAATCACTTATCCTATGCAGAAATTTTTTACTTTAAGTGACTTGAATGTTAAAAGAAAGAGAGTTCTTGTGAGGGTTGGTATGGATATGCCTATTGACAAGGAAGGGAATATAACAAATGACAAAAGAATTATTGAGGGATTACCAACAATAAAATATCTGCTAGGGCATGATGCAAAGCAGGTAATAATCCTGAATCATATGGGCAGGCCAAAAAACAAGACTGATAGTAACTTAAATCACGATAAACTTGCAAAAAAACTTTCGCAGTATTTAGGCGTAAAAGTCGCTAAGATTGATGATTGTATCGATGTCAAATTACCCAATGAGAAAACTCTTCTTCTTGAAAATGTGAGATTCCATCCAGAAGAGACTGAAAACAATGAGGAATTTGCAAAAAAACTTGCCGATTTGGGTGATATTTTTGTAAATGATGCTTTTTCTGTTAGTCATAGAGAGCAAGCTTCTATTACCGGAATCCCAAAATTTTTACAGAGCTGCGCTGGATTATTGCTTGAGAAGGAATTAAGGGTAATGGGAAAAGCCATGGAAAATCCCGACAAGCCATTTGTCGCAATTCTAGGCGGAGTAAAAATCTCAGACAAGATAAAAGTTATTGAAAACTTATTGGCAAAGGTTGACAAAATGCTTATTGGAGGAGCGATGATTTTCACCTTTTTCAAAGCCCAAGGCAAGGATATAGGAACTTCAAAGGTAGAAAATGATTGCATTGATTTAGCAAAAAAATTACTAAAAAACAAGAAAATTATGCTGCCAGTTGATGTTGTTGTTGCAGACAAATTTGATGCAAATGCAAACTCAAAAGTTGCAGATATTGATGGCATTGAAGACGGCTGGATTGGGCTTGACATCGGCCCTGAAACAATAAAAAGCTACAAGGAAATTTTAAAGAATGCAAAGACAATCGTATGGAACGGGCCCATGGGCGTTTTTGAGTTTGACAAGTTTGCAAACGGAACAAGGGAGATTGCCAAGTTTTTATCAGCTTTAAAAGCTGTGACTATTATCGGCGGCGGCGATTCTGCGGCTGCTGTCGAGAAATTTGGCTATGCTGATAAATTGACACATGTAAGCACTGGTGGAGGCGCTTCATTGGAGTTTTTTGAGGGGAAGAAGCTGCCGGGCATTGCCGCTTTGGAAGAGAGCTATAAGAGGTTTAGATAACAACCATTACCTCCTCATCAAAGATATCATTAACGGAATTCTCGACATCGTTTTTCAAATTTGCTATTGAATTTTCTATTTTAACAGCCTCATTTTTCAATCTGTTTACTTCCTCGCTGTTTTTCTCAATCCTTAAATTAATGTCTTCAAGCTGCTTGTTGAAATTCCTGAATTTTTCTGGTACTCCAGATAGCTTGATTTTATTGTCTATCTCTTCCGTTTCTGCTTTGAATGAGAAATATTTTTTCAAAAACTGCTGAATAAACTCCTTGTCCAGTTTTTTAATCTCCTCAATTGATTTTTCCTTTTTCCTGTCATCAACCTGCAGCTTGTTTTCCTGCAGCATTTTTTCCAGATTTTTCAATATTTCCAAAATAACAAGATTCTTGTCATCCGCAAGGGTTTCAACAGGATGCTTCAGGTAGTCCAGCACAATTTCCTCGTGCTCAAATGCAATGTGCGAATATTTCCTCAAAGCCCTTTCCAAAACAGAGAATGACTGCAAAATCTGGTCTTCGTCATTGTAAAAATTAATTGATTTGCTTTTTTTCTCCTCGTTAAGCTTCAAGAAATTATTGTGCTGCTCGCTTTTGCTGAATCTTTCTATCTCAGCCATTACCGAGTCTTTTTCCCCGCTGGCAAGCTTTAAGTCAGCTTCGGCATTTTTTAGGTCAATACCCATGTTTATTTTCTGTTTTGTTTTTGCTTTCAAGTTTTGTACCTTCTCCCTTGCCTTGTTGACAGCGACAGCATTGCTGTCGTTCAGCACGGACTTCAGCTCTTTAAACAGGTTGTCAAAATTCTTCAGGTTCTGCGCAATCCTGTTTGTCTCGTTGGCAAAGAACTCCTGGAGTATTGTATAACTCCTGAAAGTGCCTTTATTGAGGTCGTTAATCAGCTCCTCAAACTGCCTGCAAAAATCCGTCAGATAAAAATAGTCCTTGTTGTTGATTTCCATGTGCCCGAGAAATGAATTTACAGCCCTTATGTACGCTTTCCTGTTGCCTTCCATGTACTGCTTTGCCTTGAACGGGATGTTTTGGTTCTGCAGCTTTGCATTTTCCAGTGTTTCAACATTAATCCTTGCCCTTTGGATTTCCTCATTAACCTTCATGAGCACTTCTTCTGTCTGCTGCCTCACTCCATCCATCAATGGCTTTGATTTTTCATTAAGCCATTCTTCCATGCTTTGCAGGCTAATCTCCCTTGCTTTCTTTGGTTCCTGCTCCTCATTCTGGAAGATTTTTTTTAAAAACTCGAGCATTTTATTGTTGCTAGAAGCTTTGTGCATATAATTTTTACTATTTTATAGGGCTAAAAACAAGCTTTTCAAAAACCTTTATAAATCACCATGTTTTCCTGCCCTGAATGGATTTATTGAGCATAGTTGTAGTAATAAGCGTTTTGGCGCTGCTTTTTGCCGGCTATTTGACAAGGCAAGTTCTAAAAAAGGATACTGGCACAGCAGCAATGCAGGAAGTCTCTAATGCAATCAAGATCGGAGCCGAGGCTTTTATAAAAAGGCAGTACTCCACAATAGGAATTCTTACTGTTGTTTTGGCAATTATTATTTATGGAATTTATGCATTTTTGAACCAGCAGGCGCTTGGCTGGAAAACTTCAGTTGCATTTTTGTTTGGAGCATTCAGTTCTGCAGTGGCGGGAATTGTAGGCATGCTGGTTTCCATCAGGACCAACATAAGAACTTCGAGCGCTGCAAGAAGAAGCCTGAATGAAGCATTTGTAACTGCCTTGAGGGGAGGCGCAGTTACCGGCATTGTGATAGTTGCCATGTCTTTGCTTGGAGTTTCTTTGATTTACTACTTATACAGCCTTGGAGCCCCTGAAAAGGAAGTTCCTTTCCTGATAGTTGGATATGCCTTTGGCGCATCATTTGTTGCCTTGTTTGCCCAATTGGGAGGCGGGATTTATACAAAAGCTGCTGATGTAGGCTCTGATTTGGTTGGAAAAGTAGAAAAGGGAATTCCAGAGGATGACCCCAGGAATCCTGCTGTGATTGCCGACCTTGTTGGCGACAATGTGGGAGACTGCGCTGGCCGTGGAGCAGATTTGTTTGAGAGCACAGCAGCTGAAAACATAGGGGCTATGATTTTGGGAGTTGCCCTTTATCCAGTTTTTGGCTTGAAAGGCGTTTTATTCCCGCTTGTTGTAAGGGCGTTTGGATTAATAGCAAGCATAATAGGAATTATGTTCACAAAGATGAAAAATGAAAATGAAGACCCGATGACAGCATTAAACCGGGGCTATTACTTGACAAGCTTTCTTGCGGCAATCGCATTTTATATTGCAGTCAAATGGCTGCTTAAGGGCAATATGTGGTTTTTCTTTGCGGGCTTGGTTGGAATTGTAACGAGCATCTTGATAGTTTTGATAACTGTTTATTACACAGACCACAAATACAAGCCGGTCAAGGACATTGCAAAAGCATCACAGACAGGGCATGGCACAAATATTATCACAGGATTTGCTGTTGGAATGGAATCAACTGCAGCTCCAGTAGTTGTCTTGTCTTTGGCTTTATGGTCTGCTTACTGGCTTGGCAATTCAAGCGGAATTCCTCATGGAGGCTTGTACGGAACAGCTATTGCAACAATGGGCATGCTTGGCACAGCTGCTTATATACTTGCTATGGACAACTTTGGCCCTATAACAGACAATGCAGGGGGAATAGCAGAAATGTCAAAAGCCCCTGAAGCAATCAGGAAAAGGACAGACAGGCTTGATGCAGTCGGCAACACAACAAAAGCCTTGACAAAGGGCTATGCTGTTGGCAGCGCTGCTTTGGCAGCTTTCCTGCTGTTCAGCGCCTACCTTGATGATGTTGCAAAGCACCTGAAAATTCCAACTGTTGCAATTGACCTTTCAAAGATTGATGTTTTTGTAGGGGGATTGATCGGGGCAGCTCTCATCTTCCTGTTCAGCTCGCTTGCAATAAGGGCTGTTGGAGATGCAGCTTACTCGATTGTAAATGAGGTAAGAAGGCAATGGAAAACAAAAAAAGGAATAATGACGGGAAAGGAAAAGCCCGATTATGCAAAAGTTGTTGATATCTGCGTCAAGGCTTCGCTTAAAAAAATGATTTTGCCAGGGTTGCTTGTTGTTGCAACAACTGTGGTTGTTGGCATGGCATTGAAGTACGAGGCTGCAGGCGCATTCCTGATGGTGGGGACAATTACCGGAATTCTGGTTGCATTGATGCTCAATACAGGAGGAGGAGCATGGGACAATGCAAAGAAATACATTGAAGAAGGAAATTACGGAGGAAAAGGCTCTGAGACGCATAAAGCGGCTGTTACGGGCGACACTGTGGGTGATCCTATGAAAGATTGCGCAGGGCCTTCACTGCATGTTTTGATTAAATTGTTGAGCACTATCACACTTGTTTTAGTTCCCTTGTTTTTGTAAATCTGATTTCTTTTTATTGAAATTTTTAAAGGGATAAGTTTATATTAAATAAGAATTAAAAATCAAAAATTAAAATGCCCAAGAAAAGATACCATAAAAAACCAGCACAGCAGCTGACGATAGCGAAAAAGCGCATTGAATTTCTGTTCAAATTAGCCAAAGAGCACTTCAAGGAAGACAGCAGGCTTTCTGACAAATATGTCAAGCAAGCAAGAAGGATTGCAATGAAGTATAAAATCAAGCTTCCTTTTTTCCTTAAGAAAAGGTTTTGCAAGCACTGCCACAAGTACCTTGCGCCCGGGGTGAATTGCAGGGTCAGAATACACAAGCACCGGGTTATTTACTATTGCTTCGGTTGCAAGCATTATATGAGGCATCCTGTAAAATAAAGATTATTCTAAAAGTATCAATCAAACAAAAAATAGACCCAAGCTCTTTCATAAGGCTATTTGGGTGCCCCTTCTGCTTTTAAGCTTGGCAGCAAGCAGGATTTATACCTATACTTTATTTGCAATATAGAAAATAATATATTTTAATACTATCAAGCGAAAGCTTTATATATAAGTTATATCACTACGTAGTAACAAATAGTTGGGGGTTAATATGTGTTTAGCATGTTCAGTAGCAGAAGGGAATGCTTATGCCAGAAATTTACAGGCGGAATACTCTGCTAATCAAGAATATAACAATCAAAGTTACTAGAAGCTAAAATGGCAAGAAATTTAGGCACAATTGTTGGCGGGCTAATTGGCGGGGCAGTTGGGCATCTTGCATCAATAGCTTATCAGGCTACTTTGTACGCTGCTTTTGGACCAGCATATTATCTTGCGTCAGTCGGCATAGGCGCATTAGGCGGCGCTGTTGTAGGCGGAAATGCGTGCAATTATAAATCAAAGTGATTAAAATGGAAGTGGAAGAATTATTTTTTGACGAGGACATGGACAAGATTGAGGAAATGAGAAGCGAAAGGAAGAAGATGAAGGACAAAGATTTTGCTAAACTAATCAACAAGAAAGAGCTTTCTGACTTTGAGATGGACGAGATGTTTTTGTAAATTAAATGGCACAATCAACTTATATTGGAAGAAGAGATTTCTTGAGATATGCTGCATTAGGAGCAAGTTTAGCAGTGCCAATAGCTTTAAGGAATATTGGAGCACTTAGCCCGCTTGAAGCGACTGCTGCTGAAGCTGGAAAAGAATATCAAACAGCAAAAACACAAGACATACCTTCTGAAATAGCAACAATTATACTGCAAAATATCAACAAATTAAATAAATTTTATAAAAACAACGAAACTATGAGCCCTTTGGTTTATTATGATATATCCGCAGACTATGATTTGGCCGTCAATGCTGCACATAATCGTTCCAAAGCCTCAAATCTGGAAAAATTAAAAGAGTACAGCGGACTGGAAGTTGTTGCACGCATGTGGCATGCGGACTTACTGCTAAACAAGGTTAGGGTTAATATTGTTACAGATGGAGCAATTGAAATCAACGGGCTGCCCAAAATTGTAGCTAAACGCAAGCTGGGCGACGCTTACATTGGTGACAACCTATTCAAGGCGCTTGAGAATTATGAAAGAGTAGCTGGCATTCTGCAGAAATCAGAGGACAAGATGCCAAATCAAGTCGGAGTTGGCATACTTGGAGACTATGGACGAGTCGCTACGCCATATTTGGTTTACTATAGGATGAGCCAAACGATATCACAGCTTCTTCAAAATGCAGACAAAAGATACCATCCTGCCCTGCAAAAAAAGAAGAGAGCAGTGGACCAGCAACTGGAAAGACTAAAGAGAGCTTCTGTTAAAGTGCTAGGATGATTGAGCTTCTTATTGCTTCACAGCTGAATTTTGGAGATATTGATGCTAGATACATTAGTCAAAATCAAAAGCCACCAGTTTATGCACAGGCTTCTAGCAGCGTCCCAAATAAAGATGAAAATCTTGAAAGAATGCTGGCAGCTTATAGAAATTTAGTTTTTAATCAAAAATACAATAGGCGAGCTATGGAAATGGCTTTGGGTTTTTATGATGATGTTATAAGAGATAGCAAAAATAACTCTCATTTAGCAGAAGCGTATTTGAATTCAGGGATTATACTCTGTTGTATGATTGATCCTAAAGACCTTGAAAAGGGTGTAATGAGACTAGAAAAAGCATATGCTATAGGAAATGATACCATGAAACTTGATGCTGCTTATTATCTTGCGCGTTTAAACTATGGATACGGAACAAAAGGAACCCCATTGTTTAGTTTTGAAAAGGCTAAAAAATACCTTACTGAAATTATTAAAAAATCACCAGGCAGTCAAATGGCTGAAGAAGCAAAGTTGATGCTACTCCAGATACAAAAGATAAAACAATAATAAAACCAAATAATTTTTAAATCAAACAATATCCTTAATTCTTATGTCAAACTACGACCTAGAGCTAAACAATGTCATCGAAAGAATCAACAAAGACAACGCTAAATTGGTTTGCATTCAATTGCCTGATGGACTGAAGCCAAGGGCTAAGGAAATACAGCAGGCAATAGAAAAAAACACAAGCGCCTCTGCAATCATATGGATGGGCTCTTGTTTTGGCGCCTGCGATGTGCCTTTGCAGGTTGAAAGGCTTGGAGTTGACTTGCTTGTCCAGTGGGGGCACTCAACTTGGAGAGGGAGCTGGCATTAAAGTTTAAATATAACTGCTTGTTCTGGGCAATAATGAAAACATATTTTATAGTTACAGCCATTGTCAAGAACAAGGGCAAGGTTTTGATCCTAAAGAAATCGCCAAAAGACTACACTTATCCAAATAAATGGAGCTTCTGCTCCGGTTATGTGAAGGAATTTGAATCAGCAGAAGACAGTGTTTTAAGGGAGATAAAAGAAGAAACTGGATTGGATGCAAAAATTGCCAAAAAAGGCAAATTGTTCCAGAAAAATGACAAAAATAACGGAAAAAGCTGGGTCATAATGCCTTTTCTTTGCGAAGTAAAATCCAGAAATATAAAGCTCGACCATGAAAATGCAGAGTTTAGGTGGGTAAGCCACAAAGACATTAAAAAATACCCAACAGTTCCGGGCTTGGAGAAAGATTTAAAAGTTTTGGGCTTAATTTAAACACTATGAAGCAGAAAATATTTCTCGGAGCAGACCATGCAGGATTTAAGCTAAAGGAGCATATTAAGAAGCATCTCCTAAAGATTAACATGGAAGTTGAAGACCTTGGAGCGCGTAAGCTTGACCCCAAAGACGATTATCCTGATTTTATTGTGCCTGTTGCAAAAAAGGTTTCAAAGAACCCAAGCAGCAGGGGAATAGTATTCGGGGCTTCCGGGCAGGGGGAAGCTATTGCCGCAAACAAAATCAAGGGTATAAGGGCTGCACTCTACTATGGCGGGAATATTGAGATTGTGAAGCTTTCAAGAACTCATAACAATGCCAACATTCTTTCACTTGGAGCAAGATTTTTAACAAAAGAAGAGGCAATAAAAGCAATAAACTTGTGGCTGAAAACCGATTTCAGCAATGAGCCAAGGCACATAAGAAGAATCAAAAAAATAAGCAAGATAAGATAGAAATGCAATTCATAAACTATTTTTTTGCCTCTATAATCTCCTTTTCAGGGCTATTAATAGGAATAATGCTTGTAAAAATAGCTCCGGAAGAGCAAAAGCCGCTGCAAAAATATTTTATTTTGCTGAGAAAAATTCCGGTATTGCTTATTTTCGCCTTTTTGCTGTTCTATTATTTTAATGACTGGATTTACTTCACTGCCTTAGTTGCACTTTTTGGCTTTTTGTTGCTTGTTGAATACAAAATTAATGACTTAAAACGGAAATCAATGCTGGTTTATGCTGTTTTTGGAATTTTATTTTTTTTAAGCTCAAAAAACACGCATCTTTTTGCAATTGAATCAAGCCTGATTTTGCTTTATGGACTGCCAACTGCTTCATTAATTTATAAAAGGCAAGAAAAGAATTCTTATAACACTATTTTTTATAATTTTGTATTTGTTATAATCTCAAATTTGTTATTTTTTCTTTGACTACCATTTCTCATTCCTTATTTTTAGATAGAAAGCAGAATGGTTTACTATGATATGCAGTATAAAGCTCAATAATAAAGAAGTTATAAATATTTTAAAAGTTAAATCAAATATCGGCATTATGAAAATCAATGCTCCTACAACAAAATCTGTCTGGTCAAATGGAACAAATTTTGCCCCTGGTTCAAAGCCAAGCCTTCTTTTGAAAAAACTTTTTACCAAATCCCCTATTAAAGCTCCAAATCCCATCAAAAATCCGAACAAAAGCCAGTTCTCGTAATTGAAAAACGATATATTTTTGAAAAAGACCAGGTTGTACAATAAAAACTGAAAGTATACTATGGCAATAGCAAAAACAATCCCGAAAATCAAGCCCCTAAATGTTTTGTTTTTCCCTAGCACAGGCTTATTCTTGATTTTTTTGTTAAAGTCAATAGGAAATACAAACAGATTAACTTTTTTGACTATCACAGGAGCCATGTTTGCAAAGTATGCCGGCAGCATCAAATAGAAGCATTTTAATAAGAAAATTGCAAATGACTCTGCCATGGCAAAAACTTTTAAATATAGATTTAAATAACTTTGCATATGATTACAGGCAAAATGAAAGTTACTGCTGTTGTCCCTGTTTACAATGAGGAAAAGACAATAGGAAATGTGTTGAAGGTATTAACCTCAAGTAATCAAATAGGCAATATTCTTGTTGTTGATGATGGAAGCATAGATAACACGCCAAAGGTATTAAAAAAAATTAAATCAAAGAAATTAAAAATAATAAAATTAAAGAAGAACAGTGGAAAGGGAAGTGCAGTAAGAGTCGCTACAAAGAAACTAAAATCAGATATCATTCTTTTTATTGATAGTGATTTAATTGGATTGAAAGAAGAGCATATAAAAAAATTATTGGACCCAGTTATTAATAAAAATGCTGCAATGGTTATTGGCTTGAGGGACAAAGGCAACGCTTTTGCAAATATGCTAATGCCATACTTTCCACTAACAGGAGGCGAGCGCGCAATCCTTGCAAAAGTGTTTATGGCAATAAGAAAAAGCCCGCTTATAGAAGGGTGGGGCTTGGAAAGTGTGATGAATGACTACTGCAAAAAGAAAAAATTAAATATAGCCAAAGTAAAATTGGATGGAATGGACCATATTGGACTGCAAACAAAGAAATACGGGCTAATGGCATTTTTAAAGGAGATTTACGATGTTATTCTAATAAAAATAAAACTTTTTGGAGTCAAATACGATTAAATGGCATATCCAATAACTAAATTTTGGTTTTATCCTTTAAACTGGGTAATGATAAAAAGAATCAAAGGAGAAAATAATATTCCTGAAAATCCAAATTTTATAATTATCTCAAACCATGAGCACCTCATCGACCCTTTATACATAGTTTATACTATGTTGCTAAAACTAAACAAAAAAGTGCATTTCCTATCAAGTGCAAGATGGTGGTTTTTAGGCGACACAGTTTGCAGGAAATGGGCTGGATGCGTTCCTTTATTCGACCGTAAACAAGCCTATCATGAATCAAAAAAACTTATTGAATCCGGAGAGATAATTGGAATTTTTCCTGAAGGAGGCCTAAGAAGGACAAAAAATCCAAAGACAGGAGCTGTAAGGCTGGCAATAGAAACAAAAACACCGATACTGCCAATTGGAATAAAATCCTCTTATATTCCATTTAATTCTACTATGAATATAGGAAAGCTAATTTATTTGAAGAAAAACAAAAAAAATTTAAAAAAGCAGGCATTTGATTTAATGAAAAAAATCTATAAGTTAAGTGATAGTAAAATCTAAAGCATTCTTTCATGATTAGAAAGATTATTTAATCAGTTATAAATATTACGCCTTATGAAGTTCAAATTCAACATTCCCAACAAAATAACCATAATAAGGGTCAGCCTAATACCATTATTTGCAGTAATTCTTTTAGTAAAAATACCCTATAAAAATATCCTTGCAGCCTTTATATTTGGAATGCTCTCTCTATCCGACTTTCTTGATGGTTATTTTGCACGAAAGAAAAAACAAATCACGGAATTAGGCAAGCTTATCGACCCGATTGCCGACAAGCTGCTTATCTCAACAGCGCTGATTTTTTTGCTTGTTCAGGGTTATGAGGGAATAAAGCTATGGATGGTTGTTGCGATTATCGCCAGGGAAGTTATCCTGACTGCAGTAAGGATATACCTGCTGCCAAGCAAAATAGTTGTGCCTGCAAGCAATTTTGGAAAGGCCAAAACTGTTGTGCAGAGCACTGCAATAGTGTTTGTTCTTTTGGGATTACCTTTCAGCTGGCATGTAATGTTTGCAGCTGTTTTGCTTACTGTTGTGTCCGGGCTTGAGTACTTAATCAGAATAAAGCAGATGACAGGAAACAAGATAGTCAATCTGCCCAATATCATAACATTATCAAGATTTTTGCTGATAATCCCTTTTGTATATTATTTTTTAAATTCAAAGATGCACATTTCATTATTGATTTTTGCCGTAATCACCTTAAGCGACAAGCTTGACGGCATCTCAGCAAGGCTGATGAACCAAAAGACAGAGCTTGGCTCTGGCCTGGACTCGTTTACTGACTGGACATTAATACTGACTACGTTTATTCTTTTGGTTATCAGGAATTATATAGATGCATTATGGGTTGTGCTTTTGTTTATCCCATCAATAGTCAGCGGCATATTAAAAATCACGTACGCCAGAAGACAGAAGGTTGTGCCTGTCACCTTTGTGGCAAGGATAAGCGTGGGCTTGACATACATAACCATAATTGCAATTTTAATAAATTTTAGATATAATTTTTACCTGCTCATAGCAATGCTTGTGACTGTTTATTTGGCAATGATTGGGTATTTGCTTAAAGCTTTAAGTCTGCCTAAAAAATCAATTAAAAAGAAAACAGCAATTGCCTAAGGAAGCTTCTTAATTCTAAATGACGAGATCATCAAAATTCCAAGCGCAAGGTATACGTAAGGGTAAAATTTAACCGGGACATTCAGAAAATAAGCCAGTGGTATTATAATACCGTTCAATGTTATCGGCATGCCCTGGAAAGCGCCTTTCAGGTCCATAATGTTGTACCTCGCAAGCCTTAGAATGCCGCAAAACAAAAAAATTGTGAAGGCAATCATTCCAAATGTAATCTGGAACTGCTTGAGGTTTGATGCGACCTGCATCAGGCTGAATCCGAAAATTGCAGGCGCCACCCCAAACGATACAGTGTCAGCCAATGAGTCAAGCTCTTTGCCGAACACATTCTGCTGCTGCATTGCTTTTGCGATTTTTCCGTCAAGATAGTCAAGTGCAACCGCAATCAGCAGCACAAGAGCAGCATAGCCGAAGCTGTCGTTGATTGAGAAGACAATGCTTACGAGCCCAAGCGAAACATTGAACAATGTGAAGATATCCGCAAACTTGAGAAGCCGGTACATTCTAAACTCGTCTATTTCAGCCTTTCTCCTTGCAAACCTGAACTCTGATTTGACAAGGGCGTAAACTCCGGAAACGATTGTAAGAGCCAATGCCATATACATCAAAATCCAGTCCACTTGCCCATTCAGCATTGGAGGCAATAACGCCATAAGCTGGAAGAAGTAGCTGACCTTGCCAAGCACAGTGGGCTTGAATTCCCTTCTCAAGTTTTTATAAAGCAGGATTATCCCGCCGATGATTGTCAGCATGTCCCTTGCAAGGATTACCAAAGCAGCCCACCATGGGATTACCCCTTTTGCTGCAAGGATTATTGCAGCAAGGTTAACAAGAAGCTTGTCTGCAAAAAAATCAATGACTGAGCGCAATTGGGAAGGGTATTTTCTTGATATGAAATTCTCGAAAAAACCAACCAGCGCGGTAAGAATAAAAATAAACAATGCTATGTTCCTTCTGTTTAATAAGAGTGATATTGCTACGACAAATGCAAGTATCCACCTGAGCCAAGTTACTGTAAAGAATATCCTTTCCTTCCTTATTCTTAATTTCATTTGCTTACTTCTCGCATACGTATATAAAAGAAGGAAAAGAAGGCGGCACGTTCAAAGGAACAAATCTCCTTTTTACCTTGCTAAAATGGGACTCAAGCAATCTGCCTAAGCCATTCGTATACTGGAAGAGAATAAATTTTCCATTGTCACTTAAGGAATTCTTTACTTCTCGCAGAATTTCCATTTTTTTGGGTTCTGAAAAATTTAAGAATGGAAGCCCTGATACAATGCAGTCGGCTTCTTTTATTTTAAATTTTTTTAAATTGCTGCTTAGTTTTTCAGCGCCTGCCGTGATCAACACCATTCTTTCATCAATGATGTTGTTTTCCAAATGACTGCAAAATTTTTTGTTTACCTCAAAGCAAAACAGCCTTGTGCCCTGCTTTGATTTTTTAAGAATGGCCTTTGTGAAGGTCCCCAGGCCAGGGCCAAGCTCAACAATGGTTTTCGATGCTTTAAAGTTTATATTTTTTGTAATCTCTTTCGTCAAGAATTTTGAGCTTGGAGCAACAGATCCAACTTCCTTTGGATTTTTTATGAAATTTGACAAAAGCAATAAAGAGTCTTTCATTTTGAATAAGCGATTATAGTTTCTCCAGCCTTAATATGCTGATTTAGCTTTACTTTCAACTCCACCCCTATCGGAATAATAAGCGTTGTCTGGCTTGACAAGGCTATCATGCCTATTTTCTGCCCTTTATTAACTTTTTGATTTTTTTTGATGCAGCACTTTATCCTTCTGGCAAGAAAGCCTGCAATCTGTATTACCTTGACTTTTAGCCTTTTGTTTTGAATTATTATCTCGTTTTTTTCGTTTTCTAAGCTTTTTTCCAAGTCATAGGCTTTAAAGAAAGTCCCTTGTTTGTGTTTTACTGACTTCACAATTCCTTGTATAGGGGCTCTGTTTATATGAGCATCAAAAGGCGACATGAAGATTGAGATGACATAGCATTGCTTTGCAATGTCTTTTGTTAGTGTTTTTATTTTGCCAAAGGTGTTTTTTTTTATTTTGATGCTGCTTTTTGATGTATTAATTATGCTTATTATTTTTCCATCTGCCGGAGCCACTATGTTGCTGCCTTTGGGTATTCTCCTTTTTGGGTCCTTGTAGAAGTTTATCAAGAATAGAATGAAAAGAAAGGCTATGACGATGAGAATCCTTAATATCCACCCCATAAGAGGCAATGCTTGATTTTGCTATTTAAATCTTTTTATGGATTTTAAGGCATTGTTGTTGTAAATCAAGATTCCCAAGCCAATAATCACCAAAAAAATACCGCTTACAATATGCTTCACATGCGATGTTTCCTCTCCAAGGCCCAGTTTTGCATGAAACGCATGCGAGGAAAAGGCTATCAGCATGCCTATGAACAGCAGTATAGTTCCTGTAACATCAAACAGTCTTTTTTGCTTCATGAAAAAATAAAAAAAGAAAAAGCGCCTATTCCTTTACGCCGTAAGCAACTCCCAAGCTTACAACACCAACTGCTATGTGCAGGTAGCTTATTGCTGCATTTATTGCAAAAATGCTTGCCAGCAAGCCGCTGATTCCCGGCACAAACCAGAGAACACCGACAACAAGCGCTATAATTCCTGTCCACATGTTGGTTGGCTTTGTGCTGCCTTTGTATGCGAACCACAAAATCACTGCTCCACCTACAAGGTGCAACACGTTTTGCGTAGCATTCACTCCAAATATCCCGAATACAGGCGCATTAAAAAAACCTATTAGCCCTAACAAGACTAATACTGCACCAATCACCATTGCATATGTCTTTTGCACGTCTGCGATACGCACCACCTCCGTGGTATTAGCTTCTTTTGATTATTTGTATTTAAGCTTTTCGTCAATTTATATCCTATAAAACATATTTTACAAAAGATTTTTAAGAAGATAAACAATACTAATTGCTATGAAATACACAATCTTGGACTGCTACACAGACGAGCCAGCTGGCTTGGGAGTGCCTCCTTATCTTGGCACATACCCAAGGTACATAGCAGGCTACCTGAATGAAGATGCTGCATATTTGACAATTGATGATTTACGTTTATTCAGAAAAAACAATTCAATAATCAAAAATACAAAAATATCGCAAAAAACAGACATCACAACATACAACTTGACAATCAACTGTAAAAATATTAAAAAAATATTGGAGGAGACTAATACTTTAATTGTTGTCCTTGGGGTTCACGTGCCTGGGAAATATCTTTCTGCTGTGCCCGGCACTTTGCATGAAATAATTCCCCTAGTTCAAGACTTGAAATGCAGGAAAATACTTACAGGGCCTGCTGTTTTCGGGACACAGCTTTTTGGAGGCAGGTTTTATGAGAAAGCTGATTTGAGTGCTTTTGACAAGGTTGATTATTCCATGTTCAATTTCAAGTATAGTGATGTTAAAGAATATTCAATTAAAGGGGCATCAATAATAAAACAAATCCCAGGCATAAGGATGATTGAGATTGAGACAGGGCATGGATGTGACATAGGAAAATGCTCCTTTTGCACAGAGCCTATTAAAAATAAAGTTGAGTTTCGCGAAAAAGAAGATGTTTTAAAGGAAATTATCGAGTTTTATAAATTAGGGGCTCGTTATTTCAGGTTGGGAAAACAAACATGCTTCTATACATTGCCTTATGCTGCTGAATTATTGAAAGAAATAAGGCAAAATTGCCCTGATATTAAAGTATTGCATATAGATAATGTCAACCCCGTCAAGGTTGTTCTTGACAGGAAAAATGATTTTGAAATTACAAAGGCAATTGTAAAATACTGCACTTCAGGAAATATAGCTGCTTTTGGGGTTGAAAGCTTTGATTTGGAAGTTGTCAAGGCAAACACATTAAACACACCACCCAATATAGCATACGAAGCAATTAAAATATTGAATAAATACGGCTCTGAAAGAGGTCCTGATGGAATGCCCAAGTTTTTGCCTGGCGTTAACATAATTTTTGGCTTGAGAAATGAAACCAAAAAAACCCATGAGGAAAACATGAAATGGTTAAAAAAAATTTACGATGAAGGATTGATGCTTCGCAGGATTAACATAAGGCAAGTTGCTATTTTTGAAGGAACATCCTTGTATAACGAAGGCAAAGACAAATTCCTCAAAAAAAATAAAAAACTTTACTGGAAATGGCGCAATGACATCAGGCAGAAGATTGACTGGCCAATGCTGCAAAGAGTTATTCCAAACGGAACAATATTAACTAACTGCTATGCTGAGATTTATGATGGCAACACAACATTTTGCAGGCAATTTGGAACGTATCCGCTAATTGTTGGAGTGAAGAGAAGATTGGAATTAAAGAAATTTTATGACATTGAAGTTACGGGGCAGATGCTGAGGAGTGTGACGGGGAAAGTAGTGGTGGAGAGGGAAGTGGTGGTTTGAGTAGATATATTTAAATAAATGTAAACAAAAGTAATATATATGGCTCGTTATTATCGTAGAAAGTTTTATCACAGAAAATTTAGACATCGTCAGAAATTTCAAAGAAAATATTCGGCTTTAAGCACATTCTTTTACAAAACAAATAAATTTGTTAGAAGACATCCTATAATCTCGGCAGTTAGTAGCATAATCCTATCAATAGTTTTAGTTAGGATTTCATTTAGCGAAAGATTTTTTGGTAATAATATTTCAGAATTTAAATTATGGTTTTTATTTTTTGCAGTTCTTTTAGGAATAATAGCCATATTTGCATTGAAAGTTTGGTATAGTAATCACGTATCAAATTTTAATGTTCAAGCAAATCTTAATTGGAGAAGAAGATAATGGGCCCTTACTCCATTTATTTTTCTATTTAATTTATTATTTCTTCGTCAATAAGTTTAAATAGACCTAATAATCACATTTTAATATGACCAAGAATTCGACCTATGCTAAATACTTAAAATCAGCCGAAAATAATCTTGTTAAACTTAATTTTGTTATATGGTATCACAGGATTGCGTATCTGATTCTTATATCTTTTTTTTTGGCGGAATTTTGGCTATAATTTCTGCGATAGACTTAAAAAATTATGTTATTGGTATTTTGGGAACTTTATTTCTTATAGCATCTACAATAACCGCTATCATTTATACTAAAATCAATTATAGTGCTAAATATTCTTTGTCTCTTGCCCTGCTTATGTTAGCAAATTATATTGATGAATATAAAGCCAGTGCTGAAAAGTTAAGAGGTATAACAAAAAAGAAAATATTATTCTATTTAAGTTACATTAATAACTACTTTGAAAAACAATCAGGTCCAGAATTTTTTGATAAAGATACCTTATTGTTTGAGAAATTTAGTAGTCTAGCTAAAAGAATTAATTTTGCTGTGAACCATAATCAAATTAACAAATATAATACCTCTAAAATTAAAGAATTGGCTTGGGAACTTTATGCAGAAAAAGAAAAAATTTATGAGGATATTGATAGCATTTTAAACATGATAAAAAAAGAATTACCATTTAAATCACCTCAAGATTATTTTAAAAAATTTGTAGAAAATAAATATGTTAAATTTTTTTTATTTGAAGCTTTGATAATATCAATAGTTCTTTTTTCACATTTTCAGTTTCCAACTTATGTAGGTAATGCACAAGTTTTCTGGGCTATAATATTCCTTACAGCATCTAACTTAACAATAAATTTTATAAAAAAGTAGTTGCTAGTATTCAATAAATCAAATCCCCCAACCATCAACAACAATCAAATTCGTAAAACTCCGAAAGGTATATAAACAGGGCAATCTATTGCCAAGCCAATGAAGCAGGGCATGATTCTTATATCAAGGAAAGAGTATGAAGGTATGAAGGAAACGATAGAGGTACTGCAAAATCCGGAAATAATGAAGCAAATTCTGGAAAGCGAAAAGAATATTTCAAGAGGAAAGCTAAAGAAACTAAACATTTAATATATTTTGTGGGTTCCGACTGCTTCTACAATAATCCTTTTGTTGAAGTCGTCAATGCTGTAAATCATTCTTATGTTTGAGCCCAGCCAGCAGCTCCATTTGCCTGCTAATCTTCCGTGCAAAGGATGAGCGCCAATTTCGGTTCTGGGCGATTGTTTTAATCTTTGAAGCTTGGCGGCGATATCCTGCCGTTCCTTGGCATAATACTGAAGCAGCTTTTCTGTCCTATTGTTTGCTGTATAAATTTCATACATAGGTAAATCAAATAATAACTAATATTTAAAATTAGTCTTGCAGGCTTGCCCAAAACCTTTAAATACTATGTATTACATATGTATTACATAGGTGATTTAAAATGCCAACTGCGAAAATAAGGAAGTCGGGAAACAGCGCTGTGTTAGTCCTGCCGCCGCATTACCTGAAGGAAAGGGGGTTTGAATTGGGTGAGGATGTGGGATTTGAGCTGTTCAGGAAAGAGAGCTTAAAG
>JACPMT010000062.1 GCA_016185815.1 Candidatus Woesearchaeota archaeon
AGCAGAACTCGCAAGAAGAGGTTAATATTTTTATTTTGATTTACCATATATTTTCTTAACCCTCCCTACCCCTTTAACTCCTTCAATATAATCCGCAATTTCCCTTGGCACCATTTTTTCCCAGTTTTTATTTTTAATCATCATGTTCCTTATTATTGTGCTGCTTATCCCACTTATCAGCTTTATTTTCCTGACTTTAGAATCAAATTTTCTGAAGCACCTTAATGTCCACGGGTTGCCTGAGTAAACAAACCCATAATTTGGAAGATTGTTTTTTATGTATTCAACCCACTTTTTGTCATTGTACAAATCAGGCACCGGATATATTTTGTAGTTTTTTATTTTATTTTTTTTTAATGTTTTAACAATCATATTTTTCCTTTCGCTGTAGCTGAAAGGGTTTTCAAAGGTGTTCCTTTCCTGGGAGCTGCCAATTGCAATGATGACTTCATCAACCTCTTTGAGAACTTTTTTTATATCAATCAAGTGAGCATTATGAAAAGGCTGGAACCTGCCGATGAAAAGGGCGCGTTTCATAAGAAAGAATTAATTTAAGAAGATGTTTATAAAGGTTGTTAACGCACTGCTGGTTCTTCTTTTAGTTCAACCAGCTTAGATCTATCCCTCTTAAGATTAACATCGGCAACTCTGTAATAAACAAGTTCATCTTTAGCTATGTAACGCCAAGCACCAAGTCCAACTTTTTGTATAAATGCTCTCATTATGGCGTACTTGAGTCTGGCCACTCTATGCGGTTTTGTTTTGAAGTTATCCCTAATCAAGTTTATATACTCAAGTATTAGAACTCTTGTATTATTGATATTGTTTATGCCTGCTTTCCCATCATATGGTGTCTCGTAACCAAGTAAGTAGCCAACCAGCCTACTTTCCAATCTCCTATACGCATGTTCATCTGTCTCTTCTGTTAGCGCCTTTCCATCCTTAATAAATTTAGAAGCTAGAGGGTAAGATTGGACAATATCATCCAAATCAAGTGCTTTTAAGTGTGGTATATCTGACAATAAATGTGAATATTGACCCTGAATTAATGAATGATAAAATTCCAGCCGCTTTGAATCTCTTACTTGAATCATAAATATATTTATTAATCCTATTTATTTAAATACTTCTGAAAGAATTATTCCAATAAGAATAATCATCCCTTAAACCTATTTGTTACTGGCATTCTCCATTCCATGCCGTGGAATGATTTTTCTGAAACACGGATGAGCATTGCAGTCCTTCTCTTGTGCTCGTTCAGCCTTATCCTGTCAATAACATTGTTCACAAGTTTTTTATCAAAGCCTTTTTTTATTATTTCCCCGCCGGACAAGCCGTCTTCAATGTACATCTTCAATATTTTATCCAGGGTTTCATAAGAAGCGCCAAGCTCCTTTTCTGCTGTAATCCCCCTTACCAGTTCCGCGCTTGGCTTTTTTCTTAAAATTGATTCTGAAACACCTAAAAGCCTTCCCAATTCAATAACTTCGGTTTTCCACAAGTCGCCGATTACAAGAATGTCAGCTGCATTGTCGCCATGTTTTGTTGTGTAGCCGAGCGCTATCTCTGACTTGTCAGAAGTGCCGATAACCAAAGCATTTTCCAAATTAGCAAAGTAATAAAGAACCATCATTCTTGTCCTTGCTTTCACATTGGAAATGGCATAGATTTGGTTTTTGTAACGCATTTCTTTGCTTAAATTTTTAAAAAATTGGACAAAATCGTTGATTGCGACTGTATAATGCCTGATTTTCAGCTTTTTAACGACGTCTTCTGCATGCATCATGCTTTTTGGCGATGTTGTGCCGATATCAGGCATTAGAACTGCTGTAACATTTTGCCTTCCCAATGCCCTGACAACAAGAAAAGCGGCAACCGAGCTGTCAAGCCCGCCGCTCAAGCCAACTATGGCTTTCCTGAAGTTGTTTTTATTAAAGTAGTCCCTAATCCCGGACATCAATGCATTGCAAACTTCCTCTGCGTTCATTTTACTTCAACAATTAACATGTCTTCCTCAAAGTCCCTGCATTTTTTTGCAACTTTTCCGTATTTGAAATACATGCTGTGCCCGCAATAAACAATTCCGTCCTGCGCTCCGGCCTGATTTACATATATTATCGGAATTTTATTTTCTTCCCACCTTTGCTTGAGTATATTCTCAACAGCCTCTATTTTTCCTTTCCTGTACGGGGAAGCGGATATGTTTATTATTAAGTCTGCCCCTTTGTCTTTCTGCTTTTTTGTTGTCTCGGGAAACCAGATGTCCTCGCAGATGCTTATTCCTATCTTTTTGCCGTAAAACTCGGATATTGTCGCGTTATTCCCTTCATTAAACCATCTTTTCTCGTCAAAAATCGTGTAATTTGGCAGGCATATCTTGTGATGGATTTCAATTATCTGCCCGTTTTTTATGGCTGCGGCGCTGTTATAGCGATTTCCGTATGCTTTCTCAACGAATCCGACAATTGCAGCCTTGTTTTTTGTGCTCCTGACTATTTTTTTCAGTGCTTTGATGTTTTGCTCAATGAAATCATTTCTCAGCAGCAAATCCTGCGGACTATAACCTGTTATAGAAAGTTCTGGAAAGACAACAATATCCGCTTTGGTTCTGCTTATTATTGAAATTATTTTTTTTGAATTTCCATCAATATCCCCGACAATCGGGTTTATCTGGGCCAATGCGATTTTCATATTGGCATTCGATTTATTGCATTGTTTAAAAATATTGTTGAACAGCACCCGCAACCTTTATAAATAAAATATTTATTCTTATTTTTATGGACGTTGCAATTCTTTATTCAGGCGGAAAGGACAGCACATTTGCTATACAGCATGCAAAGGGCAAGGGCTGGAACATAAAATATCTTATTTCCGTGAAGCCGACCAGAAAGGACTGCTTTTTGTTCCATTATGCAACTATAGAGCAGACAAAAGACTTGGCAAAAATGCTTGGAATTCCTCATTTTTATGTAAAATGCAAAGTTTCAGACCCTCTAAAAGAGGCAGACATTGTAAAAGATATTGTTGAATCCAATCAGAAAAAAATGAAGATTGATGCCGTTGTTCTTGGAGGAACTGGCTTGCAGGAAACCCAGCTCAAAAGCATACAGAACGCCTTAGGGCCGTTAAAGGTTGATGCATTTGCCAGCCATGCAGGAGAAGAGCATGATTTGGTAATGGAGGAAATGCTCAGGAATGGATACGAAATTCTGATAACGCAGATTGCATCTGACGGCTTGAAGGAATGGCTTGGGAAGAGGATAACAAAAGAGAATTTTTTGCAATTAAGGAAAGATTCTGTCAAGTATGGCTTCCACATAGGCTTTGAAGGTGGCTATGCTGACACGCTTGTAACAGACTGCCCAATGTTTTCTAAAAGAATGGTAATTGAGGATATTTCAGTTATTTTTGAAGACGACTACTGCGGGCACGTTGTGATAAACAAATACAGGATGGAAGAAAAGGCAAGCTCGGAATTAAGGCAAAGAAGGGGATTGTTTGCCGGGTTTTTGAAGTGAAATTAGATAATATTTCTTAATAATCTATAAATTTGTTCAGGTAAGAGTTTTTTAGCTAAATAAAGCCTTCCCTGAGGAGCAGGATTAAGTTCTTTCGATATTGGTTCTAATTCTGGAATGGCTCTTGCCCAGTAGCGCATTATATCTTTTGGGTAATCTTGAAGTGTATAAGCAATATTCCTGCCGGCAGCTTCTTCTGGATTTATTCCTGCTAACAATGAGTTTCCATGCGCTGAAATATATTTTACATATTCGCTGTAAAAGTTCTTAATGTCTTCCTCAAGAACTAAATTCTCAACCGCTATAAAGATAACTCCTCTTTTGGCGTTAACTTCTTGCAATGCTTGTATCAAAACCATTTTAAAAAGAAATTTATTGCAAATTCTTGCTCTTAAAAAATTTCTTTCCAACAGAAAGCTTTCCGGCGCCATTCACCAGAACAACAACCAAACCTGCCAATATGAGCAATACAAACTCGTAGCCTCCTTTCGAGACCAATAACCCATTCTTCCAGTGCACCATGAAAAATGCGACTAGCATTTCAAAGATTAAAACTAAAGCAGTCCATTTTGTAACCATGCCAAGCAATAAGAACAAGCCTCCGAAAAATTCCGCA
Source organism: Candidatus Woesearchaeota archaeon (assembly GCA_016185815.1). Lineage (GTDB taxonomy): Archaea > Nanobdellota > Nanobdellia > Woesearchaeales > GW2011-AR4. The sequence goes on from JACPMT010000062.1 coordinate 4,135, forward strand.
AATGCCACAACAACAGCAGAAACATTCGCCATTGGAATGCCAACCTGCGCAAAAAAAGCCGCTGTTCCCGGCAACCCGCCAGGCACGAAAAGCTTTAGATATCCATGATAAGCTAAAATAACCCCAAGCACAGCCCGCAAAAGGGTTAACGACCATTGGTTAAAGCTGTTTTTTGCCATTTTTAATTTGTCAAAACAATAACACCAACAATATTAACAATGATGCTATTGATGATACAATGCAATACTCGCACCACTTTTTCAGCACAAACGCCTGCACTGATGTAAGGTAAACTGCAAACAAAACTGATGCAATGCTTGCAATTACTACAGAATAGTAAACTGTATCCAATTTAAAAATATTTCGGTTTGAAAAAAGGGCGACTCCATAAATAAGTATAACAGCGTAATAGAGCATGCCTGGAACTGTATTCTCAATGCCGAAAGTCTTGCCGTATTTGCTCTTTACTACTGCATCGCAGTTTTCACCAATAACGCAATGCATTGGCTTGTCGTATTTTTTGGAATAATAAATGTAAAAAGAAACCGCAAATCCTATCAATGAAAGCATTATCAAATAAACTGGGTTCATTTTTTTAATTTCGAGCTTTTATAAACATGAGGCATATAGCCGCTTATCCTTATTACTTCCGCTTTGATTCCCCTTTTCTTTAATTCATCTTCCAATTGCTGCTTTTGCACATTCTGGTCGTGGCCAAGGCAGATTACATCAGGCTTTATTTCTTCAATAACATCAAAAATGTTTCCATGATGGCCTAAAACAGCGTCATCGACAATCTTGAGCGTCCTGACTGCCTCGAGCCTTTCCCTTTCATTATGAATTGGCTTTTTGCCTTTAAAAGCCTTTGAGTTATCATCTCTTGCTACAACAACCACAAGATTATTCCCGTATTTCTTTGCTTCAGAAAGGTAATACAGGTGCCCCGGATGGATAATGTCAAAAGTGCCGGCGCACATTACTTTTTTCATGATAGAAAGGATTAAAGAGAGATTTAAAAAGATTTGTAAAGTGGGGCTGCCCGGACATGCATGCTGAAAGCAGTGACATGCGAGGTGAGCTCGTGAACCTCGCTCACCATTTACCTCGCTTTCAACAATTTGAACCGGGGCCGGACCCAGTTTGTCTGCAAGAACACAAAAATATGTTCAAGTCCCCAAGGGCCAATTCTGCCAGGCTATACTACAGCCCCAAAAAAACATGTATAAAATAGATCTTTAAAAAGGTGATGCATTTTAGAAATTAAACCAGCGGCACAACAATATTCAGAACTCCTTTTGTTATAAATTCGACTGCGATTGCTGCAAGTATAATGCCCATGATTCTTGATATGACGTCAATCCAGTGCTCTCCAAGCATTTTGTATAATCTTGCAGAATTGAGCAATATGAGCCACGTTGCCAGCAGGGTTAAGAACGCTGCAATAACAGTTACCAAGGTGCCGTTTTCCTTAACAAGAATTATAGTTGTCGTAATAACGCCGGGGCCAGTGAGCAACGGTGTCCCGATTGGCACGCTTAAGTCGCTGCCGTGCGATTTCACAAATTTAAGTGATGTGCCAAAAACATACATTATGCCCATTATCAACAGGACAACGCCCCCTGCAATCTGAAAGCTGTTCAGGTTTATATTAAAGAATTCAAATATCCTAACGCCAATGAAAAGGAAGACAAAAAGAAGCACGCCAGCAACAAAAACAGAATTGTCGGCGTTCCTTTTTATTTCTTTTATCGGCATACCCTTTGTTAGGCTTATAAACAGCGGAAGGTTCCCAATAGGGTCCATTATCACAAACAATGCAACAAATGCCTCAAGCAAGCCTTCCATTTTATCACTCTTTTAACGCCTTAAATTGCAAAATATGTTGTCAGCGCTTACAGCGGCAAACAGGATTGCGGCAATAAGCAACATGTAATTCTGCACCTTGATTGAATATGCTGCAACTGCAATCCCTATTACTGCCAAAATTGAAAAAATTGCGGCTTTTGCTGTAAATTTCCTCATAAGGATTTTTTATTGTTTTTGTTTGATGTTTTTGCAGTTATTTTTTTCTTTGGCAATAGGATAAACAATGAAATGCCTGCTACAATGATTGTATAGACAATTGAGTACCTCACTATGCCGGAGGCGTCCACTGCCTTGTACGCATAAACAACAAGGCTTACCATTCCCGCAAAAAATAATAATGGAGCAAGCGCACGGTAGCCCATTTTCTCGGTGTGAAAATAAACTCCTGAAATCAGAAAGAATGAAACAAATGTTATAAACAGGAAAACCACAACAATATTCATGTACTTTATGCTTTCAAAATGTATAGCAGAGTATATTGATATGTATATAGTGAACAAAAAAGCCGCCAATATAGAAGTATAATAGAACCAATAGGGCGCTCTATCTAATCTCACCTCTTTTATTTTTGCCATCCTGATTTATCCTTTGATAATCAATATTTAAACTTATTTATTCTATTGATTTTGCTCTGCCTCGTAATCGCTTATGATTTTGTTTACAACGCTTCTCACGCTGTTAGATGAAATCGCAAAGCCGAGCCCCTCATAGCCGCCAGCCTTGAAATTGTTAATGCCTACAATTTCGCCTTTTGTGTTGATTAATGGCCCGCCTGAGTTGCCCGGGTTGATGGGCACGTCAGTCTGAATGTAGCTGATGCCGCTGAATTTCCTGAATGCGCTTACAATGCCCTCTGTTACAGTGAACGACAGCCCTGCAGGATTGCCTGCAGCAATGACTTTTTCTCCAATCTTGACGTTGTCCGAGTCGCCAAAGCTGAATGCCCTTAAATCAGGAGCATCAATCTTCAGCACAGCGATATCCGACGCGCTGTCGTAGCCGGCAAGCACATTAACATCATATGTTTTTCCTGAGTAAGCAGTTGCCCTTACAGTTGATGCACCGCTTATGACATGGACGTTTGTCACGATGTAGCCCTTCCGGTCTATTATGGCGCCGCTTCCCTGCCCAACGTTTGTCTTGATGCTCACAACCGACTGGAGAACATCATCCACGATTGCGGAGAAATCAGCGCTTTTTATCTGTATGTCTTTCAGCTCGTTTTTCAATTCCGTCAGTTTTATATCGCTCTGCTGCTCTATCTCGTCAATAAGGCTGGACAATGTTTTTATCTCCTGCTGGTTTTGCTTTTTGAAATTTTCAAGGTTGATGTTGACTAATCCTATTTGCGATGAGAGGTTGGAGCCCAGGATGCTTATCTGGTTTTTTGTTGAATTGAAATTTGCTGCTGTCTGCCGGCTCAAGTCATTGATTTTTGCTTCGTAATCCTGCCTTGTCAAATTTAACTGATAGCTAAAGTAATAAACCAAGCTGCCGGTTAGCATTAAAACAGCTAAGACAATTAAAATTATGTTCCTGTTCTTTTTGCCGGGCATTTTATTCTTTCACCATGTATTCAGCATCAATATATTCTTTATATTTTTGTTTTTTGTGTTTTTTATTAATTAATTTTAACTTAACTATAGCGATCAACAGCATCAATAATGAAAATAAAACAATCAATAAAACTATTCCCACTGATAATGCAATCAGCCCCCCAATAATAATCAAGTACCATTTTGATATCAGGGCTAACAAAGCCCACCCTTTGTCTTTTGAATAAAGAAAAATAAAATAAACCACTATAAGGCTGAAAATTGTGCCCAATCCGAAGTTCCATTTTTTTTGAACGAGCATTTAACCCCCTGCAAAGTTCTGCATTATGAAAGAAGCCATCTGGCTGTTGTCAGCTGCCTCGTATGCTTTTGCAGCCAGCCTGTAGTTTTTTGCCTGTATGCACATGACAGCAGCGCTGTTTAATCTTTGCTTGTCTTTTGTCGGGATGAAGCAAAGGGTTGCCAGCTCCGCCTTGTTTTCCCTCAAAAACAAGTCGCCAAGCTTAGTCAGTTTCTCGATATCGTTTGCTTTTGCCATTATTTCAATTGCCTCGACAAACTTGTTCTGCTTGTAAAGCTTCTCTGCAACATCGCTTAAAATCTTCTTTCTTGCGCTTTCATCAAGCATTGAAAGGTTTACTGAGTTGATGCCTTCCTTCAGGATTTTTTCTACGATTGGGTGCTCCATAAAATTGTAATAAGAAAGGACTTATTTAAAGGTTGTGAAGGCAAGATGAAACTGCCAGCAAAAACCAATGAAAAATAAACCTTAATATAGAAGGAAGCGTATCCCTGGTGTATGGTGCTAAGCAACGACAATCTGAGATACTACATGGCTAGAGCAATTAAGCTTGCAAAACAATTCCCATTTGGCATTGGAAGACCACTTGTTGGTGCTGTAGTTGTCTCAGAGTCAGGCATATTGGTTGGTGAGGGATGTAAGACTTTATTGGACGGTACAAATATCACTGTCCATGCTGAAAGAGTCGCTTTGGATAATGCCGAGGGATTTACAAATCGCGGTTATTTGATTACTACTCTGGAGCCATGCGTTAAAACGCATAAAAATGCAATTTTTAGACCGTGTGCCGAATTAGCAGTGGAAAAAGGGATACACACAGTTGTGATAGGCATAATTGATGACTCCCCAGCATTTAATGGTACGAGGGGAGTTGAATACCTTAGAGGGCATAGTGTGGAAGTAGTGATATATGATTATTTTAATTCTAAAATTAGAGAAGAATTAATGCTAAGAAAATAAGGTGATCAAAATGGAACAAAAAAAATCTTTAAGATTTTTGAGTGCTCAGAAATCCGATAGATTTCTGACATGTCCAAAATGCAATGGAAAAATGAAGCAAGTTAAGGTTAGGATTCAAGATGCAGATAGCCCAGTGACCAGTTACCAATGTGCCAAATGTGGTTATTTTGATTTTGAAGAAAGTTCCATTAATAAAGCTTTAGATGAGATTAAAGCGAAAGAAACTCCACTCAAAATAAAACAAAAAATTATAAAGCTATCCCATGATAGGCTGGGAATGTACATCAATCGTGATGTGGCTCGAAGTTTGAATCTTAAAGGTGGTGAAGAAGTTTATGTTTCTGTACCTGATAAGAAACGGCTAGTGGTTGATATACATACATAATTCTAAAATGAATTAAATGAGAATGAGCCTGGAGGGACTTTCGCCAACCAACTTTTTTTGGAGTGGATAATTCGAACCCTCACTGCCCGGTCCGAAGCCGAGTCTGCTATCCGTTACAGCACAGGCCCGATCCATATGATTTCCTGCCAATTATTAAACGTTTCTAAAGAATGCAAGAATGTAATGGTAAATAAAAGAATTTCTATCCGCCAACGCTTACCCTGTTGGAGTTGCTTATAATAACTTTCTCTCCAACTTTAGTTCTTGCGCTTGCAGCCGGCAGGCTGAGCTCGCCCAAAATCGGGAGCCTTGACTTCATCCTGTATGACAGCACCCTTTCATCGCCTGCTTCCAAAGTTTCTATATTCCATTTTATCATAAGCCCTTTTTTTGGATGCTTCAGTATGGCGTGGGGCTGCATGGAGCCGATTGAAAGCTCCCTCTCAACATGGGCGATATGGGGCAGGTTATCCATAACCTCGATATCTGTTATCTGATTTGCGCTCCTGTTCTTCACCCTCACAACAATCTTTGCCTCTGAAATGCCGCCTTCGCTCATTCCAACATTCCCTATGCCTTTCCTTACCACAATCGGGCTTCTGAACAGGAAATAAAGAGCCACTGCAGCAATCACCAATACAATAATGACTACAATAGGCCTGTAGTTTTCAGTTGTGTAGACTGAAATCGTCCTGTCTGAGCCAACTACAACCTGCCAAACAAGGTAATGCTTGCCGTCTTCCTTTGTTATTTCAGCCCTTGGGAATGTGGTTACGAACAAGTTTTTGAGCGGCGTTGTCTCAACCTTCACAACGCCATTGTAATCAGGGTTATTTGATTCAACTTTAACCCCTTTTCTTATTTTCAAAAAAGACTGCTCTTTTGGAATGTCCTCCTGGGTTACATATTCAATAACCCCAAATTCCTTTACAATAGGGCTGACTATAAGCCTTTCATCCTTGAATATGGCGATAACCAGCCGGTCTTCCTGAGGAATAGTCATAGGGTCCAGTTTTTTTGTAACTTCAATTGTCTTGTCCTCTTTTGGGCCAAGGGGCACAAAAAGCTCGTCCTTAAAGAGGTTGCTTTCAATCCTGACTGTAAGATTTGGGTAGTCCAGGACATTCTGGTTGTTCAAAACAATTTTTATTGTAAATTCCCCCCTTGGGTCAATTTTCTCAGGGGAAATGCTTGTGCTGGTCAGGACAGTAGGTATGTAGCCCCCAATCAAAGGCTCTGTTGATTTTATTCCCACTGTAATGGGCGCTTTTTGCTCCTGGCCTGAGCTTCCGGAAACAACGCCCACGTCAAGTGTGTAAGTGTCAACAGAAGTGATGTACAGCGGATCAACAAAAAGCCTTATTGAGAGTGTACTTTGGGCAGGCACTTTTAAGGTGATGGGATTCTGCAATGGCTTTGTGTACATGTCCCAAAACGGGTAGCCTGCCTTTTTTATTGTGTACTCCTCATCGACGTCAAGATTGTTTTGGACAGCTATATCAAATTCCGCAACCTCATCAACAACAATATTGTCATTTATTGGAGTGACTTTCACATCAAAGGATGCAGCAAATGCAATATTTGCCAATACAAGGAGGATAGTTGCAGGAATGAAGAATTTGCCCATTTTTATCGTTAAGCGCGCCATTTTTTACAGAGTTTTTATTCAATTACTTATATATAAATCTTTCCTATAAAATTTTGGGCATAGAAACCTTTATATATTATTATATTCAGGAAAAATTCATGAAGCCCGATGATATAATCCATTTTCCAGAAGCTGGAGCAACACCGGTATACATCCAGTACAAGGGAATTTTTGACATGCAGGACCTTTACGAGACAATAGCGGATTTCTTCAGGCAGAAAAAGTTCAAGTTTCATGAAATACAGCAAAGGCACAGGAGACCAGGCCCTTTTGGGGCAGAAATCCTTTACCAGTTCAGGGCAACGCGAAAAGTTGAGGATTTTTACGAATGGGTTGTCAATGTAAATATTGAAACATTCGACATGCGCGACATAGAGGTTGTAATGAAAGACGGCACAAAGAAAAAAATGGCAAAGGGCAGGGTATGGATACAGATATTGGGCAACTGCATAACCGACTATGAAGGGGTATGGGAAAAAAACGCCTTCTTAGCCCACCTCAAGAGCTTTTACAACAAATATATAATAAAGAAGAAGTTCGAAGGCGTTTGGTGGGACGAGCTGCAGTACAAGATAGTGCTGAGGCTTCATGCCCTGATAAAGGAAAGGCTGAAAATGGCGTCTGAAGGCTCTGAGTTCAGGCACATGGCTGGCGTGCATTAAAAGCAATAACAAAAAAACACATAATCAACATTAAACGAAACTCATTTGCTGAAATATTTAATAAAAATCATTTTTTATATTTTTTAAATGAAAATTAATGGCAAAGAAAAATAATGCGCTTTGTAATGTAGACATAAATCAAAAACTGCATTAAATTAACTTTTACTAAAAACAAAATGGGACACGTAAAGATAATTGTGGATCACGACAAGATAGACTACAGCGGGCCGCTTAACGTTACTGAATTGCTCAAGATGATCGAAAATTTCATATTCCACATGGGCTTTGACAAGAGACAAGACAAGGACTTTGAGCAGAACACAGCCAACGGAAAATTCATAGAATGGCAGATATCTCCGTGGAAATGGATAAGCGACTATGCAAGGTACATCATCAAGGTCAGGGTGCTTGGCTACGACATACTGAAGACTGATGCCTTAGTGCATCACAAGAAAGCAAAAGTGGATAACGGAAGGGTGATAATAGTGATTGACGGGTTTGTGGAATATGACCTGCAGAGCAAATGGGAGCAGCATCCCCTATTGCATTTTTTCAGGGCGATATACGACAATTTCATATACAAGGCGTACACTGAAAGGTTTGAGCAGAGGCTCGTTCATGATGTGAACCACCTGCATGAGGAGATTGAGAAATTTTTCAACCTGTACAGGCATTATTCGGTTGTATCAAAGCAGGGTCCTTAGGTGATTTATGGTAGAAAAAAAACAAGTGCTTTATGATTTAAGGACAACTTATAATGGTCCTTTTGCAGTCGAGGATTTCTATGCGGAAATTGACAAATGGATAAGGGAAAAAGGCTTTGAAAAAGAGCCCAAAAAAAAGATGGAGCACGTCACAAAGAATGGCAAGAAAATAGAATGGGTCATTGAAGCTCACCACAAACTGGACGACCTGCACCATGGCGTGATTGTGATAAGGGCGCTGCTTGACAATGTCAGGGAAATCGTGATACAAAGGGAAGGCAAAAAAATAAGAGTCAACAATGGCGATGTTCTCATAAGCATAGACGGCTTTATACAGTCCCATATACACGGCAGCTTCTACCAAGCCAAGCCGATTTACTATTTCATAAGGGCTTTGATTGACAAGTTTGTCTATATGTTCTGGTCATTTAAGTATGAGGGAGAGGTCAACTCTGACGGCAGGGAATTGTTCAAAAGAATAACTTCATTCCTTAATCTGCAGAAGTACAAGTATCAGTGAAAATTGCATTGTTAATTTTTTAAAATAATTTTTTATTAATGTTGTGCCCTAATGTCAAGGCAAACAGCCCTCTAACATTCAATTTGTAAAATAACAGATTCAATAACAACATTTAAATATTGTTTTCTAACTCAAAAACATTGCCAGACAATTTGCGGGGGTAATTCCGAAACATCTGTTTTGGAATCCTTAGAGCGAAGTCTGGCCAAACGCGCAGGACTTAAGGAGCACTCGCGCTGTAAGCGAGAAAAGATATCCTGTTCCTTAGTGGATCCGAGGGTTCAAATTGCAGCGAGCGAGCATGCTCATGCATGCAAGTCCCTTCCCCCGCATTATTACGCCTCTGTAGCATAGCAGCCATTGCGTTGCCTTGGTATAGTTATAAACAGGCAAAGGTCGGGGGTGCAAATGGCCGAAAGCGAGCAACGCTTCGCATTGCAAGTCCCCTCAGAGGCTTATATTTTACATAATTACCTTCCTATTCAAAACACTGGCGACCCATGCAAAGTATTAATTTAGTGGGTGAGTTGAATGCGAGCTTGCGAGCATTCTCGCAAGCATCTACCCGCAATAACTGCATAAAGGCAATCAATCAAAGCGGTTTACTTCTATCAAGCTGTCAATCCAGAAGTCGCTCTCGTGATTTTAAATTGTCTTTTATTGTTATAAATTTACAATCATTTAACTTGCACAATCAAAAAAATTAAATACTCCTATAAAATAAGCAAAGATTGGTTTGGGATGCATAAAAAACTATTGGTGATTTTTTTCGTAATCTCTGTACTTGTGCTGGGGTGCTCTTCTGACGACAGTATTACCGGAAGGACTGCAGTAGACGAGCCGAATATTTATGAAGATGCTCCGGCAATTGAGCAGCAGGCTGAAAACCAGACTGTCCAGGAAATTGCAGAGGAAAATCAAACCACCGAAGAAACCCTAGAGGAAAACCAGACTGGAGAGCAAAACATACAGATTCAAACCGGGGAGGAATTTTATAACGAGCTGGTAAATGACGAGCCATCTGAAGAAAGCATAGCTGCTGAGGAATTCAATTTCAGCTCAGAAAGCACCGTAAGCACCCAAAACAATATTTCGCTTTCTCTTGACGGCATCAGGCATGAAATTAAAACAGAGTACTGGGGCAAGATAATTGAGATAACTTCCACTGTCCTCAACAAAGGGCATGCCCCTTTCAAGCCAAAGCTTCTTGTTCTGCTTTATGACGAGAAAGACTTCAAGGAAGACTGGCTCAAGCCAAAAGCAGAAATTGAGCTTGATATTGCGCAGCTAAACCCAGGCGAGCACACAACAAGGCAGGCAATTGTGAGCATATCATTTGATGAAATTTATCTGGCCAAGAATTTCAAATTGGTGCTGGTCGATGCTGCTGACATTGGCAACAAGCCTTTGGTTGTTGTTGAGAAGGAGTTCAACCCAGTACTTGAATAATTGTATTACTTTAAACTAAAAACAGTCCTAAGGCGTTACATCCGCATCTGTGACGCTGTTAACAGCCAATTGCTCGAATCTGTATACATTGCCTTTGGATTCCGCCTTTAATGGCACTCCATAGAAAGTATCAACCCACAATGTACCTTTGTTTGTTTCAATTTTCCATGTAGTTCTTGACTCAATAACTTCTTCTCCAACCTTCTTGGCGCTGGTAACTGCAAGCCAGTCAAAGACAGTGTCTATGTAAGCATCATCGTAAACAAGGTCGGCCTTCTTTCCTTTGTAAGCGCAATAAGCAGCTGTGCAGTAGGATTGGGCGGTTTTGGCAAGCTTGTCAATAAAAATAGCGTCATAGGAGCCTGGCATGTCAAGGCTTTTTATTTCAAGCGACGGCTTGTACTTTATCTTTTCCCCTTTGACATAAAATTCATAAAAGTTAATGTCGGTTTCAGGCCCCCTATACTTATAATAAACGCTTGTTATTTTTGTCTTGTGCTTGCTTAGCAGATCCTTGACATCTGCTGCAATCTCTCCAGATGGTTTTTGCTCTGTTGTTGCGGTCTGAGTTTTAGCCACTGAACTTGATTCTGTCTTTGGCGCAGCTGCTGCTGTTGGCGCTTCCTGTGCCGGAACGCAGGCTACGATTAAAACCAAAAAAGAAACAATGCACAATGCTAGCAGCCCCCCCTTCATAAACTATGGTGGGCTGGGCATATTTAAAAATTTTTCCAAATGCAAGACCCATGCGAAAACTTTTTATATAACAGCCATAATAAAATCATTGATGGCAAGAGTTAGCAAAATAATGTTGACTGGCGTGCCAACCTTGAAAAAAGAGGCTAAGATAGGGGATGCAGCCAAGCTGCTGGCCCAAGCTCAAGTTGGCTGTGTTGTAATAGTTGAAGATAAAAATCCGATAGGCATTGTGACAGAGCTTGATTTGGTTAGGAATGCATTCTCCAAAGGCAGAAGCCTGAAAGAAAGCGTAAGCAGAATAATGACTTCTCCGGTTACGCTTATGGCGCCGGATATGAAGCTTGACGAAGCGCTGAAGATAATCGACACAAAAAAATTCAGGAGATACCCTGTTGTTGAGAACGGAGCATTGGTCGGGCTTGCCACAAAAAAAGATGTCGTGAATGCGATAAGCGACAACTTAAGGTTTCACAGGAATATACAGAACATTGTGCTGATACTTTTTGTTTTGTTTGAGCTGTTTATTTTCGTGCTCGGCAAATACATGCCGCAATACCTGCCGTTTGGAATTTGAAAATGATAAGGATAAGAAGCATAATGACCAGGGACGTGATTACCATATCCAAAAACTCAACTGTAAGGGAGGCTGCGCAGCTTATGGCATCCAAGTCAGTAAGCAGCCTTGTGGTTGTTGAAAGAAACAAGCCTGTTGCAGTGGTAAGCGAGAGGGACATCATTAAAGGGGTTGTCTCCAAAAGAAAGAATGTAAGAGATGTGATGGGCAGAGAGTTTATGGTTGTATCTCCGCAGGCAACCTTTTCCGGGATAAGCAGGTCATTGAAAGAGAAAAAAATCAAAAGATTCCCTGTTGTGGAAAACGGCAGGTTAGTAGGCTTGATAACAGAGACAGACATGGTAGAGGCTACAAGGGACTTTACAAGATTCCACCAGATAGTGCAGGAAGTGATACTGGCTATTTTCGGGTTTGCAACAGCCTTCTTCTTGTTTTATTTCAGTCCTGTCGGGGCGTCGATTTTTGGATGACGGCATTACTAATCCATGTTCAAAGCCTGAAAATGTTCAGCTACAGCAGCGAGTTAGAAAAATATAAATACAGACAACAATTAAATATTTTTAAGGGCCTGTGGTCTAGCGGTTATGACATCGCCTCGACAATAACTGCGGATAGCGCGATTGAAGCGGCGAAGGTCACCAGTTCGAATCTGGTCAGGCCCATCAATAAAAGCAGGTGAGAGCATTAAATCAAAATTTTACCCCAAACTATTCTTTTCCGCGCTGTTTTTGGCAATTTTGCTGCTTGCATTTTTCATAACAAAGCCGTTCTTGCCTGCGCTTCTTACAGGGGCAATCATCGCTTATCTGTCATACCCGCTGTATGAAAAAACACTAAAGCGCATCAGGAAAAAACATATTGCTGCATTCATTGTTGCAGTATTAATAGTCCTGCTTTTTACAGTGCCATTCCTCTTGATTCTGGGCGTAGTCTCCAAAGAAGCTTATGACACATACATCACATTAAGCCAGCATAACCTGGGCACAAATTTCCTTAAAATAGTATGCAAGGACGAGAACTGGCTGTCGTGCAGGTCTGCAAAGTCATTCGTCGGGTTTCTGCCGGAAGAGAACCTGGATTACTATCTTCAGGCAACAATCGAAAGAATCACCGGATTTATAATAGGCAACGCCTCAAAATTTGTCGCTACAATACCTTCAATTTTATTGAACTTCTTTGTCATGATTTTTGTGGTTTATTACCTGCTTAAAGACGGCGAAGCAATAGGAAGGAGAATAAAAAGCATACTCCCTTTGAAGGAGACCCATAAGCAGCACGTGCTGGACAAGTTCCATGAGGTTACATCAGCAGTATTCTATGGAAATATTTCAATAGCGCTTATGCAGGGGATTTTAGGCGGTATAGGATTTGCAATACTGGGGGTCCCGGCTCCGATTTTATGGGGCTTTGTGATGATGCTGTTTGCTTTAATACCCTATTTTGGCACTGCTATAGTATGGCTGCCTGCTGCATTAAACCTCATATTCATCGGCTACCTTCAAAATGACAGCTCGTCTACAATCCGCGGCATTATTCTTATTGCTTACGGTATTTTTATAATAAGCAGCATTGACAATGTCTTAAAGCCAAAACTGATTGGAGCAAAGGCAAATGTGCATCCGATTTTGGTTCTTCTCGGTGTTCTAGGCGGCTTAAACCTATTCGGATTCATAGGAATAATCCTGGGACCGGTTATGCTTGCCTTGCTTATGACTTTTGTGAAGATATATGAAGAGGAAAAAGCCGAGCTTGAAAAATATTTCTGACTCAAAATGAAACTCAAAGTCAAGGACATTGACATTGCAAGCGGCGGCCCTTTGGTTGCGGTCATGAACCATGAAGATGCGGCAATGCTTGACCTGCATGTGATGGACAGGATAAAGATAAAAAAAGGGCACAAAATTGAAACTGTTGTTGTTGACATAGCGCAAAGCAAAAAAATTGTCCCAAAAGGCCGCATTGGGGTTTTTGAAGAGGTGATTGGCTCTTTGGATTTAAAAAATAACGACATTGTTGGCATCGCCATTGCCAGAAAGCCTTTGTCGATTGATTACATCAAGAAAAAATTGGACGGGCAAAAACTATCTAAACACGAAATCAGCCAAATAGTCTGGGACATCGTTCACAATAAATTAAGCGCAGTCGAACTGACGTATTTTGTTGCAGCTTGCTACACAAATGTGATGAGCACTGAAGAAACAATCCTGCTGACCAAGGCTATGGTTGAGCATGGGGATGTCCTTAAGCTGAACAAATACCCCGTTGTTGACAAGCATTCCATTGGCGGAATTCCAGGCAACAGGACATCCCTTGTTGTTGTGCCCATAATTGCCGCTGCCGGCTATTACATACCGAAAACAAGCTCTCGCTCGATAACAAGCCCTGCAGGCACTGCCGACACAATGGAAGTTCTTGCGAATGTGGCGTTTCCGATAAACAAAATGAAGGGCATTGTGCTTAAAACGCATGGCTGCATTGTGTGGGGCGGCTCTTTAAATTTAGCCCCTGCTGATGACAAGATAATCTCTGTCGAAAGGCCCTTGGAGATAGACGCTGAAAGCCAGCTTCTTGCATCAATCATGGCAAAAAAGTATTCTGTGTCGAGCACCCACATCCTGATTGATGTCCCTGTGAATAAAGACTCCAAGGTAAAAAATATTGTCGAGGCATTAAGGCTGAAAAAACAGTTCGAGAAAATAGGAAGAAAGCTGAAAAAGCACGTTAAAGTGCTGATAACAGACGGCAGGCAGCCAATCGGCAACGGCATAGGGCCTGCTTTGGAAGCAAGGGATGTGCTATGGCTGCTTAAGAGAGACCCAAGAAGGCCGATTGACTTGGAAAAAAAATGCATTACGATGTGCGCCAATATATTCGGCATGATTGGGCTGAAAGACGGCCGCAAAAAGGCGTTGGAAATCCTCAATTCCGGGAAAGCGTACAGCAAAATGATTGAAATAATAAAAGCCCAAGGCGGAAAAGAAACTGTAGCCGAGGACATAAGGATAGGAAAGCATTCCTTTGATGTTTTGTCTCCAAAAAGCGGCAGAGTGGCGGACATAGACAACGTATCAGTTTCAAGAATTGCAAGGATTGCAGGCGCTCCCCATGATAAGGGAGCCGGAATCTATCTTTACAAGCATATCGGCAGCAAAGTAAAAAGAGGAGAGAAATTATTCACAATTTATTCTGAAAGCAGGCACGAGTTTGAGTATGCTAAGGATGTGGCGAAAAGTTCTAGGGTGTTTTTTGTAAGATGAATAAACGCCGACGCCCGGACTTGCATGCGACAAGCATGCTCGCTCGCCGCAATTTGAATTTCCCAACCTTTTCCTCCGAGGGCTTGAGCGAAGCGAAACCCTCACTTTTCCCAAGGCTTTTCGTAAAAGGCTTCCGGGATACCCTTGCGGGAACCAGCTTTCTATCATTATAGCTCAAGGCTAGCGCAATGCCGGGTTATGCGACGTCGGCATCAGAAAAAGATTTTCGGTTTAATATAAATTTATTGATGTTTTTTATGGTTTCAGCGCCAGGGACGGGAGTTTCAGCAACTTCCGTATTGACATTTGAACCCGCGTGACACGTGGGTATGTGTCAACTAGCTCTAAACTAGTCGCATTGACCAGATTCTGCCACCCTGGCTGTGCTGATAGTAAAATTTATAAACTTGGAGGTCATTATATTTTTACGGGTATGTGTCAACTGGTTTTGAGTCTAGCATTGGCCAGACTCGGCCATTCTTCTTTTTATCAAATTAGTTAGAATTTATCCTTTATAAATATCACGCGAGGATGTCCAGTGGTAGAAAAAGCATATTCACTTAGTTTTAGGCGGCAGCAGCACAGGAATGCCCTCTTTTATTGGATATTTTTCGCCACAGCCAGAGCAAACAAGCCCTTTCTTGCCTTTTGCGTATTCCAAATCTGCTTTACACAGCGGGCAAGCCAGAATGTCAAACAAGTCCTTTGGGATAGGTTCTTCAATTCCTTTTTGCTTGCTTTTAGCCATTTTGCAGTTATTGAGGGGCACCCATTTTTGCTAGGATAGCGCATGGGTCTCCTCTATGTTTTATTTAAATTTCAATAGGCATTTTGCCATTTAAAACCAAAACCTTTATATATAACCTCTTGCTACTTCTTTATAAATCTTACCAAAGTCATCGACTTATGGTTTTTCAATTGGGGGTTAAAAGGGGTTAATAAGCATTGTTGTTTTAGAAAACTATCTTACACAACAGGTGAACCAAAATGCCAGAGCTAGTAAAGAAATGCCCTGAATGCGGCGGTATAAATCTTTCTTGGAATAGAGATAGGGGTGAGATTATCTGCAGAGATTGTGGATTAGTAATTGAAGAAAAGATGATTGATTTTACACAGGAATGGAGGGAATTTGAGTCTGAAGAAGGAGAAAAAAGAAGGCGTTCAGGCGCTCCGATGACTTACACTCAATATGACCAAGGCTTAGGGACAGAAGTCGGGCAAAAAGCTGACTTGTTCAAGCTTGGCGGCAAG
>JACPMT010000047.1 GCA_016185815.1 Candidatus Woesearchaeota archaeon
AAGTTGTGCAGGACTGGGCTTCATTTTGGGCCCAGTCGCTGAACGAAGCCGGCATCACCAAGGGGAAAATCTATACTCACTTAGCTCCCATTGCCGATGAGCGCTATCTTTCTCCGCGCCAGATATCAGCGCTCACCGGAGACATTACTGATCCCTCCTTTTCGGCGATCCAGGGGCACGCAGTGCCATGGACGGCGTTTAACGATTACTCGCGTCCGGGATTCAGCGTTTATCCCGTGTTTGGCAAGACCTCTGAAGGAATAGATTCGCTTCTCGTTACCATCCATGACGAATTGAAAAAACAAGGGAATCCCCATTGGGCGCTTTCGGAAGGCAGCGATCTCTCTGGTGAAATGTCCCCGGAAACATACCTTGCGTCACTTTTCAACTATGGCGCCTCGCTTGTGAATATTTTCGGCTGGGAAATTCCCGAGAATGCGGGAGACATGTTCGGCGCCAACGCGGGAAAAGTGGCAAGGAGCAGCGACTCCATTGCGGCTTACAAAAAGTTTTTGAACGGAGAGAAGCTCTTGATTGGAGGAAGTACAGAAACTAATGCAGGAGGCAATGCAACGCCAACTGCATCCGGTGCTTTTGACGCCAAAATACAAAAAATCCAAGGTAACCTTGGGAAATGGCTTGCACAGAATCCCGGAAGACAGGCGGAGATTAATTCGCTTATAGAAAAAATGAATCAGTACGCCAAAGACGGAAAGCAGAAAGATGCAGAAGGCGTTGCAGACGAGATTTTGGGGATGATTGGAGCGGAATAATATGCTATAATCTAACAAAAGTCGAGAAAGGTTTATAAATTAGAAGTTAAATAAATTTAAATATATGAATGAAGGTTTTAAAAATATGGACACAGATTTTAAGCAAGAACTTAAAAAATATTGGTGGCAGTTTTTATTGTTTGCGTTTAGCCATCCATTGGTGGGATTAGTTGCCGTTTGGATAGTCGCTTCAATTGGTTTATTCAAACAGAGAGCTGATGTTGCAGAACCAACTCTTCTCGGCATCATAGTCTATACTTTACTGTCACTGATTATTTATACCACAATGGTGTATTGGAAGTACCGCAGGATGGACTCGTACAAACTAACCTTCGACTCATTCTTACAGATACATTTTAAATCTCAGTGGATTTATTTGCCTGGTGCATATTTTACAATAGCTTATATTTTTAGCGCGTTCACTGCACTCTATGTGTTTTTGGTCATACCGATATGGATTGTGCTTGCCATAATTTCCAAGATTATATTTCAAAGAGAGTTACGAAAAGGGGAGGATAAAACAAACCAAGTGCCTACCCAAAAACCCAGCACGGCAAATATTTTGTATTATATTACTGTGGCAATTGTGCTCTTAGGTATTGCAGTTTTACTATACTGGGTCAAAGCTCCCTAAGCCGGAAAACCCGCGGATGAGATTTTGGGGTTGATTGGAGCGGAATAATATGCCCAAAACCCTTATAAACTCTAAAATTTATTAAACACACATTATATGAAAATAAAACATTTTGCATTTGTAATTTTAATAACGTTAAGCATTAGTTGTGCTCAACAACAAATTCAACAAACAAATTGGTTGATTGAAATGAAACTGACAAGCGCTGCATTTGCAAATAATGGAGCTATACCATCAGAATATACTTGCGACGGGAATGACTTAAGCCCGCCATTAAGCATAAGTGACGTTCCTTCAAATGCAAAAAGTTTAGCTTTGATAAGCGACGACCCTGATGCACCTGTCGGCACATGGGACCATTGGGTAGTTTTTAACATACCTCCAACAACAAAAGAAATCCCAAAAGGAACTGAGCCAAAAGGCACAGCCGGAAAAAACAGCTGGGGCAGGACTGGTTATGGGGGGCCATGCCCGCCTTCTGGAACGCACAGGTATTTCTTTAAGCTCTATGCATTGGATACAATATTAAACCTGCAGGAAGGCTCTGCTAAGAAAGATATTGAAAGTGCAATGCAGGGGCATATAATTGCACAAACACAGTTAGTTGGATTGTACAAAAGAAAGTAGTGGCGGGGCACCCATTTAAGCATACATCAAAAGGGTCGCTATATTGTTTTTGATAAAAATTATAAATAAATGAATCTTTCTTTTTAAAATGAAAATCGCAGTCTGCGGACAGTCCTTGCCTCCTTTTGGCAAGGAAACTTTAAAAAAAGCCTATGAAATTGGAAAAGAGATTGCTATTAATAAGCACATTCTTAGATTTGGCGGATGCTGGGGCTATCCTTATGAAGCTGCAAAAGGCGCTTTTGAAAACAATGGAAAAGCAATGGCAATTTCTCCTGCAAAAAATAAGGAAGAGCATGCAAATTTTTATAATTTTCCAAATCAGGGTTATACAGAAATCAACTATACAGGTTTGGGGATACCCGGAAGAAATATTCCGCTTGTTGCTGATTCCGATGCCATAATCGTAATCTCCGGGCAGATTGGCACTTTGAATGAGTTTACAATCGCTTTCCATAAAAAGAAAATTATCGGGGTTCTTGAAGGAAGCGGCGGCATAACAAACATTGTGCAGAAAATAGCCGAGATTTGCAAAAAAGTCGGTGAAGAGGACAGGATTGTTTATGAAAAAGAGCCGAAAAAGTTAATAATGGGATTAAATAATCTGAATAATCAATAGCATCGAAAATCAAAGATTTTCGGGCTTTCGAAAAAATAAAATTTTTTCGCAAGAATTAAAAACAAAACAAAAACCTTGTTCTCCGGGCTCGTGGTCTAACGGCTATGACGTCACCTTCGCATATTTAAGAAAAGGGTGAAGGCTGGGGGTTCAAATCCCCCCGAGTCCATATGGTTTCCTGCAAATCAATTTATGAGCCAAGGGAAGATAGCACAATGCTAGAAAAATATGTCAGGCAATACTCCAAAGGCAGAGTGCTTGATGTTGGAACCGGCTCCGGGATACAGGCGATTGCCGCAGCGCAAAATAAGAATGTAATTTCTGTCCTAGCAACGGATGTCCAGAAAGGAGTTATTGATTACTGCAAAAAATGCATAAAAAACAAAAAAATTAAATTTTTGCAATCCGACTTGTTCAAAAATATAAGGGGAAAATTTGATACCGTCATATTCAACCCGCCGTACCTGCCGCAGGAACTAAAACTTAAAGACCTGACAATTGAAGCTGGGAAAAAAGGCTATGAAGTCATTGAAAAATTCCTTGATAATGCTAACATTTTTTTAAAATCCGATGGAATCATTCTGATGGTTTTCTCTTCGTTGACTAAAAAGGAAAAAGTGGAGGAATTCATTAAAAACAATCTGCTTGATTTTGAAGAGCTGGAAAAGCAGCACATTTTTTTTGAGGATATCCATGTTTATTTATTGAGAAAAAATGAATTACTGAAAAAACTGGAGAGTCAAAAGATAACAAATATAGAATACTTAACAAAAGGGCATCGTGGATTATTGTATACAGGATTGCATCAACATAAAAAAATAGCCATCAAAACAAAAAATCCCAAAAGCACTGCATTCGGAAGGATAGAGAATGAAGCAAAATGGCTTAAAAAATTAAACAAGTGCAAAATCGGCTCAAAATTAATATTTTTTGACAAAGATTACCTTGTTTATGAATATATTGATGGTGATTTTATCATAGATTACGTAAAAAAATCAAATAAACACAGCATCAAAAAAATAATAAAAAAAATATTTAACGAGCTATTCATTCTGGACAAACTGAAAATCGACAAGGAGGAGATGCACCACCCTTTAAAGCATATCATAATCAGCAAGAATAAGCCTTTTTTGATAGACTTTGAAAGAACGCATTTTTCGCAAAATCCCAAAAATGTAACCCAATTCTGCCAGTTCCTGATAAACAGCCAGTTAAATCAAATTCTAAAAGACAAAAAAATGCAGATAAGCAGGCAGAAAATAATCCAGTTGGCAAAGGTTTATAAAAACAGCCAAAACAAGGAAAATTTTGAAAAAATACTGAAGCAAACATGAAGATAAAGAAAAATCACTTGTATTTTGGAGTAATTGCTGCAGCTGTTTTAGTTAGTGTATTTTTCTATTATAAAACTCCCAAAGAAAGCCCAGCTGCAGAAAAAGGCGCAATAAAAGAGTATAGCAATTTCTGGCAGGTTGACAAAAGCGGCTACCTTTCCTACCCGTTGGACAGGGAAACTGTGCTGTTTAACAGGCAGAATTATGGTGAAACTGAAAATCTTACAATCAGCAAAATAATCTACCAAAGCAAAAATGGCAACATATACGGCTTATTGGTTCTGCCAAAATCAGCGTCAGAGCTGATGCCAGGCGTTGTTTTGCTTCCAGGCGCCGGAGTTTCAAAAGAAAGCGAGCTTGGGCTTGCAAAAAAGATTGCAGAGCTCGGAGCTGCGGTGCTCACAATAGACCAAAGAGGGGTAGGTGAAACTGGCGGCAACCTTAACTCAATCGAGAAGGATTACGTGGATTTTCTGAATGCCAAGGAGCCTGTGCAGCATCTCATGGTTTTTGATGCATTAAGGGCTTATGACTTGCTGTACAGCGCCCCTTTTGTTGACCCTGACAGGATAATGATTGCAGGAGAAAGCTTAGGCGGCAGGATAGCCGTTATAGCAGCTGCCATAGACAGGAATATCAAAGGCGTGCTGGCTATAAGCTCTTCAGGGCTTGGCTTTGAAGAGACAAATGACACAAGAGTGAACACATTTTTGCAGTCAATCGATTCCGACCATTACATTTCCCAAATAACCCCAAGGAAGTTGGTGATGATGCACAACCTTCATGACAACATTATCCCAATAAATTCTGCCATTAGCACGTACTCACTGGCGCAGCAGCCAAAGAGATTTGTCTTGGTTAATGACACAAGCTGCAACCACGGCTACTGCGACAGCATGCATGATGGATTAGTTGATGCTTTGGATTACCTGATTGACATAAGGAGCAGGACTTTGGTTGCTATTCCTGATAAGCCGAAATAGGGGAAACAAATACATACCTTTATATATAACCTCTGCATACTTACCTATGGTACATCGGAATTGCTATTTCTAGTAAATTTCGTGTAACTAATTAATACGAGGGAAGAACATGCGTTATGGAAGTTTTGAGAACAGATCCATGCATAAGATAAAGTGTTCTGACTGCGGAGCGGATGCAGAAGTGCCATTCGAGCCAAAGGAAGGACGCCCAGTCTACTGCAGGGACTGTTACAGCAAGAAGAGAAGGTACTAAGATTTTAACAATCGTTAGTTCAAAGTTTTCTTAGAATTTATTTTTCTTTTTTTTAATTTTTTTGGTTA
>JACPMT010000048.1 GCA_016185815.1 Candidatus Woesearchaeota archaeon
CAGAATAAGCCCAAACACTATCCACTTGGCTCCATGGCATTTTCCACAATAGCCGTCATGACATGTTGAATCCATATTGCACCTCCTTTTGTTTGATTTGTAGTTCCTTAGAGTAGATGTTTAAAAACTTTGCGATTAGAAAAGCGGGCCAGGGAGGAGTTACGTGCGAGCCTCGCTTTTGAAGCTCGGCAGTTCGAACCCCCGGCCTATAGCTTAGAAGGCTATCGCTCTATTTGCGCGAAGCTCAAGCAATCACTTGAGGCTTCTCCAAGCTGAGCTACTGGCCCATTAGAATAATAGCAATGTCAATTGTTTATAAAATTTGCCAATATTACTGCACCATAGCCTCGTCCCAGGAGCCTGTCCACATTGTGCAGTGCTTTTTGCCTTCCCAGTAATAGTAGCAGTTCCTGCCAAATTTCTCCCAGCGGACGCATCCTACACAGCAAGCTGGAGTGTCATTTTTCTTTTCAGGTTTTTGTTCTGGCATTTTTGTATATTTTTTATTTTGTTTTTTGTTAATGTTGTTTTAATGTATCATTTTGTAATGTGTTTTATGCTTCTTGCCCTTTACAATAGGGCACTTTCCAATGAATAAATTATTTTTAAAAAACCTAATCCAAAAACTCCTGTTTCTTAATCTTCTCAGGCAGGTACTTGTCGGATATAAATGTTATGCCTTTTGAGCTTAATGCCTGTATTTCGAGCTTTGCCCCGAATTCTTTCATCATCTTGAACTGCCTCTGCCATTCCTTGTTTTTCTTGAACCAGTCGTAATCGGCAATTTGCTTCAATCTGGAGTAATCCACTTCCTTTAATTTAATAAAATGCTTTTTCAGGTCATAATTAATGACGTCGTCTGCGGTTATCCCCAAGAATTTTGCCGATGGAATTGCAAGCTCCTCTGACATGTGTGCCAGGCTTATCGAGCCGAATTTCAGCACAGAATAAATATAAAAACCCCAGCCGTCAAAATCCGCAAGAACATAGATAGGCAGCTTATGCTCGTCATTCAATCTCTGCAGCAATCTTCTTATGCCCCTTGTTGTCTGGCCTTGCGATGTAACAATCAGGCAATTCTGCTTTTCCCAGAATTTGTCTTCATGCAGCCTTTCCCACACAGCCTGCTTTTCCATGTAGATTATGTATTTTGCCTTGACGCTTTTGAATTCTATGTTCTCGACATTTGATGGGATGCTCCAGCCGCCGCTTCCAAGCTTTGCCCAGTTTATTGTGTCGCCTGAGTCCTCAATTGTGACATTGCCTGCAACAGAGCCCATCTTGTTTGCATTGATGTTAAGCTGCTCCCTCGAGCAGTCTGTTATCAGCTCTAAATCTTCTATTGCCTTGTCGCTTTCAACCTGGTCGTCAACAATATTAATGCTGGACTGCGGAATCGTCCTCTTTGCCATGTAAAAGATATCCCTTAAGCTTGCATGCTTGCCGACATCCAGCAAATTCTTGCTTACCTTGGCAACTTCCAAGGTCTGCAAAAACTTCTTTGCATGGCCCACATTGAAGAATGTCCTCTGCTGCTGCTTTTCTCCCAAGCCAAGTGTTTTTGTTTTTGTGTCATATACGACATTGCTCAGCGTCCTCAGGGAAAACTCAATAGTCGGGTTTCTGCCTTTCTCGATGTCGACAACTAATTTCTTTCCGAACTCTTCAAGTTCCTTAACCGGCTTTTTCTCCTGCTTATTCATTTTTTTCTTTCACTTTGAAAATTCTATGAATTTTCTAAGTTCCCCGAAATCCCCGATTTCGGCGATTTGGCAAACTCCATCTTGTATAATTTATCGTCAGCGTCCTCTTCAACAATCTCTTTTTTTATTTCAGGCTTGACAAGCATTTTCTGCAGCCCATTCAATATTTTTTCTTTTTTGTCGCCTGTCAGGACTGATAACGAGTCGGCAATCTCTGGAATGTACTTTTCAAACATGTTGGCTCTCTCAATCTGCTCTGAAATCCTGTATTTTTTTCTTACATATGAGCCAAGAAGCCTGCCGCATTCCTGCAATGCCAGCTTGATTTCTTTTATTATTTCAGGATAATGGGCAATTGCCTCCTTGCTTTCGCTTGTGAAAGGAACCCACACAGACGCCATGTGGACAACAATAACAACAGGGCCGTAAGGAACTGAGTCGCCGGTTTGCTGCAAGCCATAAGGCTTCCAGCTTGTTTCCATTATCGATTTGGTCATTGAGCAGGCGCCTTCCTGGTACAGCAATGGCACCCTGTTTGCAAACCTTAAGATATTGGCTTTTTCCTCTTTCGGGATTTCGCCGCCAAAGGCTATAGCACAATTATGCATTATGATATTATCTGCCAAAAAGTTCCCATTTTCTGTTGTCAAATCGTAAACAAAATCTTCAAATGGGTGCTCTTCTATAGACATAATCTTATCCCATAAAATATCAGAAAATGCAAGTAATCTTAATTTTCCATAGGATAAGCCAGATAATTGCTTAGTTTCTAATATTTCTTGTAAGTGTAACCTTGTTAAATTCTGTCTTCCTTTCTCTATTTGTCTAATCGTCATGTCTGAAAAGCCAAGTTCATATTGAAATAATTTATTTTCCATTCTTAGATTTTTAAGCTCCTTTCCAATAGGTATCAAGTCCCCACGTATTCTGTCATCAATTTCTTCTTTAAGAGCTTTTGATAATTTATTTGCTCTTTCGACTTGCCTAAACGATATTATGCTAGAGAACTTTTGTAGATTATCGGCGCCTCTGATTACTATATCATATTTGACTTTTTTTGTTCTTACTGCCCTATCACCTATGAATCCTATAGATTCAGAAGGGTTTATCATTGCAATTTTTGATATAATTCCTAAACGCAAGAGTAATGTTTGTACTAATTTTGCTTCTTTATATTTTGCTGTAGCAATTCCTATTTCATCTATTTTTCCATTATCATTTAATTTAGGGTAGCCATCTCCATCAGCATATCCTTTAAGCCATGAAACTATCAAATTGTTTGGCAGCTTTGGCAATATAAATCCTAATTCCTTCAGTAAAAAATATAA
>JACPMT010000052.1 GCA_016185815.1 Candidatus Woesearchaeota archaeon
ATTGGAAGCAGGGGCAATGGTCTTAAGCAACGACGGGCTTGTATGCGTTGACGAGCTTGACAAGATGAATTCAGAAGACAGGGCAGCAATGCATGAAGCGCTTGAAAACCAGACAGTAAGCATAAGCAAAGCAAACATTCAGGCAACTCTGATAGCAAGGACAACTGTGCTTGCAGCAGCAAACCCAAAATTCGGAAGGTTTGACCCTTACGGAATAATTGCTGACCAGATAGACCTGCCTCCGACATTAATCAACAGGTTTGACTTGATATTCCCGATTAAGGATATTCCAGAGGAAACAAAAGATGAAAGGATGGCAAAGCACATGCTTGCGCTGCACCAGAGCCCTGACCTGAACGAGCCTGAAATCTCAACAAATATATTAAGGAAATTTGTTGCTTATGCAAGGCAGAGAATATCCCCAAAATTAACTGACGGCGCTTTGGAAGAGATAAAGGATTTTTATCTGAGGATGAGAAAAAGCGGAGGTGGTGAGGGAGGAGTAAAGTCAATACCAATATCTGCAAGGCAGCTTGAGGCTTTGATAAGGCTGAGCGAGGCTTCTGCAAGGTCAAGGCTTGATGAAAGGGTCACAAGAAAGGATTCAAAAAAAGCAATAGAATTGCTGGACTATTGCCTGATGCAGGTTGGCTTTGACAGGGAAACAGGCAAGATAGACATAGACAGGATAGCAACTGGAATAACGTCAACGGCAAGAAGCCATATAATGATTCTCAAGGATATAATCACAGAACTTGAAACCAAGCTCGGCAAAACAATTCCGATAGAAGATGTTGTTGCTGAAGCCAAAAACCGCGGGCTTGATGAGGATAAAGTTGAGGAAGCCATGGAAAGGCTGAAGAGGGCTGGTGATATATTTGAACCACGTAGGGGCTTCGTCAGCAAGATATAAATTTAATATTTTAATACCATGGAATTAAAAGAATTTTCTGAATATTTAAAAAGACCTTTGGCTAGTTTCGAAAGTGTTCAAAAAAATAATTTTAAAAGACTTGTTGATATAGTAGGATCCAAAAAGGAGTCGTACAATAGCTTATACGATTTGGAGGTAGTTGGGTTCTTAAATCCACATACTCGAGCACATACAAAAGAAATTATAGAGTCTAATAATTTAGGATACTCTTTGTTTTTACTCTTTGATCTTCCATTAAGAAAAACAGATTTAGTGATTAATTGTTTAATACCAACTAATTTAGCAACGAGATGGGATATTCACAACACTTATAATACTTGCATCCAATTTAGAAAATTCAAAAAAATAATTGTCGTCCGCAAGGGAATTGAAGATTATGTAGCAGAATATCAAGTAGTTATTGTAGATGATTTTGAGATAGTTAATCCAATTAAATTAAGAACCACATCAGCAAAAGAGTCTAGAGAAGCCCAAAAAATAAGAGAAGAGATACTATTTGATGAATTACATATAGAAATGCCTTCTAATGTTAAATTGTCTATATTTAATTCTCTTTTTTTATCACCGAAACTAAAGTCACGTTCTGGAATAGAAACTAAAAGTTTGATTAAAAATTCTGCGACTGGTAGAATTTTGATAAATCTTGATAGATATAACAAGATATTAACCGGCTTAATACCGCCAGAAGTAAGCAATTGTCATTATCCTTATTACAGGTCTGATGTAGTAACCTATGAAGTGCCTAACTTAGGAGAAAAAATAGATGTTCACATAAAATTTCCTATGCAAGGTTACTACTTTAACGCAGCTTGCACACCAACCCAAAAAGAAGACGAGAATATTAATTTAAGAAGTTTGACTAACAATGAAATAGGAATCAATCATCAGACAAAGTTTTTTAATTATTCAACAAAAAAAGACTTAATTGAGAAGTTTATTGCAACTGAATTTTACTACAAACAAGATTATGTTCCAGAACATAAAATCATAGACACTCGTCGTTCACAAAGTATGATAGAAGATAATGAAGGTCTACTATACAACGATTATGTATCCCGTATATTTAAACAATTACCAGCACCATCTTCCTCAGTTGGTGAAGACCATAAAATTCAAAATCTTGCAAAAGATTATGCAGAAGAGATAGGTTGGAGAATTAGACAAGGTAGCGATGCTTATTTTAATAATATAGTTCGTTCTATTGCAGAAAATCTTTACAGAGTAAAATCTATTCTTCATCGAAGTGGATTTATGGCTGCAAATCTAGGATTGGAGTATCTTGAAAGCTTGCAATTAAATTTTGATGAAATTAAAGAAACCCCAGATTATAAAAATATTCCAAAAAAAGATATTGATGTGGAGAAAATCACGAAAATAATGAATAATCCCATAAGGACTATAATTATAAACTCCCTAAAAATTAGAGATAATAATGCTATGGAAGAAGATATATTTAATGAATTTGTAGGGCTTGGACATAAAGTTGTTGATATAGTAAAAGAGTTGAGGAGATTAGAAGAGGGTGGTATAATTTGCAAAGTAGGTAGTATCTACCATATATGTGATAAAGAAATTTGAGTTAGGAAAAATAGGATTATAAATTAGATTTTGTTGATTAAAATGCCAGAGCTAGAACAAAAAGCATTCCAGAAAAGGCAGGTCGCATACAAGCTCAGGATTTCCGATATACTTAGTGGGAATTTGGCAAGGGAGGAGTTCTCAGGAAATATCAAAGTAGGCAAAACAAATGTCTCAAGGGTTAATGTCATTGCTACAATGATTTACAAGTCTGAAGGCTCCAATTACTCGAGTGCTTTTATTGACGACGGAACCGGAAGGATCCAATTGAGAAGCTTTGAAAACAGCGCTTATTTTTCAAATGCAGATGTCGGCGATGCTGTTTTGGTCATTGGAAAAATAAGGGAGTTTAATAATGAAAAGTACATCGTGCCTGAGATTTTCAGGAAAATTGTCAATGCCGCGTGGGCTGATGTAAGAAGGCTGGAATTAAAAAACAGCTATGCAACAGAGGATAATGAAAAAACCTCGGATAAAAATCCAGCTGTGGCTGTGGATACCAATGAAGAAATTTACTCGCTGATAAAAAAACTTGACAAAGGCGACGGCGCTTCTTTTGATGACATAATCAAGGGCTCAAGCAGTACTGATGCGGAAAAAATACTGAACAGCCTGCTTGAAAACGGAGACATATTTGAAATAAAGCCTGGCAGGCTTAAAGTGCTAGAATAGAACAGGAGTAACATAGACTTCAAGGAACGCCGCTGCAATAAGAAACCCGACTGCTATCAATGTCATCTCTGAAAAGTCTTTCATTATCGTCTGAAATTTTTCTGATTTGAAATGCTTTCTTATCAATGCAACTGAAAGTATGCCTCCTGCCAAGCCTCCATAAAAATAAGCCGCTATCTCTGGTAGTCCGTGTATGGAGTACTTTAACAATCCAAGCGAAACTACATGAAAATAATTTCCAGCTTCCAGCAGCCCGAGAGAGCTTGTGTAATTGCTTATGTTTGCCCTTATAAAATTTCCAATTGCAGCTCCTATTACGGTTGCATTCCATGCCAAGATGAATATAGCGCCTGCGCCGTAAATGAAAGCGAACAGTATAGAGAATGCCAGCACCTTGAAGTTATTAAAGAATATCTTCCAGAATATGTTCAGGTTGTATACAACGTTTCCGGTAACCTGGTTGTTGATTGCCTGTATAGTCCCAGTCTGCTTGTCAAAAAGGCTGTTTGTGGTTGATGTGGGAAGAACTATATACCATAAAGCACATGCCAGTGTGATTCCTATAAACATGTACACAAAAAACGAGATTGCCTTGTTGTGCTCCCTTAGGATTGCAGTCTCGCTGTCCATTATCATGTCCTTGCTTTCCTCTAATTTGGCTGTATTGTAGAATATAGGCAGAGCTGCTATTGTTATCATGAACACCATGATCATGCTTGCCTCGTTCCTGAATATCCAGAGGGACAGGAATACCCCGATTGACGTATATAAAAATCCAAGGAAGAACATCTCCCAGGGCTTTTTTTCAGCCTTGAACGGGTTTAGCAATGCCTCGACTACCATGCTGTTTTACTTACGCTGTTTATTTATATATTTTTTGAATTGTTGTGGATAATTAAATTTATAAATTGGGCATGGTTCTTTATTTACATGGAGTACAAGGAAATGCTTGAAAGCGTAAGGAATAACCTTCCGGAAGCTGTTTTTCTTAAGGAAAGGTTTGAGATACCAAAGGTACTCGGGCATATCCAAGGCAACAGGACAATAATAACCAATTTTCTCCAGATAGCCTCAACATTAAGAAGGGATGTAAGCCATATGCTCAAATATGTCTTGAAGGAGCTTGCAACCCCAGGCGAGATAAAGAAAAGCGGCGCTTTGATTTTTGGCACAAAGGTTCCGGCTTCAAGAATTAATGAAAAGATTAGGCAGTATGCAAATGAGTTTGTGCTCTGCCTTGAATGCGGCAAGCCCGACACAAAACTCGAGAAAGAAGGCGATTTAACGTACATGAAGTGCGCTGCCTGCGGTGTGAAGAACATCGTAAAGGCTAAGATTTAAGCCATCATTCATTTTCTATTGAAAAAAATTGCTTCTCTTTAAATCCAAATATTTTAGCTAGGATATTTGAAGGAAACTGTTGTACTTTCTGATTAAAATAACTGACTCTTTTGTTATAAACCTTTCTTTCATGAAGAAGCTCTCTTTCAACATATCCTATATTTTTCTGAATATTATTAAAGCTTCTATCTGCTTTTATTTGAGGATATCTTTCATGAACAATCAGCAACTTAGATAGGGCAGATTCAAGCATATTGGAAGTTTTCAATTTTTCATTTACATCGCTTGCCGCTCCCCATTGTGATCTTAATCTTGTAACTTCGGTTAACAATCCTTTTTCATGATTTGAATATCCTTTGACAACATCAGTCAATGCAGGTATTAAATCAAATTTTTTCTTTAAATGGGCTTGCAGATGGCTTGCTTGTCTCTCGACCAATATACTTAAATTAACAAACTTATTGTAAGTCATCCATAAATAAACCAAAAACAAAAAAACTATTCCCCCTATTATATACCAAACGTTGTTCATTTTGAACCCTCCGTAAATTTTAATGATTTTTTATAATACTCCTCATGTTTTTTAATGTTTTTTGGAGTGATACTAACTTCAAAATATTTTATCATCTGTTTTATTGCTTCTTGTTTAGTTTTCATTTCATGGACTAACTTGTATACTTCAACAATTTTATCTTCATCGTTTGATAAATCAATGAGTATTTTTACCATTTGTAACACCATATAATATGGAATAATATAAACCTTTGGGTTTTTAGGTAATCTTGCCTCTTTCAAAAAGCAGAAATCAATGTCCTTTTTATATTAGGAAAACTTAAAAGCTATTCCTTATATATGATTACTTATGAACCTAGCGGGAGATTTTAAGCAAATTTGGGATAAACTCACCTTGTCTAATAAGATTTTATTAATACTTTGGAGTCTTTTTGCTGTTACTTTCTTTACATTTTTTGTATATATCTGGAAAAAATTGTTATCTTTTAGCTTATTTATTTTTTTAGGTTATTCATTATTTTTTATATTATACTCTATTTGTGTTTTTTACAGAATAAGTAAATAAATTACGTATTATAATTAAAACTACCCAAACCATCTTCCTAGTCCTTCCTGCTTATCCTTCTCCTTTCCAAACAATCCTTCAACCCTGTCTTTTGTCAATGCCAGCGTCTGCCTGAGGTAGGCCGGAAGGTTGTATTTGTCTGAAAGCGAAATTGCAGGCTCAAGGTACTTTGTTATTGTGCCCTCTGATACAGTAAAGATTAATCTGCTGCCGCATGCCAAGCATTTCCCTGTCAAAGGGGGCCTTCTGTATTTTTCCGTGCACTTGCTGCACCTGAACTGCTGCATTGAGAATTTCCTTAAATTGCCCCTTATGTCACGAAGCAGATGCTTTTCTATCACTAATCTTGCAACATCTGCTGCGTCAACAGCCCTTATCTTGTCAGCCAATTCCATCTGTCCTTTTAATTTGTCCTCCATTGATGGAAGTGTTTTATACGAGGAGCATTTAACGCCATCGTTTATGTCGCTTACAGGATGTGTATAGCCAATTTTTGTGTACTTGCCTTCGTTGTCCAATATGTTCGCAAATCTCTCTATCTTTACATTCCATGGCAATTCGTATTGCTGCGTTGCCTCGTAAAATTCAAGAGGGTATTGGGAAGTGACATCAAGGTCAAATATCATATCATCAACCTCTGTTGGGATTAATACAGATGTCAAGACCAATGGGGCATCCTGTGTTGAGCCCCTTGAATCAGGCAGGAACTGCCTTGAGAAATTAAGCAAAGCGTCCATAAGCAACGTAACTGAGGCTTCGTCCCCATCACAATCGCGACGAGTGGCTGCATGAAACAATGGGTGTGCGTAAAATGCCTGTGTTTTTGAAAACCCTATTATTCTGCCGACAATCCCTGCTGAAGTATGCGGAGCTAATGCAACAACAAGGTGCCCAACAAGATCTTTTTCTGACTGCAAATTATAAAATTTTTTCATGCCATAAAGCAAAACCAGCAGCTCATCAATAAACAAGCTTATGTTATAAAGAATCTTGTCAGCTCCAAGCTCTGGCGCATCCTCGCATTTTGGAAGTATGATATCCTGCGGCTTCAGTTCCAAAATCTGCTCCTGTGTTGTTGTCTCATTTCCATAAATATCTTTATCATATCCCATTTCTTTCAGTTCATCCACAGAAGTTCCGATTTCCTTTGGTTTGAAGTGTGTTATAGGCAGCTGGGTCATATCATACCTTGTAGTGCCGTCCCTGTTGACATAGATATCATATTTTGCCCTTAGGATTCCTTTTGCGAAATGCTCGGGTATGTGGTTTTTGTTTGAAGTCCCCCTGACTCCTTTGATTAAATCAGGGTACTGCCGCATATCGAGCTTTTTCAATATATTTTTGAAGTAGTGGTTTATGTCTATTCTTTGTGCCTTGTATCGTGTGATTTTGTCGTGTGTGCATGCCCCGTTATTAACTAATCCGCATTTGTCGCAATAGCCAAGCTTTTGTGTCTTTGCGTCGCATTGCTCACATACACTAAGGATAGTTTCTTTTTTGCAGTTATCGCAGAAATATATTGGAAATTCCGCTTCTATGCTTCCTATCTCAAGCGCGCTTTGGAATGACCTTAGCTTGCTGCCTTCCTTTCCGACAGGGAACAATGTGTTTGGGCTGCCGTCAAGCTTTCTCACCTTTGCCTTTTCAGGCCTGCCCATTCTTGCGCCTATGAATGTGCCTGATTTGTCCCGAAGCTTTATCTCGGAGTTGGAGTTAACAATATCAAGAACATCTTCAATATCATAATTTTTGTATTGCTCATAAAAATCCTTATTGCCAAGTTTCAATACAGCATACAATATTTCTGCATCCTCTTTTTCTATTATTGTGAATTCATTATTTACGAATATGTGGGGGACTCCAAGCAGTTCAAGCACCCTTTTGCCAACCTCATTCTTTGCCAGTATGATTTTACTTATATCATTTCCATTAAATTCAATTTTTGCTGATGCAAGCCACTTGATAAGCTCCATAAAATTGTCTCTTGAGATTGTCTTCCAGTGATAAGTATAGCAAGGGTGCAGTGGTATGCTCAATGTTTTACTTAATGAAATTGCTGTCATTGCATCAGGCTTCTCAAAAAAAATTTCCTTTGTTAATTTTTGGAGATAATCCAAATCTATGCCTGCAAGTTCCGACAGCTTGCCATAATCCAGGGAACCAAACATGTTTATGGTTGCTTTCTCAAGCTCCTGCAGCCACCACTCCTCGCAATAGCCTGCCGGTGCCAATGTATGGGCCCTGTTAAAGAAATCGCCGTAGCTGATAAGTATGTCCCCTAAAAACAAAATTTCTTTTACAGAATCCTGGATTTCCTTCGCTTTTTCATCGCTGTCAACCCTCACAACACTGTTGTTGTTTAATTTTACTATCGGGCCCTCTATGGAATCGCATATTGTAATGGCAGTTGCCTTTCCCGGCCTTTCCACTTTCAATTGGGTGCCTATTGCAATATATTTGTTGAGAATTATCAGTGTAGCAGGATGTATTGCTGTTGCAGAATATCCGGATGTCCTGCATCTTCCGTACCTCAGGCGAAATCCCCCAGTAGCCAAGGGGTGTGTTAAAACAGGCCGGCCTGCAACAAGATCCTGTATATATGTATAGATAGGCACAATCCCTTTTCTTGCTGATTTTTCTTTTGCCTTTGTTTCTTTTTGCAATTGGACAAATTCCTGCAAAAATGACCAATGCCCAAGCCCAAACTCATGACTCCATTTTTTAAGCTGCGGCCAGATCTTGGCTGCTTTTTGCGAGATGCATTCCCCGACCACAAGGCATGGCCCGCTCCTTATCCTGTTTGTTTCTATCCTGTCAATATCCTTGTAATTTGACACTTCTATTTCTTCTGACGCATCGCCGTCTATCTGGACAGGCATGTTGCTGACAAGAAACCTTATTTCTTTTTCGCTTGGGAGATATTGCAGGTTTGTGATTCTCTCGTGATAGTCATAAAGCTCTGTAACCATTCTCCTTATTTCCTTTTCTGACGGGTCATAAGCATCATAGCCCATATTCCTGCCCAGGTAATCGGCTATTATCACGCTTAAAGCCCCTGCTGTGCCGCCGGCGCTTCGTATCGGCCCTGAGTACATAAGAGAGAGGTACTCTTTCCCATCCATTCTTCTTCTAATTTTCAATCCGACAAAGCCTTCAAGAGGGGATGCAACAACACCCAATGTCAAGTACGCCAATCCCACTCTTATGCCGGTTTCAATCGCCTCTTTTTGTGTTTCAAATTGGCAGAACTTTTGCTGTGTTGTCTCCATGGATATCTTAAGCGCCACCCTCCAGTCCAGCTTTCCGTAAATTGCCTCGAGCTCCCTTATCCTATGCGGGATTCCCTTGTTCATTATTTGCTGGGCTGCTACGCTTACCAAACCTTCGACTCGCTCAGACATGTTTTTAGCAAGCGGTATGTTCACTGTTTCTTCCGGGTCATAGCCTTTTGATCTTGCATTACTTGCTATTTTGTACGAAAAATCAATCTTTTTTGCTATGTCGCCTGTGTTGTTTCCCATTTTACGATCCAAATTTCAGTATTTTGATGTCTCTTGTTTGCAGGTTTACAATTGGAACCCTGCTCGGCTCCGGATTGTGCCCTACTTTCTCCTGGAATATAGTCTTGCTTTGCCAGCAACTTCCGCATATCAGCGTGGTGTTTCTGTAATTTGCAGTTATGGATTTGTGGATATGGCCGCTAAGAAAAAAATCAGGAACCTTTTCTATCACCAATGGGTCTTTTTTTGTGTCAGGGATGTAAAGCGTAGACAGGTGCGACGGCGCTAAATGCCTTCTCTTCAACAAAAATTTCATGATCAAGTCTGCCCGGTCATAGCCGCCTTGTGCCCTCAAAGAGTCAACTTCAGCAACAAAATAATCAAAAGAGTGGCCATGGTACATCAAAACGTCAAAGCCGGCAAAATTGGCTGAAGAATTGATGTTGACAAGCGACGGGTTTGACACCATTACAGCGTTGTTCAGTTCGTGCATCGGCCTGGCAAAGTCTTTCGACAATGGTGGCTGGGGCTCTGAAATCCTCAAAGCATCGTGATTTCCAGGGCATATAATCAACGGGATATGCTTCGGTATTTGCTTCAGCAGCTCTGCGCATTCCTTGTATTGCTGGTAAACATCCTTTGTTATCAGCTCCTTGTCCTGCTCCGGGTAAATCCCACACCCGTCTACCAAGTCACCTGCAATAAAGATGTACTCTGTGTTCTTTGCTATGTGCCTTTGCTGCTCGTTGCCCATATCCCCGTTTATCCACCTGAGAAATTTCTCAAAATCGTCAGGCAGGAATTTTGAAGATCCCACATGCAGGTCCGACAAGAACAAGGCATATTTTTCATGCTGTGCCTTTTTCAGTTCCTTGTTTGCCAGCGTGTCCGGCCAGATGATGCTGTTTGCAAAAGTTATTGAGTCCACATTAACGCCTATAACACCTATAACCTCGTCCAAAACAATGTCTTTTGCCTCATTGAACAATGAAGGCTTGTTCTTGTTTACTAAAACGTTCCTTTGCCCTGTCGGGTCCTCGATTACAAGGAGAAGGTTGCCGTTTTTAGTCACCTGCTTGTTGCTGACTATGCCGATTATAGATACACTTTCTTTTTCTTTTTTGTTTGCTATCCTGTTTATTGAAACTGTGTTTTTCAGCTCCTGCCTTTGCTTCAGAATTTTTTCTATTGCTTTGTACCTGTTGTTGAAATAGTCAACAAAATCCTGGGGCTCCCTCTTTTTGGGCTCCTCCCTGTAGGAATATACAACTTTGATTTGGTGCTCCTGCTGCCCTTCTTTTGGATCTTCCGGCTTTTGTGCTTTTGTCTCGCTTGTTAAGCTGTTTATATCTTTATCAATAATAAGCAGGTCATTGGCTTGTTTTGATTGTAGTGCGTCAAATATCCTGGAAATGTGCTGAGTGTCATTGATTTCCATTAATAATTCCGAGCTTATCAGGATACCCTTCTTTAGGAATATATCAATTATTTCACGTTTTTTTTTTAATAAATTCCTGCTCCATCTTAAACTCTAGTGCTTTCTTCCAGAATTTTTTTTATAATTGGCAGCACGGTTATTGGGATTTCTATCGAGATTGTTCTTGTCCTGCCGTATCTGCCTTTTGAGATGACCTTTGCATTCACTATCCCAAGCATGTCAAACTCGGATATTATGTCGGATATCCTTCTTTGCGTCAGTACGCTTGTGTTTGTTTTGCCGCACAATGATTTGTATATTTCGTAAACTTCGCCAGTGAATATGCTGTTGCTTCTGCCTGCCTGAAGGGAAAGTATAGAGTAGAGCACAAGATGGTATTGCCTTGGCTGGGTTGTGATTATATCTATTACCCTGTCCCTGTCTATTTTTCCTTCTGCCTCGTCAATGTGCTCTGTTGTAATTTTTTTGTAATTTTTTCTGTCGGCAACTTCGCCGGCAACCCTCAAAAGCTCTAAAGCGCGCCTAGCATCACCATGGTCGCGGGCGGCATATGCCGCACATTTCTCAACAACGCCTTGACCCAATACATCCCTGTTGAATGCTATCTCTGCCCTTTGCTTCAGAATAGACTGTATCTGCAAAGCATTGTAAGGAGGAAATATAATTTCCTCTTCAGAAAGCGATGACCTTACCCTCGGGTCTAGGTTATCAACAAACACGATGTCATTTGAGATGCCGATCAGCGATATTTGTGATTCTGTGTTCTCGTTTATCCTTGTCAGGTTGTAAAGCGCATTATCGCCTGTTTTGATGATCAGCTGGTCAATTTCATCCAATATTAAGATGTAGTTTTGTTTTTGCTTGTTTAGCGCCCTTAAAAATGACTTGTATACTTCTTCTGTCGGCAATCCTGTCGGCGGTATTGATTTTCCCAGCTCTGTTGCCAATTGCGCGATTAGCCTGTACTCGGTGTCCGCGCTTCTCTTTAGTTTGCAGTTAACATACAGCACTTTTAATGGAATATTTTCTTTTGCAGACACCTGCATCAGTTTTTGTGTTGTGTACTTTGTAGTTAGCGTTTTTCCTGTCCCTGTTTTTCCATAAATGAATATGTTGGAAGGCTTGTCTTTTTTTAATGCCGGGGCGAGAATAGTAGCGATTTGTTTGGTTTGTTCTTCCCTGTGAAGGATTGTTTCGGGAATATAAGAAGATTGAAGCACCCTTTTATCAAAAAAAACGCTTTGCTTATTCAAGAACACCTCAAAAAACGTTTCCAACCCCTTTTCTATCATAAATTTCCAAACGAAATGGAGGTATATAAATATTTTCTTTACTCGTGCTACCCCTTTGTTTCCTGTGGAAGTTTTATGTGTGGTTGTTTTGTTTGTGTTTAGTTATTTTCTATATAGAAAATAAAATAATATAATAATACAAAACCACAACAAAAACAACAAACACAAATCTCCAATAGAAGTGAAGGGGGAAGAACAACACACAATTATATATTTATTACTATACAATAATAAAAAACACAATATTTATAAACAAAACAACCACACCAACACAAATGCTTGGACTAAAGACAGAAAAACAGCTTAAGAACCTGAACCTGAACAGCTATGAGGTAAAAATATGGAGCGCACTTCTAAGTAGGGGGAAGACAACAGCCCCGGAGCTAAGCGACATATCAAATGTGCCAAGGTCAAGAAGCTATGATGTTCTCAAGTCACTGGAAAAAAAAGGATTCATTAAAATCAAATATGAAAAGCCCATCAGCTATGTTGCAATTCCGCCAAAAGAAGCGCTAGAAAACAACAAGAAACATGCGCAAGAAAGGGCGGAAGAGGAAATAAAAAAGATAGACGGCGCAAAGAACTTTCCTTTTATCCAAGAACTGGTTGCCCTCCACAAAAAGGGAGCCAAGTCAGCGAACCCTGCTGGCTTAAGCGGGTCCCTGGTGGGAAGGCATAATTTATACAACCATGTCGAATATATGATGAAGAAAGCCGAAAAGCACATTCTAATATCAACTACACCAACGGAGTTCATGAATTTTGCTGAGCAGTTCATGCCTCTATTCAAAAAATTAAAAAAGAAGAATGTGGATATAAAAATATCAACGCAGCTCAACAACCAGACAAAAAAATACAGCGATAAAATAAGGCAGTTTGCGGAAATAACCAACACAGACAACAAGGCAAGGTTCTGCATTGTCGACGGCAAGGAGATAATCTTCATGGTTCTCGACGACAATGAAGCCCACCCGGCTTATGATGTGGGGATCTGGATTACCACGCCATTGGCAAAAGACATGGGAAGCATTTACTTAAGATAATTTTAACATTGCCTTTGCTGCAACCAACAAAAATCAATTTCTTAATTACGCATTAGCCCCACCATAACCTTTATAAATCTCCCACTATTCCTCAAATACATAATTTATATATGTTTGAGTAATCAAACATAGAGCATAAACGAGCCTGAAAAGATTGCCTTTTTCAGTACAGTTAACTAAACTGTTTTCTACAAAGGCTACCAACAAAAGGCTTATTTTGCAATCAAGAAATCATAGATGCACCAGTCTGTGAGGTAGTAAACCTAACAAATGCCAAGAGCAAGAAAGCCAAGAGCAGGAAGCATGCAGTTTTCGCCAAGAGCCAGAGGCAGGTATAGCTATGCAAGAATAAGAAACTGGCCAGCAAGCAAGGAAGCAAAAATTCTCGGGTTTGCGGGCTACAAAGTCGGCATGACCCATCTGCTGATTGAAGACAATCGCGCTAATTCTTTATCAAAAGGGGCAGAGATTTTTTGCCCGGTCACTGTTGTTGAATGCCCGCCGCTCAAAATCATTTCCATAAGATTTTATAAAAACACGCAGAATGGCTTAAAACTTGTTTTTGAATCGTTTGCAGACACTTTTGACAAAGAGCTTGAAAGAAAAATAATTACCCAGAAAAAGAAAGGAAAAAAAGAAATAAACGGTGAATTTGACTTTGTGAGATTGCTTTGCCACACGCAACCAAAATTGACAGGCATCGGAAAAAAGAAGCCGGAAATTTTTGAAGCTGCAATCGGCGGCGCCAAAGAGCAGCAACTGTGGTATGCAAAAGAAAAACTAGGCAAGGAAATAAGCATAAGCGAGGCATTCAAGGAAGGACAGGCGATAGACGCCCATTCCCTAACAAAAGGAAAAGGATTTCAAGGACCAATGAAAAGATTTGGAATACAATTAAGGCACCACAAGTCGGAGAAGAGCAGGAGAAACCCCGGCACTTTGGGGTCGTGGCGTGCGCAGGGACAAATAATGTGGAGGGTGGCGCATGCAGGAAAAATGGGCTATCACCTAAGAACAGAGTACAACAAGTGGATAGTCAAAATCGGAAACAAGGCCGGCGATATTAATGCGAAAGGTGGATTTGTGAATTACGGCATTGTAAAAAACCCATACGTTCTTCTTAAAGGATCTGTTTCCGGAGTTCAAAAAAGGCTGATAAGACTGACAGACACAACCAGGCCCAAAAAGAATGTTCCGGAAGCGCCGCAAATAACATACACAAGCACAGAATCAAAGCAAGGCAACTAAAATGAAGCTCGCTATTTTGGACCAAGCAAACAGCAAGGTTGGAGAGATTAAACTGCCATTGCAATTCGAGGAGGAATTCAGGCCTGATCTAATACAAAGGGCTGTGTTAACCATCCAAAGCCATAAAAGGCAGGCTTATGCCGCGAGCACAAGCGCGGGAAAAAGGGCATCTGCCAAATTATCCAGAAGAAGAAGGGATTACCGAGGATCATACGGGATTGGAATTTCAAGGGTCCCGAGAAAAATAATGACAAGAAGGGGGACAAGAATGAACTGGGTAGGGGCATTTGCCCCAGGCACTGTTGGAGGAAGAAGGGCGCACCCGCCAAAATCAGAAAAGATATGGTGGAAAAAAATAAACAACAAGGAGAAGGCAAAAGCTATAAGAAGCGCAATAGCAGCCACTATAATGAAAGAAGTTGTGGCAGAAAGGGGCCACTTGATGCCAAACAACTATCCTTTTGTTTTGGATGACAAATTTGAATCGGTAAGCAAGACCAAAGATGTGATTGGGTCATTTATCAGGCTTGGATTTGGGGATGAGCTGGAACGAATCAAAGAAAAAAAGGTAAGGGCTGGAAAAGGCAAGGTCAGGGGGAGAAAATACAAAAAAAAGAAAGGCCCCTTGATTGTTGTGTCAAAAATCGGAAAATTGAGCAGGGCAGCCACAAACATACAAGGAATAGATGTAGTTGATGTAAAGAGCTTAAACACAGAATTGCTTGCGCCAGGAGCAAAGGCAGGCAGGCTGGTTTTATGGACAACAGCTGCCATCAATATCCTAGAAAAAGAGAATTTATTCAAATGAACCAAACTGACAAAATGGACATCCATAAAATAATAAAATACCCGTTATCCACGGAGAAATCAATAAGATTGATGGAATCAGAGAACAAACTGATATTTGTTGTAAGCGAAAAATCAACCAAAAAAGAAATAAAAGAAGCTATAGAAGACATGTTTAAGGTGCAGGTTGTTGGTGTCAATACATTTGTGAATGCAGACGGCGAGAAAAGGGCGTATGTCAAATTTTCTGCAAAAAATCCAGCTATTGACATTGCAACCCAGATGGGCCTAATGTAAAAAAGAGTGATGCAAAATGGGAAAAAACCTAATCCAGCAGAAGAGAGGCAAGGGCAGCCCAAGGTACAGGGCACCAAGCTTTAGATACAAAGGAATAACTGCCTTTGCAAGATATGAGGATGGCAAAACAATAACTTCCAGCATCACAGGACTTGTGCACAGCAGCGGCCATAGCGCCCCTTTGATGGAGCTAAAACACAGCAATGGGGAAACCGGACTGCTGCAGGCACCTGAAGGAATCAAAATAGGGGATAAAATAGAGATGGGCAAGGATATTGAGTTAAAATCCGGAAACATTTTGACCCTGAAAAACATCCCGGAAGGAATGCCAATTTACAACATAGAAGCGCAACCGGGAGATGGCGGCAAATTTGTAAGAGCAAGCGGGGCATTCGCAAAGATAATAACAAAAATAGAGGACAGCATTGTCGTTGAACTGCCGTCAAGCAAAAGAAAAACATTTTCACCGGACTGCAGGGCAGCAATAGGAATTGTTGCAGGCTCCGGAAGGACAGAAAAGCCATTTTTAAAGGCTGGAAACAAGTTTTACGCAATGAGTGCCAAGAACAAGCTATGGCCCATAGTAAGCGGAACATCAATGAATGCAGTGGATCATCCATTTGGAGGCTCAAGTTCTCATGCAAAAGGAATCCCAACACAAGCTTCAAGGAATGCACCCCCAGGAAGAA
This sequence comes from Candidatus Woesearchaeota archaeon, assembly GCA_016185815.1. Classification (GTDB taxonomy): domain Archaea; phylum Nanobdellota; class Nanobdellia; order Woesearchaeales; family GW2011-AR4. The sequence goes on from JACPMT010000052.1 coordinate 15,897, forward strand.
AGGTGGGCAAAATAGCGCCGAAAAGAACAGGCAGGCACAAGAGGTAGAAATGGCAAAGAAAGAATTCACTTTCAGGGGAAAAACAACTGACGAACTTAAAAAGATGAGCCTGAACGAATTGGCGCAGCTAATGACGGCAAGGCAGAGAAGAACCATGAAGAAAGGATTCACAGACCAGCAAAAAATCCTGCTCAAAAAGCTAAGAGCCAATGAAAAAAACATAGAAACACACTGCAGGGATATGATAATATTGCCGGAGATGATAGGAAGAACCATAAAAGTGCACCAAGGCAGGGAATTTGTGCCTGTTATGATAGAGCAGGATATGATAGGGCACTGCCTCGGGGAATTTGCACTAACAAGAAGAAAGGTTGCGCACAGCGCCCCAGGGATAGGCGCCACAAGGTCGAGTGCAAGTCTGTCTGTCAAGTAATGTCAAAAATGAAAGGCTACACATCCAAAAATTACAACAGAGAGCACATGGCAAGAGCGATAGGAATGGCTTTGCCAATCTCATTCAAGCAGAGCGTTGAGATATGCAGGTTTATCAAAAATAAAAATATAAGCAATGCAAAAGAAATGCTACAGGATGTTGTAAGCGGAAAAAGGGCAGTTCCATTTAAAAAATTTGATTTTGACCTCGGGCACAAAAAAAAAATCGGTCCGGGAAGATACCCGCAAAAAGCATCAAAAGAATTTATCAGGCTGATAGGGAATGTCGAGGCAAATGCGCAATTCAAGGGACTGAACACATCAAATTTAATCATCGCGCACATCAGCGCGCATAAAGCCGGAAAGACGTGGCATTTCGGCAGAAAATCCAGAAGAAGAATGAAGAGAACCAATGTTGAGATTGTTGTTGAAGAAAAGGCAAGCAAGACCGAAGTCAAGGAAGGAACAAAAACAAAAGCAGCAGAAAAAACGAAGAAACAATGATTGAAAGAAAATTCGTAGCCCAGAAAATGAAGGAATTCCAGATACAGGAGTATATAACGCAGAACCTGAAGAATGTGGGTCATAGCCACACAAAGATGATCAAGACACCGCTTGGGGAGAAAATAATAATATCCGCATCAAGGCCAGGGCTAATTGTAGGAAGGAAAGGGCAAAACATAAAACAACTCACAAAGACTTTAAAGAAAAGATTCAGCTTGGAAAATCCGCAGATAGAGATAAGCGAAGTGGAAAACCCGAGCCTGGACGCAAAAATAGTGGCGGAAAAGATTGTGGACGCCCTTGAGAAATTCGGGTCTGAAAAATTTAAGGCTGTAGGGCATAAGATAATGACAGATGTTATGAGATCAGGAGCCCTTGGGATAGAAATTGTTGTAAGCGGAAAAGTTCCAAGCGCAAGGGCAAAGTCATGGCGCTTTTATTCTGGATACCTTAAAAAATGCGGAGACATCGCAATAACCGGCGTCAGGAAGTCGGATGCCCAGGCTCAATTAAAAACAGGCATAATAGGAATTAAAGTCAGGATAATGCCGCCGGACATTAAACTGCCGGATGACATAGAGCTAGTTGAGCAAAAGGAGACAAGCGTTGAGGAAACAACGGAAACAGCAAAGGATGAAACGCCAAAAGAAGAACCAAAAAAAGACAAGCCAAAAAGGAGAAGCCGGATGCGAAAGAGCAGCGGCATGCGAAGCGAAGATTCTCCAGCTAAATCACTAAAACCAGCCAACAGCCCGGAGAAAAAAGAAAATGAAAGTGAAAGAACTAAGACTGATGAAAACAGCAAGCTAATTGAACTGAAAAAGGAGATGATGAAGATAAATTCACAAATTGCAATAGGGACAATGCCAAAAAGCCCGGGCAGGGTAAAGGAAATAAAAAGAACAATTGCAAAGATACTAAGCATAGGCAATGAAAAAACAACAACTAAAAGACAACAGGAAGAGGGACGCAAAAAAGAATGAGTGAAATATGCCAGATTTGCGGCTTGGTGAAAGAACTGTGCGTATGCGAAACTATAGCCAAGGAAAGCCAAAAGATCTTGGTTTATGTCGAAAGGAAAAAATTCAACAAGTATTACACCATTGTTGAAGGGATTGACGAAAAAGAAATAGACCTGAAGGATTTGGCAAAGAAACTCAAGTCAAGGCTTGCATGCGGCGGCACCATAAAGGACGGAAAAATAGAGCTGCAGGGCGAGCACAAGCAAAAAACAAAAAAAATTTTGATTGAGCACGGGTTCGCACCAAGCAGCGTAGAAGTGAAATAAATCCACAGAACAAACAAAAATGGCAAAAACAGAGCAAAAAGGCACAGCAATCATTCCAGAAATCCCAAAACAGAAGTGCAATGACGTAAAATGCCCGTTCCACGGCAATTTAAGAGTGAGGGGCAGGCAGTTTACCGGCGTAATTGTATCAACAAAGATGAGAAAGACAGCAGTCATAGAGTTCAACAGGCTTCACTTTTTAAAAAAATACGAAAGATACGAAAAAAGAAGAACAAGGTTAAAGATACACAACCCGGAATGCATCAGCGTAAAAGACGGCGACATTGTAAGGATCATGGAATGCAGGCCCCTCAGCAAAACAAAGAACTTTGTTATTATAGAGAAAATGGGCACGGAGAGGGGATTCAAGGAAAAAATGGAAGCAAGGGAAGCCGGAAAAATAATGCTAACAGCAAAAACGGAAGATGAAGCCAAATCCAAGGTGGAATAAATGCAGCCAATCAGGTCTAGAGTTACAAAGGCCCTCCCAGTAGGGTGCAGGCTCGAGACGTGCGACAACTCAGGGGCAAAGATAATCAGGGTTTTTACTGTTATAGGGTCAAAGACAGTCAAGGGAAGGATATCAAGCTGCGGCGTTGGCGACTTGGTCATGGCGTCTGTGCTGAGCGGCAGGCCCGATATCAGAAAACAGGTAGTTTTTGCGGTTATTGTAAGGCAGAAAAAAGAGTACAGAAGAATTGACGGAACCAGAATAAAATTTGAGGACAACTCCGCAGTTGTGCTGAAGGACAATAAAGGAAACCCAAAAGGCACCATTTTCAAAGGAGCGATTGCAAAGGAAGCATGCGAGAGATGGCCGGGAATAGCAAAAATAGCAAGCATAGTGGTCTAAGTGGTTAATATGAAAAAATTTTCAGGCACATGGAAAAGCAGCAAGAAGCCAAGAAAGCAGAGAAAATACAGGCTAGCTGCCCAGCTTCATACCAAGCATAAATTCGCGCAATCCCACCTGTCAAAGGACTTAAGGAAAAAATACGGAAAGAGAAGCATCGGGATAAGAAAAGGAGACAAGGTTAAAATAATACACGGCCAGTTCAAAAAGCACGAAGGAAAGATTGAAAGGGTTGAGCTGAAAAAGACAAGGGTTTTTGTCAGCGGTGCAGAGCTCACAAAGAGGGACGGAACAAAAAAACTGCTTGCGCTTCATCCCTCAAACCTAATGGTTACAGAATTAAACTTGGAAGACAAGCAGAGGCAGAAAATCCTGGAGAGAAAATAAAATGGGCAAAGACCACCTAAAAAGACTGACGGCGCCAAAAACATGGCACGTAAAGAGAAAGGGAATCAAGTATATAACAAAGCCCATGCCGGGGCCGCACAGCTTGGAGACAGGAACATCCCTCAACATACTGCTCAAAGAAGCCCTGAACTATGCAGGCACAACAAGAGAGGCAAAAAAAATCCTGAACGCCAACGACGTCAAGATAGACGGAAAAACAAGAAAAAACTTCAGGTTCCCCGTCGGCATTTTTGATACAATTGAATTCACAAACACAAACGAATTCTTCAGGGTTGTGATGAATAAAAAAGGCAAGCTGGACATAATAAAAATAAAGAAAGAGGAAGCGCCACTCAAGCCATGCAAGATCGCTGGAAAGACAATGGTGAGAGGGAAACTCCAATTGAACCTGTCTGACGGCAGGAACATATTTGCAGACGACAGCAAGTACAAAACAGGGGACACACTTCTTTTATCCCTGCCACAAGAGAAAATCAACAGGCACCTGAAGCTTGGCAAGAATTCAACAATATTCCTCGTAGGCGGAAAGCACATAGGGGAGATAGGGAATGTTGAAGATGTCATTGAAGACAGGGTGATCTACAAAGATTCCAATGGAAACCTGATAGAAACTTCAAAGAAGTACGCTTTTGTTGTTGGCAATGAAAAGCCGTCAATCGCGCTTAAATGAATATGAACCCGATGAAAGACATCAGAATAGAGAAGGTAACCTTGAACATAGGAGCAGGAAAAGACCAGGCAAAATTAGAGAAAGGCATGGCACTGCTCAATGCAGTTGCCAGTGCAACTCCGGTAAAGACCATAACAAACAAGAGAATACAGGAATGGGGATTAAGGCCGGGGCTGCCGATAGGGTGCAAGCTCACTCTAAGAAAAGAAAGAGCCATTAAAATGCTTCCGCGGCTGCTCGAAGCTATTGACAACAGGCTGAGGGAAAAACAATTTGACGGCAACGGCAACATTGCATTCGGAATTCATGAGTATATAGAGATTCCAGGAGTGAAATATGACCCAAAAATCGGCATCATGGGGCTTGAAGTCTGCGTGACTCTTGAAAGGCCCGGCTTTAGGATTAAAAGAAGAAAATCCATGGCGAGAAGGATACCCGCAAGGCACAGGATATCAAAGCAGGAGGCCATAAATTTCATGTCAAGCAATTTCAATACAAAAGTGGAGGCTGAGTAGATGACTTACAGCGATTACAGAAAAATGATAAAACAATTAAAAGCAAAGCCCGTCAAGATGCAGAAATACCTCAGGCACAATGCTCCAAAACCAAGAAAATACGGCAGGGCAACAAAAAAATGCAGAAGATGCGGCAGGCCAGGAGGATATGTAAGCAAGTACGGCTTAGGGCTCTGCAGGACATGCTTCAGGGAAATTGCAACCAGTTTGGGGTTCAAGAAATACAGTTAAGGTGAAAGATGCTAAACGATCCAATAGCAAACACAATGTCATTGATACTGAACAATGAGCTAATCGGAAAATCAGAATGCCTGATAAGCCCGGTTTCAAAAGTGATCAAGGAGATATTGAGGGTAATGAAGGAAAACGGCTACGTCAAGGACTTCGAGGAGATAGCGGACAGCAGGGGAAACTACATAAGACTCAATTTAACCGGAGGGGTAAACAAATGCGGCGTAATAAAGCCAAGGTACAGCGTCAAAAGCAACGAATTCGAAAATTTTGAAAAGAGGTACTTGCCGGCCAAGGACATAGGGATACTGTTTGTCTCGACTCCAAGAGGGATTATGACGCATTACGATGCCAAATCAAAAAAAACAGGAGGAAGGCTCTTAGCTTACTGTTATTAAATGGAAAAAAGAAAATCCAGCAAGAAGGGAAAGATAACCAAAGACATTGATTTAGATGACAGTGTAAGCGCATCTATCAATAATCAGGTTTTATTAATCAAGGGGCCCCAGGGAGAATCCAGCAGAAAAATCAACCAGCACAGCATCTCAATCAAAATAGACAACAAGAAGATTACGCTTGAATCCAAAAGAGGAACAAAAGAAGACAAGAAGATGATGGGATCGCTGACAGCGCATGTCAAAAACATGATAAGGGGCAGCATGCAGAACCATGTTTACACGCTTAAAATATGCTCGGGCCATTTCCCAATGAACGTAAGCGTGTCAAGCAACAAGCTTATTGTCAAAAATCTTCTCGGAGAAAAAGTGCCGAGAGTGCTGCACCTAAAGCACGGCGCTGATGTAAAGGTTGAAGGCGACTTAGTACATGTCACAAGCGCAAGCAAGGAGATTGCCGGGCAAGTCAGCGCTGATATAGAGCAGTTAACAAGAAGGCCTCGATACGACACGAGAATATTCCAGGATGGAATATATATCATAAACAAAGACGGTAAGAATCTTAAATAAGAGACAAAATGACTGTTCAGAATATTTTAGAAATCAGAAAGGGTATGAAGGAAAGGAAGCCTGATTTCATCAGGCAGGACAATCCAAAAAGGATGAAAGTCAATGACAAATGGAGAAAGCCCAAAGGCATACACTCAAAAATAAGGCACAAGTTCAAGGGAAGAAGGAAGATGCCATCGCCAGGCTACAAATCACCAAAAAAAGCAAAAGGATTGCATTCTTCCGGACAAATGATTGCCGGCGTATCATCAATGAGTGACCTTATAAAAATAAGAAAAGAAAGTGAAGGGGCAGTCATTGCCAAAAGCGTAGGAATGAAAAAAAGGCTTGAAATACTAAAAAGGGCAAGAGAGCTCAACATCAATATCCTTAATCTGAATGTTGATGAGCAAATCAAAAAGATCGAAGATTTTATCAGCTCCAAAAAGAAGAAGGCAACTGCCGAAGTAAAAAAAGCCGAAGCAGGTGCAAAAGAAGAAGCAGAAAAACCAAAAGAAAAAGCCGAGTTAAGCGACAAAGACAAAAAAGAGATTGAGAAGAAAGAGCAGGATAAAATCCTGACAAAAAGGACATAAAAATGCTCAATGTACAAAGAAGATTAGCGGCGCAGATTTTGAAATGCGGCGAGAACAGGGTGAGGTTTGATCCTGACAGGCTGGAAGATATAAAAGAAGCGATAACAAAGACCGATATAAGGTCATTAATAGGCGAGGGGGCGATATCAGAAAAAAGGCTGCTGAACACATCAAGGTACTGGGCAAGAAAGAGGAAGGAGCAAAAAAGCCACGGCAAACAAAAGGGCTTCGGCTCAAGGAAAGGAAAAAAAACAGCAAGGCTGAACCCAAAAAGGACATGGATGAACAAGATAAGGCTTCAAAGAAACTTTATCAAGTCATTAAGAGACAAAAGCATGATCACAAGCGCAGCTTACCACGAGCTATATATGAAAAGCAAAAGCGGATTTTTCAGAAGCTCGAGGCACTTGAAACTGTACACTGAGGAGCGAGGTTTAATTAAAAAATGAGAGAAAATAATGTTTTTAATGTTCCATTCCGAAGGAAGAGGCAGGGAAGAACCTATTACAAGAAAAGGTTGAGAATATTAATGTCCAATAAATTTAGATTTGTGATCAGAAGCTCATTAAAGAACTTTCAGGCGTCAGTTATTGCGTACAGCACAAAAGGCGACAAGGTACTTTTTACGATCGGCTCAAAGGAATTAACCAAGCTCGGCTGGAAAGGAGATAACGGAAACCTGCCAAGCGCATACCTCATAGGAGCCCTTGCAGGAAAAAAAGCGCTTGAAAGAGGCATAAAAGATGCTGTGCTCGACCTGGGATACAATAAGCCAACAAAGGGCTCGAGACTGTATGCTGCGCTTGCAGGCGCAATTGACACTGGGCTGAAAATCCCATTCAATCCGGAGATACTTCCCCCAAAAGACAGGATTTCAGGAGAGCATATCGCAAAATACGCGCAGTACCTGGAGAAAGATGAACAGGTCTACAAAAAACAGTTTTCCAATTACATAAAAAAAGGAATCAATCCGGCAGATATAGTGAGGCATTTTAATGAGATAAAGGTAAAAATATATGGCTAAGAAAAAAACAGAAGAAAAAACTGAAATAAAAGAAGAGAAAGGTATAGAGAAAACTGAAGATATGCAGGATGAGGAAGCATTAATCGAGAAACCAAAGGAAGGACTGGCAGTCGAGCTAGGAGAGGTAAAAGAGCTTGAAGAAGAGATAGTCGAGGAAGTAAAAAAGAAAGGGGCTTTTGAAAAAGAGGCATGGAAGCCAAAAACGTCATTGGGCATAAGTGTAAAGAATGGGGTTATCAATAATATTTCATATGTGCTTGACCAGAGAATAAAGATACTTGAACCGGAAATAGTGGATGCTCTGCTGCCGAATCTCTCGACTGAGTTATTGATGGTAGGACAGGCAAAAGGAAAATTCGGGGGCGGCCAGAAAAGAGTGTTCAAGCAAACCCAAAAAAAGACTCAGGAAGGCAACAAGCCCAATTTCGGCACTTTCGCAGTTGTAGGAAACGAAGACGGCTATGTCGGAATTGGCTACGGAAAATCAAAAGAAACAGTTCCTGCAAGGGAAAAGGCCATTAGGCATGCAAAGTTAAATGTGATAAAAATAAGGAGAGGATGCGGCAACTGGAGATGCGGCTGCGGAGATGCGCACACAGTTCCTTTTAAGGTAAGCGGGAAATATGGTTCAGTGGAAATTACATTGATACCAGCTCCAAAAGGAACTGGGCTGAAAGTTGAGAAGGAGTGCCAGAAAATCCTGAAACTAGCCGGCATCAAGGACGTCTGGTCAAGGACAGAAGGCCAGACAAGGAGCAAGCTTAATCTATTGTGTGCGTGCTTTGAGGCCCTTAAAAATCTGATGCAATTTAATCTAAGCCAGAAGAACGAGGAAACATTAAGCATTATCGAGGGCTCGTCAAAAGGAGTCATGTAAAATGGAGCAGCAGACAGCAAAAATAAATTCTGCCAAAAAATTGGCAGCGATAAGGGTAAGAGGATTAACCGGGATAAGGACGAAGACAGAGGATAATCTAAGGATGCTAAGGCTGTACAAAAAAAATTACTGCTGCGTGGTCCCAGACACGCCAGTATATGCAGGTATGCTGAAGAGCGCAAAAGATTATATCACATGGGGGGAGATTGATGATGAAACTTTCAAA
>JACPMT010000030.1 GCA_016185815.1 Candidatus Woesearchaeota archaeon
TTCATTCTTGTTAAAGGTCCTGAATTATTAAGCAAATGGGTAGGTGAAAGCGAGAAGGCTGTAAGGGAAGTTTTCAAGAAAGCCAGGCAAGTAAGCCCGTGCATTATATTTTTTGATGAAGTAGATGCTTTAGCTCCAAGAAGAGGATTAAGCTCTGACAGCCATGTAAGCGAAAGAGTTGTTAATCAGCTGCTGACAGAGATTGACGGCTTGGAGGACTTGCACGATGTTGTTGTGATTGCAGCAACTAACAGGCCGGATATTGTAGACACTGCTTTATTGAGGCCAGGAAGGTTCGACAGGATGATTTTGACACCTATTCCGGATGATCAAACACGGCTTGAAATTTTCAAGGTTCATACTAAAGGAATGCCTATAAGCGTTGAGCAGCAGATAAAAAAGAAAATGGTGGCAGCCAAAACAATAAACAAAAGCGGCTATGTGTCAACGGAAACAGAATATGAGAATACTGAAAATGACGACATAAAGTCAAGGGAAGATTTTTTAAAGTATCTTGCAAAGAAAACAGAGGGCTATGTTGGCGCTGACATTGAAGCAGTCTGCAGGGAAGCTGCAATTCTTGCCTTAAGGGAGGACATAACCTCCAGGGAAATACTCAAGAAGCACTTTGAGCTTGCGCTTCAGAAAGTAAGGCCAAGCGTGACAAAAGAAGTGGAGAAAGCTTATGAAGAATTGGTGGAGCACTTTACCGCTACAAGGGCAAAGCAGATGCTTGACGAGAAGCCCGGATACATGGGTTAACGGCGAAAAATTAATAAACATCAAAAATAAGTTTAATTAAAAATGGCGAAACTAAAAGGAACAAAAATAGGATTAACTCTAGGAATAATGCTTGCAGTTCTCTACACATTAAGGACAATTGTTCTTTTGCTGTTTCCAGATTTTGTAGTTAACTGGGCAAACAAGATAATGTTTAATATGATTTCTATAAAAGCTCCTGCCATAACAATCGATGCTTTTGTTACTGGAGTTGTTGTTTTGTTTATTGCTGGATTTATATGGGGCATTGTTTTTTCAGCTGTGTATAACAAGGTTGTTAAATAATTTCCACAAGTTTTAAATAAACTTATTCTAACTTTTATTTTATGAAACCTGAGTATGGCGATGCTGTAAAAATTCATACAGACGAGCAAACTTATGAAGGCATTTTAATGCCAAGGCCTGAGATTTTTGAGAAAGACCATACTATAATCAAATTGGATAATGGGTACAATATTGGAATTGACAACAACAAAATCAGGAAAATAGATGTTGTCAGGAAATACCAGCCGAAAAAGGAGGAAAAAATCAAATTACATTATAAAAAAGGATTGCCAACAGTCTCAATCCTGTCATTTGGCGGCACTATTTCCTCAAGGGTTGACTACAAGACAGGCGGAGTTTATGCTGACTACACAGCAGAGGACTTTGTTGAGATGCTGCCTGAGCTGAAGAATGCTGCAAACCTTAAGGCAGAGAAAGTCATGGGTATCATGAGCGAGGACATGTCTCCTCAAGAATGGAGCCTTATGGCAAAGCACATTGCAAAAGAGCTTAATGACAATGAAGTTAATGGTGTTGTTGTTACGCAAGGAACAGACACTTTGCATTTTTCAACAGCAGCAATGTCATTTTTCCTTAGAAACTTGAACAAACCTGTTATTTTTACAGCTGCGCTGTTGTAACTTGCCTGCATGGAACAAGCGATGACAGCTATTGCATATTAAACAGAGGCACAAAAGTAAGGAAAATGCACGCAAGCAGAAGAGACGCTTTCAGGCCAGTAAATGAGCTGCCTCTTGCAAAAGTATATGAAAATGGAAATATCGATATTCTAAATAACAATTATAAAAAAAGAAATAACGATAAAGTCGTTGTCGATGACAAGTTTGAGCACAAAACTGCTTTGCTTTATGTTTATCCCGGAATGAATCCAGAAATTCTTGACTATTACCGAAAGGAAAAGTATAAAGGAATTGTATTAGCTGCAACTGGCCTTGGGAATGTCTCAACGATGAGCCCAAAATATTCGCTTGTCAAAAAAATAAAGGAATTGACTGACAATGGAATTGCTGTAGTTATTGCTCCGCAGACAATTTATGGAAGAGTTCACCCTTATGTTTATTCTCCCCTAAGAAAGCTCTCAATCGAATTAAACTGCATCTTTGCAGAAGACATGCTGCCTGAGACAGCTTACATAAAGCTTGGATGGGTATTGCCTCAAGCCCACAATATCGAAGAAATAAAGGAAATGATGCTAACTAATTATGCCGGAGAGATAAGTGAAAGGACTGATGAAAAGGCGTTTTTGTACTGATGACTCCAATCCAAGATTTGTTAAACAAAATCAAATGGGACAAGAGAGAGAATCCAGAGCAATATTCAATTTTTTATTTTGACAGGATTTTGAAAAAATTAATAAAGATTCCTTACGCAAAGATTAAAAAACTAGAAGGCTCTTTCATGGTTCTAGACCATAAGGAAGAATCAAATATTCCATTGCACAGGGTTAAGAAAGTAATGAAAAACAATGCTGTTGTCTGGGAAAGAAAATGAAAAATTATATAATTGGTACTGCAATGTTGATGGGCGCATTAAGCGGCGCAGTTTATGGTTATTGTTTTAACGAACAGTTTCCATATGCGACTAGGTACGTCCATGAACGATCCGGAATGGAAAATTCCTTCACAAAAAAGGTAACTGGCGTTGCTGGAGGGGCAACTGGAGGAATGTTAGGGGCTACCGCAATGAGTATTTTGCTGGAACATTATCTAAAAAAACATTTAAAAAAATAGAATTAATATGGATAAACAACAAATCAATTACCAAGAACTCGGCTTTAAATGCGGTTTGGAAATCCACCAGCAGCTTGAAGGCAAAAAGCTGTTCTGCAACTGCCCTACTTTGAATTCTGGCAAAGAGCCTGACATAAAAATAGAAAGAAGACTAAAAGCAGTTGCAGGCGAAACAGGAGACATAGACATTGCAGCAGAGTTTGAGATGCTGAAAAATAAAAAAATTACATATGAAGCCAATTCTGAAGATGTCTGTCTTGTAGAAACCGACGAGGAACCGCCGCATGAATTAAACAAACAAGCGCTTGAAGCAACAATTAAAGTTGCCCTGCTTCTCAATGCAAAAATCGTTGACGAAATCCAGGTTATGAGGAAAACAGTTGTTGACGGCAGCAATGTAAGCGGGTTCCAAAGGACTGCTTTGGTTGCAATGGACGGCTTTGTTGATTCTTCTCTTGGGAGAGTGAGTGTTCCAACGATCTGCCTGGAAGAGGAAGCTGCGCAGAAGCTGGGGCAGGGAAGGGATTTTGTGAGGTACAGGCTGGACAGGCTTGGAATCCCATTGATAGAGATAGCAACAAGCGCAGATATAGAAAGCCCTGAGCATGCAAAAGAAGTTGCAGGCAATATTGGAATGGTTTTGAGGAGCGTTGAAAACGTAAAGAGGGGACTGGGAACAATAAGGCAGGATGTCAACATTTCAATAGAGAAAGGGGCAAGAACAGAGGTAAAGGGCTTCCAGGACATGAGAAGCATACCCAAAGTTATAGAATATGAAGTTAAAAGGCAGCTTGATGCGATAAAGCAGGGAAACAATCTTGAAAAGGAAGTAAGGAAGGCAGAGCCTGATTTCACAACATCATTTTTGAGGCCATTGCCAGGCGCTGCCCGCCTATATCCCGAAACGGATGTCCTGCCTGTCAGGATTGATAAAGGTTACATTGAAAAATTAAGGAATGAATTGCCAAAATTATTAAGAGAAAAAATAGACGAATTTGAGAAAAAATACAACGTGACGAAAGAATTGGCCAAAGAATTGGCTGACAATGAAAATTTCAAGGCTTTAGCTGAAAAATTTGATAACATTGAGCCATCAATAATTGCAAACACCTTGATAAACATCCCAAAAGAAATAAAGTCACGGTTCGATATCGACTCTTCAAAATTAAAAAATGAGGATTTTGAAGAGGTGCTTGGCTACCTAAATGAGGGAAAGATGGCAAAAGAGGCAATCATAGATTTATTAGTTAAAAAAATAAAAAATGAAAAAATTGACTTAAGCCATTTTGAAGCTGTTCCTGAAAAAGAGCTGGAAAAGGAAATCAAGAAAATAATTGGCGAAAAGCCCGGATTGAATGCAAGCGCGTACATGGGCATTATAATGGCAAAGCACAGGGGAAAGGTTGACGGGAAAAGAGTAATGGAGATTGTGAGGAGATTTCTAAAATAAAAAACGCGCCGGGGAGGATTCGAATTCGGGATGAAAGAGCATATACTCAATCATGCCCCCGGCCTAAGGGTTAGGAACCCTTCGCTCTATTTGCACGAAGCAAAGCAGACAGATGGTGAGCGAGTTTCTCGCGAACCTCGCATTTCACTGCTCGCTAGCTTCTCCAAGCTGAGCTACCGGCGCATATAATCTGGTTATTAAATTGTATTTAAAAACTTACTTCCGCTAGATTTATAAAATTCTCCAAGAATACTTGTTAATACCGCTAATAACCTTTATATATGACCCTTATAGCGCGGTTTGGCACAAAAATGGAAGCCGAAATATTAACAGAGATTAAAGACACTGAAAAAAAAGCAGACGAAACTCTGGAAAGGGCTAAGAGGGAAAGCGAAGCGATAGTGCAGGAAGCAATAAGGAATTCTTCAAGGCTGCTGGCTGCAAAGGAAGATGAATTAAGAAAAGCACAGGAGAAAAGGATTACGGACTTCAGGGAGAAAACCAAGCTCATAAAGGAAGAAAAACTGGGGGAAGGCAAAACACTAGTAAAGCAGCTAAAGACAAAAGCAGAAAAAAATGTTGCAAAAGCTGCTGAATTTGTCATGAAAAGATTTGAGGAAATGATTTAAAATGCTAAGGCCTTATGAAATGAGCAGCGTCATAATAACAGGCCAAAACAGCGTGCAGGAAAGCACAATCAAAGAGCTTCATAGCCTAAAAATACTCCACATTGTAGAGCACTCGAAAAATGAGCTTGCAGACATAGGCAAGCCGCTGGAAAGCGCAAGCAGGCTTTCCGAAATTCTTGTCAGGGTAAGGGCTTTGGTTGCTGCATTGAATATAAAGAGAGAAGAAAATAAATTCGAGCTTAAAAAAGGCCTGCTGGAAATCGAGCCGACAGCAAAAAAGCTCAGCTACGAAGTAAATACGAATCTGGAGGAACTGAAAAGAGCGGAAGAGCTAATATCAAAGAACGAGGCTGCAAGGCACGAACTGGAAATTTTAAAGGATATTGATGTGCCGCTTGAAGCCTTTACGCCATACAAAACATTGGCTTACTTCACAGGCTATGTAAAAGACGGGAATGGTCTAAGCTTCATCAAAAAGGAGCTGCCAAAAACAACAGATAAGTTTATGCTTTTTGAAAGTATTGTCCGAAAAAAGAATTTCGTAGTTTTGTTTGTCTATGCGAAATTCAAAGAGCAATCCGGCAGCATCCTGCAAAAAGCAGGTTTTGTTCCCATTACATTCACTAATATAGTCAATCTGAGGGGAAATGCCTCGTATAATTTGGAAAAAACAGTGGAAGAGGCAAGAAAGCTCCGGCAAAAAAAACAGGGGATAAAAAAACAGCTTGAGAAGCTTGGCAATGACTACAAGGGATTTCTGGTTGCAGCTGATGAATTTTTGAGCGAGCAGCTTGAAAAGGCTGAAGCTCCATTGAAGTTTGCAGCAACCCAGTCAAGCTTCCTCATAAAGGGATGGGTTCCAAGCGGGGAGTTAAGCGCTTCGATAGAAAGATTAAACAAAATATCAAAAAACAAGATATTTGTGCACTTTGAGCCTGCAAAAAAAGAGGATAAAGTGCCTGTAAAGCTCAAAAACCCAAAGTATGCGAAGGCATTTGAGTTTTTCATTGACCTGTACAGCATGCCAATTTACAAGGAAATTGATCCTACATTTTTCATTTTTTTGACATTTCCAATATTTTTCGGGATTATGCTTGGCGATATCGGGTACGGGCTTGTAAGCCTGATTGCATTCTGGATATTCAAAAGAAAAATGCCAAAGGCAAAGAGCTTCTTTAACATACTCATTCTTGCATCTTTTGTTTCAATCTTATTTGGCTTTCTGTATGGAGAATTTTTTGGAGAGGAAAAAATTTTAGAGCTTGAGCTGCCGCATTTGCTGAGCAGGGTTCGTGAGATGTTCACTTTACTGTACATAACAATAGCAATAGGAATTATCCATGTTAATACAGGGTTAATACTTGGATTTATAAATGAGTTCAGGTCGCACGGGCTTGTGCATGCGGTATATGCAAAGGCATCTTGGATTATTTTGGAGATTGGAATTGCGTTGCTTGTCTTATCCCACTTGGGCAAAATTTCAGTCTCGCCTTTGATTGGAGCTATATTTTTGGGAATGTCAATCTTAATGCTGCTTAAGGGAGAGGGTATAAAAGGGCTTATTGAGCTGCCGAGCATTTTGACAAATGTAATGTCTTACGCAAGACTGATGGCCATCGGATTGTCCTCAGTTATACTGGCTGTCATTGTCAATGAGCAGTCCAGGGAATTTTTCCAGAAAGGCGGCTTTTTTGTCTTGATCGGAGCTTTAATTTTAGTTGTTGGGCATATAGTAAATCTTATGCTTGGCCTGCTGGGAAGCTTTTTGCACTCCTTAAGGCTGCATTATGTCGAGTTTTTTTCAAAATTTTTCCATGGCGGGGCTAAAAAGTACCAGCCGTTTGGAGCAAAAGAATAATAAAATTCAATGACGAAAAATATAATATCAGACGATTAAAAAAACCAATAAATAAAAACAATTGATGAGGAGGTAAAAATGGCAGACATATCAACCGGATTGATAGCAATCGGTTCTGGGATTGCAATCGGCTTAAGCGCAATTGCAGCGGCTATTGCTGAAAAGGAGATTGGGGCAGCAGCTGTAGGGGCAATGGCTGAGAAGGAAGAGCTTTTTGGTAAGGGATTAATCCTTACGGTAATTCCAGAAACATTGGTTATATTTGGGCTAGTAGTTGCTATATTGATATTGAACTTGGCAAAATAAGGCAAAAATGGGACTGGAAGCGGTAAAAGACGAGATATTGGGCAATGCAAAAGAGCAGTCAAACTCCATAATTGCAGAAGCCAGAAAGGAAGCCAATAGGATATCAAGGGAAGCTGAAAAAAAAGCAGAGGAAATGAAGGAGAAAAGCGAGGCAGAAACCAAAGTAATGCTTGACACCATCAAAAGACAGGAATTGGCCAATGCGGAGCTTGAGAGCAAGAAAATGCTGCTGGAGGCAAAGAAAGAGCTCATTGACAATGTTTTTCTTGAAGCATCAAAAAAACTTGAAGCATTAGATGAAAAAAAAAGGGAAGTTTACATAAAAAAACTGCTTGAAAAGGCAAAAAATGACATTGAGGCAGCTCATGTTTACTGCAATAAGAAGGACGCAAAGTTCCTGAAGGACTTTAAAGTGGAATCTGCAAATATCATCGGCGGCTTGATGGCTGAGAACAAGGAAAAAACTATAAGGGTTGATTACAGCTTTGAGACACTGCTGCAAAGCATAAAGGAAAATGAGCTGCAGAACATAAGCAAAATTCTGTTCGGTTAAAATGCTAAAACTAGAGGAGCCAAAAAGGATTAAGCTTGGGTTTTACCCTTATACCTATGTAAGGAGCGCTGTAATGAAGTCCCTTCTTTTCAAGAAGGATGATTACCATAAAATGCTTAAGATGGGCTTCAGCGAAATTGCAAAATTTTTGCAGGACTCAAGCTACAAAAAAGAGATAAACGCCTTGGCTAACGAATACAGCGGAGCTGATTTGCTGGAGCTGGCGCTGAACAGAAACCTTGCAGAGTCCTTCAAGAAATTAATGAGGATTTCCCCTTACGAGCTGGCTTTATTGATAAAGGAGTATGCAAAAAGAAAAGACATTGAGGACATCAAAACAATACTAAGGGGAAAATTCACAAATGCAAATGAAAAAGAGACTGCAAATTCCATAACGGCGGCAGGAACCCTAAGCTATGATTTTCTTGTCTCGCTCATGAAAAAAGAATCCATAGAGGAGGTGCTGAAAAACAACAGGCTTGTTGAATATTCATTGTTTGAAGACGGACTGAAGGATTTGAAGGAAAAGAACAATCTTGTAGGCATTGAAAACGCATTGGACAAATTTTATTACAGCCACCTAATCCAATTTTCAAAAATTCTGCCGAAAGAGGGCACTTTGTTCAGGGATTTTCTGCTGAAGGAAGTTGAAATATTGAATATACTGACATTATTAAGGCTGAAAAAGGCAAAGTTTGGCAAAGATAACCTGAAGGATTTTATCATTTCATCCGGAAATAGACTGAAGGATTATAAAATATTAAATTTAGCGAATCTTGAAGATTTAGAAGAGCTTTCAAAAGCTCTGGAAAGAATGGAATACGGGAGCATAGTCAAAAGGGGCATTGAGGAATTCAAAAAAACTGGCTCATTGATAATGCTTGAGACCGAGCTTTACAAATATCTGCTCAAGCAATCTGCTTTGTTCATGCACCAGCACCCTTTGTCAATTGATGTGATACTGGGTTATATGTTTGCAAAAGACATTGAAGTCAGAAATTTGAAAATAATAATAAAAGGAAAACAACTTGGCTTAAAAGAAGATTTTATTGAGAGCCAGATGGTATTCTGAAAAATGGTAAAAATTGCTGTTGTTGGAAGCAACGAGTTTGTTGTAGGGTTCCAGCTGGCAGGCATAAAGGATACAATTGAATTGAACGACAATTATTTCAGCCAGCTTAAAAATTTTAAGACTAAAAAAGAAATTGGGATA
>JACPMT010000053.1 GCA_016185815.1 Candidatus Woesearchaeota archaeon
ATTGCAAGGTACAGGAAAGAAGGCAGCATGACCGGCACTTTTTTGGAGTTCTTGTACCATGAAGTGACTGCAACTTTAGTATTTTTCCTTTTGGCTTATGGGGTGTTCTTGCAAACTGGCTATAAGTCTATTCTTATATTTGGATTTTTATGCTCCTTTTTTTCAAAATCTGTGGTGCTGTCAATAATAAACTTGGCAGCTTTAAAGAATGCATTAAGGGACAATGCTGAAAAAAGAAAAGAGAAAATAAAAAAATGCATTGCCCTTATAGGAAAAGCCAATATAGAAGGAGGAAGCACTGAAACCGGCAGGAAGCTGTTCAAAGCCTACGATTACATAAAAGAAATCTGGGGCCATCCATTTAACATTGTCCACATTAATATCCTTGTTATACTTGAGGTAATCAATTCTTATTATAATTTTTTACCGATGTATTTCATGCTTTACTGGTACATAGTATTTTATGGAACAATATCTGTTATAGTTCAAATAGTATCTTTTATAGTGCATTACAAAGGCAAAAGCGTGCACCATTACTACCTTGCCTTGTATGCGAAGAAATGAATAGAAAGTTTTAAATAGCTATTAATCGAGGTAATGATTTGGGGGTGTGTAGTATCCCAAAAAAGGTGATGGGTTATAGACTTATCAGTTTTTTTCTTAGAATTTTCAATATAAAAGATTATTGCTCTATCAATTATAACAAACTAAGAGGTGGTTCTTTATGAAAATAAACAGATATGTAGTTTTAGTTCTATTTACAGTTAGTTTGCTTGCATTGACAGTAGCAAGCCAGATTTCTCAAGTAACAAATGCAATAAGCGTTGAAGAGATAAAAACCTGCACTACCTCCTTTTATGACGAAGTTCAGAATATATATGGAAATTGTGTTTATTACAATAACTACACAAGCTGCTTAAATACCTCAGGCTCAAATACAGATTGCTCTTTAGTGCAAGATTCAAGAAATCTTAGTTGCAAGACTGGTGAAATAATTATCAAAAAAAATTCAACAGAATGCCAACCACCAACAAAATTTATCGTATCAAGCATCAAAGACTCCATAACCGAAAAAAAGGAAATAGACTTTTCAAGCTGGGGTGCTTGTGTTCAAAATACGGAAAATGATTGCTTGATAGTTACATGCGTCTCATTATACGATGGCGCACACAATGGGCAATTCACTGACTGCAAAGGGGGAAAAAGCTGCCAGAAGTTCCAGTTTTGTAAAGATAGTGTAAAAGTTTTATACAAAAATTCAAGAGACGATTTTGTCGAGTACGATCCCTCCTTTTATCTGCCTCAACTGGCTATCAAGGAGGTGGGAAAATGAGAAATCTAAATTTATTTTGGATTTTTGGATTGTTTTTGTTAATTTTGCCTTTTGTTAATGCAAACCATATCCTCTATAATGCAACTCCATTTACTAATATTTCAGATTGGAATGGAGGTTGCACTTTGACTGATGGCAAGATTGACTGCACTTCTGCACAGAATATGAGATTTGTCCATAAGTTGATTAATCTTTCAACTAATGGCGGAACAAATATGACAATTATTTTTAATGCTTCAATTCCTGCGGCAAGCAATTCATTTGAAGCTATAACAACGCATACTGAAAATGTAACTGCTCCTACAACAAATAAAATTCATTTTTTAATACGATTTGCAGCGGCAAATATACATACAGTTGACCCTGGAGGAAGTACAGGTAATCAATTTCAATTATTTCCAGAAACAAGTGCCGCTTGGCACACTGAAAGGTGGGAATATCTATCAAACAGTTCTATCAATGTTTATATTAATGGAACTTTTAAGCATAATATAAAATTTGGTGATGTAGGTACAGATAAGCCGACAGGCAATTTTACTTATTTTTTTCTTAATCCTATCCCCCGAGCCGCTGTTACAATAGGCAGTTTTGTTGTTTTTAATGGGACAGGGGAGTTAAGTGACACATCATCAGATAGAACACCCCCAGAAATAACATTTTATAACATGACCTCGGAAGGCGGAGCTGGATGTACTAACTGGACTACAAACAAGAGTGTTCCTTGTGTAACTAGCGATGCAACACCAACAGTAAAAATAAATACAAATGAAAATGCTTATTGTGCTATCGGCATTTCTGATTTAAATTATTCAGATTTGGGACTTGGTAGACAATGTAGCGGAGGAGGAACAAGTGAACATACATGTACTTTAACTTCACAAGACGAACTAGTGTATGAAATATCGTATGTTTATATGGGTTGTAGAGATTATAGTTCTAACCAAAATCAAAACAGAACAAGCACAAGCGGAGCTTTAAGCCTTAATATAACAGGTCTTGAAACAATTAGTAAGAATGCTATAGAATCTGGAATTCGAAACGCTTTGTTAAGCGGTTATACAATTTATACGGACCAAAAAATCTATGCAAGAAATTCTGCTAATAATCAGTCTGTAGGGGTATTTGATAAAGTTGCCAAAAAGCTCAATAAAATATGGGCGTTTAACCGTATAGGACAGTATGACGGCTATGTAAACATGTTCAATATAACGCCTGTATTCTATACTTTAGAATTTGCGAATAAAACTTCTGTGCAAATAACAAACCAAACAGAGTTGCTGATTAATTCAACTAAATAACATGGAGGTGAGAGCAAAAGAGGTGTTATAATTGATAAACAAGAAATGGCTTATGTTTTTTGTATTTTTCTTAGCTTTAATTCCAATAGCTTATTCAGCAGACGACCAATATAAGCCTTACCTGCACAAGCCATCTGTTCCAGAGCATCCTAAAGCCAAACTTTATGGAAGATACCAAACTAATCTTTTTCCAGGTGCAGGAACTTACACTTATCCAATAGAAGTGCCAAAAGGCACCAATAATCTGCAACCAGCTATAAGTATTTCTTACAATAGCCAGGCAGTAAAGCAAAGATCTTCTAGTTTAGGAGCAGGCTGGACATTAACCCAGAATTATATCTATAGAGATGTTAATTTTACGCCTTCAAACACAACAGATGATGAATTTAAGCTTATCTTGAATGGCGCTTCTTATGACTTGGTCTATGATAATTCTGATAACTTTTATCATACAGAAATTGAGACTTTTGCAAGAATACAAAACCTAACTACCACTTCTAACACTTACAATATGTACTGGCTTGTGACTTTGAAAGACGGCACTCAACTAAGGTTTGGCTACAATTCTGATTCTGAGCTAACGTCTAATGTTGGCTACAGCTATGCGTTGAAATGGAGCCTTGACCAGATTCAAGATACCCATAACAATAAAATATTTTATTCTTACAATGAAAATCCTTATCCACAAGATAATGGAAGTGTTTATTTAAGCCAAATATTGTATAATAATGATCAAAAAAGAAAAATAGAATTTAGTTATGAAAATTCTATAAGGCCTGACAGAAGGCGTGTTTTTGAACAAGGAAATGTGTTGGAGGAGAGCAGAAGGCTGAGCGATATTTATGTTTTCTTTAACAGCACTTTAGTTAGAAGACATAGTTTTGAGTACATAGGCTTGAATAATGAAAGCTCTTTATCTTCACTTTCAAAAATCAAATATATTGGTTCTGATAATTCTTCAGTATTGCATACTATAATGTTAGGTTATTACCAATCAACTTCCTTTTACACTAACTCGACAACATATAATGTTTCTGAAGTTTTTTCTAACTCAGCAGGCACAGATTTAGGCTTGAGGCTGATTGATTTGAACAATGATGGCTATATTGACATAATTAAAGGGAGCGGCACGTCAAATAGGAAAGCATGGCTCAATAATAGGACTGGATGGAATGAAAGCTTATCTTTTAACCCTCCAGACGATTTTACTGACGGCTCGAATTTTGACAAAGGACTAAGAATAGAGGATTTGAATAATGATGGCTTAGCCGACTTAATACAAGGATGGGGAGGTGTGAGAAAAGCTTGGCTTAATAATGTGACGGGGTGGAGAGAAGATTCTGTAACTTGGGCTCCGCCTATGGACTTTGTAACCAGCACAACAGACCAAGGCGCTCAATTGGTAGACTTTGATGGTGATGGCAAAGTTGATTTACTGCAAGCAAAAGACGGCTCTGCTAAAAAAGCTTACCTTAACACAGGCAACGGATGGAAAGATGTAAGCAGTCAATGGTCAGCGCCTACTAATTTTGTCAAGTCTGATGGAAGTGACTTTGGCTCAAGACTTGTTGATTTAAATGGTGACGGTTTAGTTGATGTTATTGAAGGCTATAACTTCGGTACAGAAACAAAGAATGCTTGGCTAAATAATGGAAGTGGATGGGTTAGCTCAAGCATCTGGAACCCTCCTGATGTGTTCACTAGTTCTTCAAGAACAGATAATGGCATGAGGTTTGTTGATTTAAATGGCGATGGCTTAACAGATATATTTCAAGACTATAAAAATGGCTCTACTACAGAAAGGGAAGCTTTCATCAATAATGGAAATGGATGGAGCAATAGCACTTCTTGGAATTCACCAGAGCCTTTTACTGATACTGGAAAAAACATAGGAAGAAGAATCGGAGACATAGATGGAGATGGATTTGGTGATATAATAATTGGATATAATGATGGCTCTGACATTAAAAGAACCTTAGTAAGAAATTCAACAATACCTTATTTGCTTAAAAATATAACCAATGAGTTTGGCGGTATAACTTATCTTTCTTATTCAAAGTCTACCTTGTTTAATAACACAGGAAATGACAGCTTGTCAGATATAGGATTTAATGTTTGGGTTGTTGAAGAAGTTTTGCAAAATAATTCATTATATAATGATTTTGGTATTTTTTCAAATACTTCATATTACTATTTCGGCGGCAAATACGATTATGATGATTCAGAATTCAGAGGATTTAACATTGTAAATGAAACATTAAGCGATAAATCAATAATTTCACATTATTTTAATCAAAACAAGCAGTTGAAAGGAAAGGAATACAGAACAGAAACTTACGATAGTGCTGGCATCATTTTTTCCAGAATAGACAATAACTTTAATTTTACAACAACAAATTACAGCTACTTTATTGTGAACTTTCTTTCTACAGCTTCCTATACCTATGATGGAAATCCATCAAATCCAAAAATAACCAATATTTCATATAAATATGATGGTTATGGAAATATTTTAAGTGCAACAAGTTTTGGCGATATTTCCATTTCTGGAGATGAAAAATATGAAAATTACACGTATGCAACCAACACAACCTCATGGATTCTAGACAAGCCAAGCTGGTACATTTTATTCGATTCTTCTTACAACAAAATTCGTGAGACAAAATACTTCTATGATAATGGCGAGTATGGCCAGCCGCCCAAGAAAGGAGATTTAACCAAGACAGAGCAATGGCTAGATACAGGCGGAGGAAATCCAACAACATATTACACTTACGATAGTTTTGGCAATCTTTACAAACAAACAGACTCACTTGGAAGAACAACAACGTGGGAATACGGAGTAAGAGATGACACAAATACTTATCCAGATAGAATCACTAATGCTTTAGGTCATGCTATTGATTACACTTATGATGTTGGGACTGGAAACGTAATAAGATACACAAAAAATGGCATTAACTTTGATTATGAATATGATACTTTTGGAAGAATCACCAAAGACATTGACCCTTACGATACAACAGATTTTCCAACAAAATCTTATACTTACAATTTTGATGGAATTGCTCCAGAGATAATAAAAGTAAGCCAGAGGACAACAGCAAACAATACTTTGGATGCTTATTATATCTATGATGGTTTTGCCAATTTAGTTCAGATTAAGACACCATCAGATAACGGACAGCAAGTTGTTAAAAACTTATTTTATGACGGATTGTTTAGGGTTAAAGAAGAGCAAAACCCATTCTTCTATAACTTTTCAAACAATATAACAATCACATCCAATGATACAATTCCAGCAAATAAAACTAGGTATAATTATGACGCACTTTCAAGAATAACATCTGTAATTAATCCTGACGGAACAACCAAAAATACAACATTCAACAGGTGGGAAGTTAATGACTATGATGAAAATGGCAACAGGCATACTTATTTGCTTGATGCTTACGATAGGATAATTGCTGTTACTGAATATAACACAGATTTCTATTTGTTGGATAATGAGACATACAATACTACTTACTCATACAATGGTGCTGATGAGTTAGTCGGGATAAAAGATACTTATGGGAATGAGTTTAACTTTAGTTATGACAGCTTGGGAAGAAAAGTTAGGTTGGATGATCCAGACTTGGGCAAATGGTTGTATGAATACAATTTGGTAAATAATCTAATCAAACAAACTGACAATAAGCAAAATCAAATCCTATTATCTTATGACGATTTAAACAGAATAAAACAGAAAAACACTACTTCAATTAAATACAACTTCACTTACGATACGCAATATCAAGGCACATTATCAAAGATAGAATTTGGAAATATAACTTATTCTTACACTTATGACGATAGGTTAAGACCACTAAAAGAAAAGAGAATCTCTGCAAAGAAAGATTGGAATATTTCTATGGAAAAGGAATTCTCTTATGATTCTATGAACAGGATAAGGCAAATACTAGAGCCAAATGGCAGGGATATTGATATTTATTACAACTACCAAAACAAAATCAACAAAATAAAGGGCTGGATTAACCAAAGCAGCCATACTGCAATAGGCAATCCATTAAACAGAACTTACAACATCCAAAAAACAACACAATTTGGCTATTACTCAGATAATCTCAGGCTGCAACAAATAAAGACAGATACAACCCAGATTTTGAATTATTCTTACGATAATGTGGGCAACATAGTCAAGATTAACGATTCTGCCCAAAACAGGACTTATGCCATGTCTTATGACAGATTGGATAGACTCACAAATGTCACAATAGGCGGCTATAACTGGATTTACCATTACAATGCCATAGGTAATGTGCTTAAGATTGTTAGAAACTTCTCAACCACAACCTCCTTTAAATTTGATGGTTCATTAGCCCATGCACCACAAAGCTATATTGTAACGAACACTAGTGTCGATGTTTATAAGCAATCCAGCTTTAATACTTCCAATAAAACTAAAGTCTTTGAGTTTTATCTAATAAACGAGAAAAATTCATCTTTGGAGTACATTAATTGGACAGCAGAGTTTGGCGATGAAAACAGAGTTATATCCACACAGCCCTTTAACTTGTCCTTGAAGGAAAATGTATTATTTATCATAGAGCATAATTATTCTAAAGGTGGAGACTACAAGATAAACTTTACAGGAAGAATTAATGGTTCCCTATCTGATTATGAGATTCTAAAGCTTTTGTTTGGGGCAAAAGCCCAAGATTTGAATATAATCAAAAAGAATGGCAGCTTAATTGTTACAGAATTTACAGCAAAGAATACAATTAATGAATTAAGCCAAAACTGGGGCTGGAACTGCTCCAATGGCGTTGCTTCTAGTGTGCCGTTTAATATGTCGGCAAATGAAGAGCTTTTAGTAGTTATGGAGCATAATTATAGTCTGGCTAGCTTAACAAAAAATCTCACTTGCATTGTTAACTCCACTGATGGTAATCAAAGCAAAACAATATCATTCAAATTTGACGAGATAAAAATAGAGAATTATAACAGCACTAAGATAGATACTGATACAATGCAAGTAAAGTTCCAAATAGTCAATTACTTCGATGATTTAACTAATATAAACTGGAATATCACCACTAATGATTTGATATTTAAGAGTTCTTCACCGATAACATTGAATCAAGGACAAGTTACAAGTATAGAGCAAGAAATTAATTTCACTAATGCTGGTATCAAACAAATAAAAATTGTTATAGGAGCTGGTAATTTCACTGATTCCTATACAGAGAATATTAGGCTTTATTCTTTGGGAGTACAACAATTTATTAATTACGTTAAAAACGGCACAACTAGAATTTTTAATTTCTTAGTCAAAAATGATTGGATTAATTTGACTGCTAACTGGAACTTTACAAGCCCATCATTACAAAATGCAGTCAATCTGTCGCAGAATGAGTCTTTAATTGTAGTTATCGAAGAGGATTATTCACAGGGCAATAAAGAATCTATAATTAAAGTTTTCAACGGCTCAATTCAGGAAGATACCTTGTTGGACGTTTTCAAAATACGACAAATATCAATAGAATCATTGCAGACATTATTTGAATCAGACAAAATAGCTGTTATTTCTTCTATTGTCAAAAACAATATTCAACCGCTTAATTTATCATGGAAGTTAAATAACACGGAATCCTCAATTATTTCCAGTCAAAATTTAGAATTGAATACCTCTGAGCAGGCTATAGTAGTCATTGAAATCAATTTCTCTTCATCTGGAATATATCCTTTGCAGCTTACCATTAATTCATCAGCTTATAACGATAATCAAACAGGTGTTGCAGTATCATAAAAAAATTAGCTTATATTAGGACTATTGCAATGTTTATGGCAGTTTTGATAATATCCTTACCTATTATTTTTGCAGAGGAATATAGCAGATCATATGACGCCAATGGTAACTTAATTTACGATTCACAAACCGATATTTATCGTGAATATAATGAACTAAATCAATTAATAAGAACTAGACAAAATAATTCTACTGGGACTATTTTACAAGAATATACCTGGGAACCAATAAAAGAAAGAATATTTATTAAAGACGAGTTTTATACAAATGGTAGCCTAAAATCGTCCACGTACTACTTTGATGATGACTATATCGTATTACAAAATTCTAGTGGAACATACAATAGAACAAATATTTATCAGGATGGAATTTTAGTTGGCTATGAAGATTTTGATGGAAGGAAAAGATATATTTTACCTGATCATGAAGGCAGTGTTCATATTGTTTTGAATGAGAGTGGTGATGTTATTGAGGAAAATTTGTTTAGTCCTTTTGCAGAGCCTTTACAAGATGTCCTAGAAAATAAATTTAGTTATGAGGCGAAGGAATATGACTCATTGACTAAAGATTACAATTTCAACTTTAGGATGTTTAGCCCAAATGGGCCACCTATTTTTAACCAGCCTGATAGTTTGATTCCTAATGTTTATGATCCACAGAGTCTTAATCGTTATAGTTTTGAGAGGAACAATCCTCTGAAAAATACTGACCCTACAGGGCATATAACTGGAACAGAATGGATAATTGGAATAGGAATTGCTGCTACAGCAGTTGATTTAGCAACAGTAGTAAGTTACAATACCTTAATTAATATAAATGAAAACCCTACACTTGAAAATGAATTAGTCCAAGCTAGAGAAAATGCTTGGAAAGAATTTTTTGGTGGTTTCGGAGTTGATGAATTCTTAAATAGGATATTCGGACGATTATACGGAACTGTTGGAAATGTTGCTTTGACAGCAAGCGGGGTCCAAACATATAATGATTATGCAAAAAAAGTTGCTTTAGCAAATCCTTTTAAGTATAAGGAATATATAGATTCAATTGCAGCCAATAGGCAATTTAACAGTGATGCGGAAAGGATTAGCTTCTATACTGTTGGAGGAGTAAATTTAATATCACTTACAGAATCTTTAACTCTCTACTCAACCTATGGGAGTGGTAGTAACATCAAAGAAAGCATGCAAAATACTGCAATGAGCGGGAAGGATATTAAATGGTATTATAATGAAAATACAGGAACTTACACGTGGAGAGTTGGAGATACTGCCCCTAGTGGAACAGGATGGAAAAGTAGTGGTAGTAGTTCTGGTGGAAGCTCTGGAAGAAGCAGTTCACCCGGAAAAGTAACTCAATGTAAATTAAATTGCGCGGCAATTAAAAAATTAAGAGGATAGTACTGGCACTATTCTGAGTAAAATATTAATATTAAAAGAAATTAATGTCGTTAAAATAGGGATGAAAAAGGGAAAAAACACAGAGGAATTTAGAAAGTTGGCAAATCGACCTTCTAATGAACTAAGTATTCTCTTTTCTATAGCTATCATAATTTTTGGTATTGGAAGCATAATATACAGCAAAAACAAAATATCCTTTGAAAATATTTTCATAATTGGAATAGTTATAATCTCTTCTTTTTATCTAGGATATCGGATAAAAAATTATAGAAGTACTGAAAGTAAATAACTTACATTTCTATGAACTTCTTGATATGACGAAAGAAAAATTAATATCCAAAGATTCAAAATACCTAAAATAAACCTAAACCGTCCCATACATATTATAAATTCTTAGATTGGCATCATAAGGCACAACAGTTAGGTTTTTTGTATCCACGCCAACAATCACTACTATAATAAAAGAGAAAACTAAATTTTCAAAACAAAAGAAATAATACTCAAAAATAAAGATAAAATCATAATGGCATAGGGATTTAAAAAATAATTATACATTTTATTATTAAACTTGATTGAAGGTAATGGCCCAGCTAATTTTATCATTTTAATATCCTTTAATTTAATATTTGTTAAAATAAAAGCTGATATAATTAATAAAATTGTTATGAAAATACCGGCTTTAATGCTTAATTTATAAATGATTATTATAAAAACTGTAACTAACATAGGAAGTATATATATGTACATATTGTATCTAAACGATAATATGGGTTCTATATAATCTTGAATTTTATCGATCAAAATATCTTTATGTTTATATTTGTTAGTTTTTAAAAGAATAATGAAAGAAGTTAAACCTATCTGTTGCAGAGACCATAAAAAGATTATAACGAATACTATGTTTAGGGTTGACAAATTGATAAAATTGTTAGCGTGTATCATGAAATAGTTATTTCTTTCCCAAATCCTGCCTTATCAAATTTTCCAAATATTCAGAAACATCAATCTCTTCATCTATGCAGTGCTTCTTAACTTTCTTCCATAATTCAGGGTCAATTTTGATACTGGTGGTTTTTCGCAGCATTGCAGTATTGTGAGATTAAAGTATTATATAAATATTTCTATACTGTAGTATATACTATTTTCAAAAGGTTTTTATATTAGTATTACATACTACTATAATACTCATGTTTATTGCCTTATAACCATGCACGAGCAAAACCGTGGGCTAACTGCCCGATTATGATGGTGTGTAAAGTTATAGGCAAGGAGGTAATAAAAATGTACTGTGGAATAGACGTAAGCAAAGATAAGTCAAATGTCTGTATATTAGACAAAGACAAGAAGATTATAGTAGAATTTGAAATAAGGCACAATAAAGAAGGATTTGAGAAGTTAGAACAGCACTTAACTCAAGATACCACAATAGCTATGGAAACAACTAGCAGCTATTGCAGGGCATTATACAGCTTCTTAAAAGGCAAATATCAGGTAAGCTATGTAGATAACGTGCAGATGAAGAACTTTACTAGGCTGCACCATCCACATAGAAAAAATGACAGAGTTGATGCAAGATCTATAGCAGAATACTTAACATTTGACTTCAAAAAAATCAATCCTGTAAAGAATGACGAACTGAAGGATTTGGTAAGGTTATACTATAAATCTGTAAAGCAATTATCAAGGCATAAGCACAGTTTTAAAAGTCAATTAAGCATAATCTTCCCAGAATTGGAAAAGAACTTCTACATAAAACGAACAAAAGCTGTTGCTTACATGCTTATAAAATATCCGACACCTAAAGCGATTGCAGAAGCAACTGATGAGGAAATTTATCAGGCATTAATTGAGAAATTGAATAAAACCAGCAAATTCACTCCAGATTACGCTAAGAGACTAAGGGCAGTTGCAAAAGAGTCTGTAGGGGTCATAGATTATCCTACCTCCTGCTTTTTGTATACCTTAAAATTGTTATTATTCTACCAAGATTTAGTGGATGATTTGAAAAAGAAAATGGAAGAAAAAGTCAAAGAAACGCCTTATGGTCCTTTGCTTAACGAATATGGCTATAACGCTATAAGCTTATCCTCAATTGTTGGGGAAATAGGCGATGTGAGGAGATTTTCAAATCATAAGAAGTTTGTAAAATATATCGGATTAGACGTTTCTGAAAAGCAATCCGGCAGTTCTCAATCTGTGAATTGCTATATTACTAAACAAGGGAATAAGTATCTGAGGCATTTATTCTATAATATGGTTTTGAATCATTTAGCTTACAAAACAAAATATGCTGAGTTTTTTTATAGGTTAAAAGAATCAGGAAAACACGCAAAAAAGTGTATGGTTGCAACTGCGAGAAAACTGGCTATCAGAGCATATTTTGACCTTTTAAAATGCCATAATCAATAAGAAAATTAGCATTAGTTAGATGAATCCCTATCGATAAAATGCATTTTCTCGTCGATAACCAAGATAAAGTTTATATAGTACTTAATTTATTCTAAAAAACATGCAGGAAGGGATGATTCGGGATTATAGTGGCTCGGCAGGGCTGTAGTGAAATCTCGGCTTGGCAGGCTTCTTTTTTTAGCTCTAAACCTTGTAGGGTTATCCAAAAAATATACGAAAGGAATACTTACTAAATTACAAAAAGTTTATTAATTACATCTAAAATTTCATTTGTATGGATTCAGATAAAGAAAAGACTTTTATCGGAAAGTCCCTACGAGTTTTTGTAAGCTATGCTACTGAGGATAGATTTCTTGCAGTGGCATTAAAGAGAGAGTTGGAGGATTTTGGAATTGATGTTTTTTTAGCACATGAAGACATTACCCCTACTACTGATTGGCAAGCTACAATACTAGCCACACTTAAACAGTGTGATATTTTCTTACCTTTATTGACAAATAATTTTTCTAAATCGCCGTGGACTGATCAAGAAACAGGAGTTGCTATAGCGACGCAGAAATTTATTATTCCACTAAAAGTTAATATCGATCCTTATGGCTTTATTGGAAAATATCAAGCATTTAAATTTGGATACGAGACTCGAGAGTTAGACAATGGTAATTATTATTATGATTGTAAAGATTCATGCAGAAATATAGTAAATTTAATCCTTAGGCATAAAACATTAAGAGAAAATTTGAAGGATTGCTTAATTAGAGTTTTTGCAAATTGTGTCACATTTGCCGAAGCCAAAGAAAAAGCAGAGCTATTGGGTAATTTTGAAAGTTTTACAGAAGAGCAAATTTCAGAAATAATAAAGGTAAGCGTAAACAATAACCAAATACATGATTCTTGGGGAGCGAGACCAATTTTACAAAAGCTTATTTCTAATTACGATAAACTAATTGATGATAAAAAGAAAGAGGAATTGCTAAAATTAATTAAGTAGATCAAAAATTTTACTAGTAAAATGGAGTGGACTGAAAAAATAACTTTTGGGCAATATTCCAGAAGTCAAGTAAGGGAACTTTTAAATTTAGGAACTAAATGTAAGAACTACGAAGACGCTATAAATGTTCTTATTGATGTTTTAAAAAGACACCCAGAACTGAAAGAAGAGCTACTTAGAGAAGCACAAAGGCTATCCAATCCTAAGCCAAAAGTGGATTTACAATTTCTTAAAGATAAATGAGATTACAAGCGGTATTGTAGGACTGCTGCACATCTTAGTTTGACCGGTTTTAGAAGACGTCGATATATTACCTCTATGATGGTTTTGCTAATTTAGTGTTATCAAGCCTGCATAACCCTCAACCTTTTCAGGCCGATCCATGCCTTTGTCGCTATATTCATCCCGTGCTTCTGTACAAGAGGCCTTTTCCACAGATGGAAGCCGATAGCCCCTAAAAACCTGCCGAAATGCCTTCTTAAAAACAACTTCATTATTTTTTCCTGGCCAATCCTGTAAGCCTTGATTCTTTCCTCTCTTGTGAATTCATCAGTCTCAAAAACAGGCTCCTCTCCCCAGTAATTAAGATTGTTCAGGAAGTCCTCGGGCTGGTGTAGGAACCTGCCATTTTGCTTTACCCACTCGAACATCTCTGTGCCGGGGTAGGGAATCATGTTGTAAAACCTCAATTGGTCCACATTCAATTCATCGGCAACCTTCAAGTCGTTCTCAAATCCTTCCCAGGTTTCGCCGGGATTTCCAATGATAAAATTGACTTGGGTTTTGATTCCCAGCGCTTTTGTGTCTGCCACTGACTTTTTAAGCTGCTCAAGCGTCAAGTCTTTTTTCAGCAGCTCCAGTGAATGGGGGTCAGAAGACTCTAAGCTGTAAGCAATCCAGAAAGTTCCTGCTTTCCTTAATTTTTTTAATAAGGTTGGATTTACCCTGTCTGCCCTCAGCCCATTGCCGAAAATAAGCTTTAATTTCATGCCGCTTTCAATTATCAAATCACATATTTTTTCCGCTCTTGGCATGTTGAAAGTAAAGTTGTCGTCGCTGAACTCAAAAGTATCGTAGCCCCTTTTATGCCAGTATTCAATCTCCTGCAGGACATTTTCCGGGCTTCTTGTCCTGAAAGGATGGCCCATGACAAGCTGTATTGAGCAGAAAGTGCACCTGTTTGGGCAGCCCCTGGTTGAAACAATCGGGATCCTTTTTTCGAGCATCTTGTCAAGATCAAATAATTCATAATCTGGAAAAGGCAGTTTATCAAGGTCTTGCTCCAGTGGGTACGGGGGGTTCATGATTATTTCGTCGCCATTCCTGTAGATTAGACCATTTATCTGCACAAGTTCTTTGTTGCCTGCCAACTCCAGGAATGTCCTCTCTCCCTCGCCATAGACAACATAGTCCACCTTTGTCTCTTCAAGTATCTTTGAATGGACTGTTGAAGCATAAGAACCCCCAATGGCAACCGGCATTTTCGGGTATTTGTCTTTTATTGCACCTATAATTTCGTAAGCCATCTTATAACCGATAGAAGCTGTTGTCATCCCAGTCATATCTGGCTTGAACTCTTTGATTTTGCTGAACAGGTAATCATTTGAAGCATGCATCCTCATGTCAGCCAAACAAACTTTATGGCCTTCTTTTTTCAGCATTGCAGACAAATAGGCAATGCCGGCATGAGGTATAGTTGCGACTACATACCTTCCAATATTGGGCGGAATTACCAATAGCACTTTCATTTAGTTCACAATAGTTAAGTTAGCTTATTTCTATATAAACTTTTTGAAAGTGCTGTGTTT
The DNA here is from genome assembly GCA_016185815.1 of Candidatus Woesearchaeota archaeon. Taxonomy (GTDB): domain Archaea; phylum Nanobdellota; class Nanobdellia; order Woesearchaeales; family GW2011-AR4. The sequence continues at coordinate 15,046 of JACPMT010000053.1, forward strand.
AGATAACGTTGTTTTCAATATTGAAAATAATAGCGGCAAAACAAAAGTTATTTATAAAAAAGTTCATTCTTAAATATTAAATGGTGCAACAACAAATTAGTAAAGAAGAGTGGTTTAAAAGAAGGTTAAGAAGTGATTTTTTCATATTTGACAAGAATGAATTCCCAAGGTTCACAAACACCAGCTACGACCCAGTCTTGTTTGAAATAATAAACAGCGCATATATATCAAAGAACAGGCTAAATGATTTTTTTAGGTCTTTAGAACCTTTTATCGCTTTTGATGAAAAAAGGAATGACTATAAAATTGACGGCTCAAAGGCAGCAGAAATAAAAGGCGCCTTGTTGAAAAATAAAGCACTGGGCGGCTTGACAGTTTTTGAGCTTAACCCCAAAGGCAACAGGCATATTGATTTCTTAGAAGAACTGGGGGCAGTAATGCCAGACAAATCAAAAAACAGCCTAATCCCCATATCCGGAGAGAATGCAATAAAATTAAAAAATTGGAATAAGCACCTAAATGAAAAATATGACATAACATTCAGCAACGGGCTGATGGACGAGAATTCCGGGATAAGATATGAAAAACATTCTGCTGTTTTTTCCGGTTTTGAGATGTATTCCATTTTTTCCAACATAACAAAAAAGAATGGATTTAGCATACATGCAAATGGAAGCGTGATAAGCAGCTTATACGAGACATATTTCCAGTTCATAGGGTTTAAGGTAATTGAATATTTCAGGAATTCTGACGGAGATTTTAATTTCACTATGATTATGAAGAAAATGAATGAAAAGCAAACGTCATATGAAGAGTTTTTCTATATTTATTCAGAGCTAAAGAAAAGATGGCCGACAAGATACGGAAACTAAAGATTTATATATAATTATTTAGTCTAGGAAATCATGGCAAATGATATTTTTCATTATGCAACAGACAGGTACGTCAATAAAGTCGTTACCGGGCAAGAAAAGGGGTTAAAGCCCATATATCTCAAAAAATATGTAAAGTTTGTAAAGAGATATGTAAAGCATGGCTCCAGCATTCTTGATTTGGGATGCGGGGCCGGTTTGTCGTCCGACCTTTTGAGCGAGGACTACAAGGTTGTTGGCGCTGATTTATCAAAACCGCTGATAAATTATGCAAGGAAGCATTTTAAAAATGTCAAATTCCAAGTCGAAGATGCCAGAAAGCTATCTTTCAATGACGAGACATTTGATGCTGTTATGGCATGCGGCTTTATAGAGCATATAAATGAAGTTGAAGATGTCTTAAATGAAATGCTCAGAGTTGCAAAGAAAAACGGCTATGTGATTGTTGTTTCTCCAAATTGGTTTAGTCCGTTTAAGGCTATGAAGGCATTTATAACTCCTAAGGGCTATGAAACAATAGGCAGAAACCGGCTACAAATTTTGAAATGGTTCCTTAAAAGCCTTTATTACACATTCCAAAAGCCGATAAATCCCAGATATGTTCTCAGGAATCCTGATATATACGGCGAAGAGCTGGTTGGGGATGATATAGACATGGTTTATATTGCAAATCAGTACGACTTAAAGAGATTCTTTGAAAAAAAAGGATGCAAGGTGATTAAGATTAATGCCGATACATTTGCATTTTCCTCTATTCCATTTTTGGCAACTTGGCTGGGAGTAGTTGCCAAGAAAGCTTAAAAAGTCATAAAAATGGACACAATAAGGAGAATATCAAGAAATTTATTCTTTCAGGGAATTTCAGAATTAACTGTCAAAGGGCTTCAGATACTTATACTGATTTATATTGCCAGATTACTAAGGGAAACTGAATTCGGAAAATTTAATTTTGCAATAGCATTCACAACAATAGCGCTCATATTTGTGGACATAGGCTTGCAGCCGCTATTTGTAAGGGAAATAAGCAGGAAAAGGGAGCTTGCAGATAAATACATATTCCATAGCATAATAATAAAATCAATACTATCATTGGTTGCATTCTTTGTTGTGATATTTATCCTGAATATTATGGCCTATCCTAAAGACATAAGGGTTGTTGTTTATATTATGTTTGCATTCACTATTCTTAAGTCATTTACCGATGCTTTTAGCTCTGTGTTTCTTGCATTTGAGGAAATGCAGTGGGATGGCTTTCTTAAGATATTAAGAGCAGTGCTGCTAGCTGCCCTAGTGATTTATGCCTTACAAAAGGGATATGCGCTGATTGTTATAACATGGATGTATGTGATAACAGAAGTTATTGTGCTTTCTTTATGTTTGATTGTACTATTTACTAAATTCATAAAATTTGTGGCAAAAGTGGAAAGGGAACTTATAAAAAGACTCACTCTTGAAGCCCTTCCATTTGCTATCACCGTACTATTCTACAGTTTGTATTTCTATATAGATTCTGTTATGCTCTCAAAAATGAGGGGGTTGTATGAAGTGGGATTGTACAGCGCAGCATACAATCTGACCATAGCGCTGATTTTTATACCTACTATTTATATTAATGCTGTATTTCCAAGCCTTTCAAAATTCTATGTTAAATCAAAAGAATCTCTGAAGTTCGCGTACAAGAAGTCCCTTCTGTATATGTCTGTAGCAGCTTTGCCTATAACTACTGTGTTATTTTTTTCAGGGAGCAACATAATCCATTTTTTGTACGGTCCGGGCTACGGCAAGTCCGTGCTTGTGCTGCAGATAATAGCAATAACAGTGCTGTTCAGGTTCATCAGTTTTGTAAATGCAATTACTATGGTTTCCATAGACAGGCAAAAACAAAGACTGTATTTGCAGGGCATAACTGCAGGGATCAACATTGCATTAAACTTGATTCTGATACCAGCTTATGGCTACATAGGGGCGGCAATAGCGACTGTTGCAACAGAATTCTTCCTGTTCATTTCTTATTTTTCGCCGATACTGAACTATTTCCAGAACTGGGGAGATAGCACAACATTAGTAAAACCTGTTATTGCTGCAATACTCGCATCAGGATTTTTTTTCCTTAGCCTGAACACGCCCTTGAAAATATTGTTGGTTTTTGCTGTGTATCTTGTGCTATTGGTTCTGCTCAAAGCATTTAAAAAGGAGGACTGGGTTATCTTCAAGGGGGTTTTGAGCAGCGCTAAACCGAGAAAAGAGGCTGTTTGAATTGTATTAAGCTTACGAAGGAGTGATTTTAATTCTTCTTAAACCATTTATGGTTCTTTTTAGCCCTTCTTTCAATCCTATCACGGGCTGCCATTTCAATTCCTTTTTTGCTTTTTTTATGTCCGGGCACCTGACATGCGGGTCATCCAAAGGCAGCGGCTTAAACACTATTTTGCTCCTGCTTTTAGCCAATTCTTTTATTATTTCGGCAAACTCCAGAATTGTGTGCTCTTCCGGATTTCCGAGGTTGACAGGCTCATTTATTTCAGATATCATTAGTTTATATATCCCTTCTACCAAATCGCTTACATAGCAAAAGCTTCTTGTCTGCTTGCCATTGCCATAGACTGTGATAGGCTCGTTTTTTAATGCCTGTGTTATGAAGTTCGGAACAACCCTGCCGTCATCTTTCCTCATTCTTGGGCCATATGTGTTGAAAATCCTTGCAATCTTCGTGTCGAGCTTGTGGATCCTGTGGTAAGCCATTGTCAATGCTTCAGCAAATCTTTTTGCCTCATCATAACATCCCCTTATTCCTATTGGATTTACGTTTCCCCAGTAAGATTCCGGCTGAGGGTTGACCAAAGGATCGCCATAAACCTCTGACGTTGACGCAAGCAGGTATTTCACCTTTTTTGCCAGTGCCAGGCCAAGAGTGTTGTGGGTTCCCAAACTTCCCACCTTCAAGGTCTGTATTGGTATTTTTTGGTAGTCCACAGGGCTTGCAGGAGATGCAAAATGCAGCACAAAATCAAGTTCTTCATTTACAACAATATGCTTGCTGACATCATGGTGGATATATTTGAAATCAGGATTGCTTCTCAAGTGCTCTATGTTTTTTATATCCCCTGTTACAAGATTGTCCATGGCAATCACTTTGAATCCCTTACCCAGAAGAAATTCGCACAAATGGCTGCCGATAAATCCTGCCCCTCCGGTTATCAATGCTGTTTTCATTTTGGTTTGGTTTTTATTTTTATTCATTTAATGGGTTTTTGTTAATGCGTTTATTTATTGCGTTTTAGTCAATTCTCTTCTTTATAGTACTTATTTGCCTTTTCCAGCTGCCCAATGCTCCCTATGTCATACCATTTTTTATCTGTGACAAAAGAGTGCACCTTTTCCCTTTTGTGAAGCCATTCAATAAAGCTGCCTGTTTTATCCGGGTTATTTCCCTGCTCAATGTATTTTTTAATGAGCGGTATCGTCTTCTTTGGGAACAGGTAAATCCCGGTTGATGCCAGTGTTGATTTTGGGTTTGAGGGCTTTTCCTCAAAGTTTACGATAATGCCGTCTTTTACTTCAACAATCCCGTAATGCCTTGCCAGTTCAATGTCTTTCACGTCATAGAGCACTATTACATTTGACTTCTTTTTTTTGAAGAAATTTGCTGCATCTGCCAATGGCATCTCAAAAAGATTGTCGCCGGCAACAACTATGAGGTCGTTATCCAGGTTTTTTTTAGTGATGGTATGGTGTATGTCTCCCAATGCCCCAAGCCTGTCCTCATTGCTCTTGGTGCCGTCATTTATTATTTCAACCGGCTTTTCAGCATCGAAATTGCCGAGCCATTTTTTGAAATGCTGCTCGAATTTGTCGTTTGTAACAATGTATATCCTGCTGATAGAGCCCACATGGCTTAATTTTTTTATTATGTGCTCTATTATGGGCTTTCCGGCTACTTCCAGCAATGGCTTCGGGGTGTTTTCCGTCAGGGGATGCAATCTTGTTGCATAGCCTGCCGCCAGTATTATTGCATCCACCTAAATCACTTCCTTTCTTCCGATGCTGATGTATGTGAAGCCTTCTTTTTTAACATCTTCGGGCCTGTAAATGTTCCTTCCGTCAATTATCAAAGGATGCTTCATCAGGGGCTTTATTCTTTTCAAGTCAAGCTTTTTGAATTCGTCCCATTCTGTTATGACAACCAAAGCGTCTGCATCTATTGCGGCATCGTAAGGGTCGCTGGAGTATGCAACATTTTTCAGGATGCCTTTTGCTTTTTCCATTGCCTTTGGGTCATACGCCTTTATTTTTGCCCCTTCCTTCTGCAGCTCGCTTATTATATCAACTGAAGGCGCAAATCTCATGTCATCGGTGTTTGGCTTGAACGCCAGCCCCAGGATTCCGATTGTCTTGCCCTTTACAATCCACAATGCTTTTTCTATTTTCCTTACAAAATGCTTTCTTTGATTATTGTTTATTTCCTGCACTGCCTTAAGCAGCTTGAAATCGTACCCGAATTTTTCTGATATCCTTATAAATGCCTCTGCATCCTTTGGGAAGCAAAATCCCCCATATCCGATTCCGGCGTTGAGGAATACCCTTCCGATCCGCTTGTCACACCCCATTCCCTCAGCTACTTTTTCAATGTCAGCGCCTGCCAGCTCGCATATATTTGCTATGGCATTTATAAATGAGATTTTTGCCGCCAAAAACGAGTTTGAAGCGTGCTTGATTATTTCCGCGCTTTTTATGTCTGTGAAGATAATCGGCGATTTCAGCGACGAGTACAATTTTTTCATTATATCCTTTGCTTTTTCGCTTTCGCACCCGATCACTATCCTGTCTGGGTGCATGAAGTCGTTCACCGCGCTTCCCTCCCTCAAGAATTCGGGATTGCTTACAACATCAAAATCAACCTTGTGCGCATTGTAGCTTTTTATTGACTTTGCAACTTTCTCCCCTGTCTCAACCGGAACAGTGCTTTTCTCCACAATTATCTTGTAAGAATCCATTGCCTCCGCTATTGACAATGCTACGTTCTCAACATAGCTTAAGTCAGCCTCCCCGTTATCTTTTGGCGGAGTTCCGACGCAGATAAATATGATTTCAGATTTCCTGATTGCGCCGTTTAAGTCTGACGAGAAAACAAGCTTTTTTTCTTTTTTGTTCTTCGCAACCAGCTCATCCAGATTTGGCTCATAGATTGGAACGATGCCGCTGTTAAGCTTGCCTATCTTATCTTTGTCTACATCAACGCAGATTACATCATTTCCAAGCTCTGCAAAGCACGCTCCTGTGACAAGACCTACATAGCCCGCTCCAACAACTGCAATTTTCATTATGGCTATAGAACAGAAACGTATTTAAATATCTTACCATTATCCTACTTTATACTACCCAGAATGCCTAAAACAAAAATCTCCATAACAATCAACGAAAAGACATTACATGACATAGATTCCATCATTGACAATGTGTATATCCGCAACAGAAGCCAAGCTATAGAGCACCTTGCCAAGAGCGCCTTGGGAGAGAACAAGTCAGCTGTAATTCTCCTTGGCGGCAATGACAGGCATTTGAGGATTTCAAAAGAAGACTACAGGCCGACTGCAAGGATAAAAAACAATCCTGTCATAGAACTTGGGTTGAAAAGGCTGAGGGAAAACAATTTCAAGACTGTGTTCATTGTCGCAAGGCATAATTTATTGACTAAGTTGTTTGAGATGCTGAAAGACGGCACAGGTTACGGGGTAAAAATAAGCTATATTGAGGAGAAATCCTCCAACGGCACTGCTGATTCCTTGAGGCTCCTGAAAGGCAGGGTTAATGCAAATTTCCTTGTTGTTTACGGCGATATAATTTTTAACAGGATAAACATTGAGGAATTGTGGAATGACCACATAAAACAGAATGCAATTGCAACAATAATGCTTACTACATCTTCAAAACCTAGCGAAAAGGGAACTGTAAGGGTTGAGGGCAACAAGGTGCTTACCTTCACCCAAAAGCCTAAAAAATCAGACATTTACCTTGTTTTTTCACCCATCTTTGTCGCAGAGCCGCAGATTTTCGAATACCCGGGCGCAAGCCTTGAGTTCAATGTCTTTCCCGAGCTTGCTGAGAAAGGGCTGCTTAACGGGCATTTAAGCTCTGAAAAGGAAGTTCATATACATAACAAAAGAGACATTGAAAAGTTAAGATAAATCATATTGTAAACCCACAATTAGCCTCTCTATACGATTCTAAAACTTGATTATTATTACCTGAGCTAGAATAAATTATTTTTGCTAATTCTACATCAGTACTCGGTCTTTTATTTTTCATCTCTGTTGTTATTTGTTTTATAAAATAAGAGTTTTGTTTATTTAGAATTTCATCGTAAATAATATAAAATGACATAGTTTGGCAATTGGTATCTTTTCTTTTTTCTCCGAACGACCAACCAGATATTGGAGGATTGGGTCTATTAGCCTCTAACATCGAGAAACCCACCCTATAAGCTTCTATCTGTGAGTCATATACCTGATGACACTCTGGAACATATTGATATACATACGTTTGGATTGGGAAAGTGAATACATGATTAAGATCGTAGTTAAATTTACTCCAATCAAAATTTAAACAATTAAGGAAAGAATGTACTAATTCGTGATGAAAACTATAGCATTTGTCCTCAGCAGTTTCCCATTGATTATCTATAGAATATATAATTTTACCAGCAGAACATCCAGAGGCATTTTCTCCACAGTTTTTAATCAATTCGTCCTCTTTTACATAACGAAAAATAATGGGAGGTTTCCAATTACAAGTATCAAAATTAGTATTAGTAATATCCTTTAAGACTTGAAAGAATTTCTCATGCACTATAGTAGATTTGCCACATTTCTCAATAAAATTTGGTATATTTGGGCAATCTGATATTATATTGTCTGTATAGAATAATACCCTATCTGTATGATACACTGACGGAATATTAAAAAAATCTATCTTAAGTGAAGAGTATCCTTTAGGGCATTTATTATTAAAAGCACAGTTTTCATAAATCTTATAGATATTCTTAATTTGTTTTTCTTCTAAATAGCTATTTTTGACGAATCTATAACCTTCATAATTCCCAAACTTACTCTTAAAGAAAAGCATAATTATAATAATTGAAACCAAAGTTATAGAAAAATTAATTATTAAGTGTTTAAATTTCATAAGGTAATATTATAAGGTTCTTTATATAAACATTCCCAAAAGAAATTCTAAGATAAATTAAGGTGGACAGCTTTTCCAGGCTCCCACACATAAGTGCAGTACTGCTGGAAACGGAGGCTTGTTATAAGTATATTAACACTTAAAGCCTACTATCTTTGATTTATTCTCCATTTAAATCATCTTAACATAGTCTCAACCGCCAAATTATGATTTTTGTTTTCTATATTGAAAATAAGCACTGGACATTCTCACGTATAATATTTAAACTAAAATCATTTAAGCAGTTTCAACACAAAAAAAGTCAGTGATTTAAATGATTTCAAAAAATTTCGCAAGATGCTTGGCTAAGATAAGTGGTGATGGATATTTACATCATCGATATATCAGATATAATAATACTTGTGAAGAACTTCTCCAAGAATTTAAAGAGGATATGGCTGAGGAGTTTGGCAATATTAAATTTACAGAAGGAATTAATAATTCTGGCACAAGATTCGTTCACGTTACCAGAAAACAAATTGTAAATAAATTTCTTGAATATCAAGATGATTTTAGAAGTAGTTCAATTTATGTTCCAGAAATAATAAAGAGAGCTGACAAATCAATACAAAAAGAGTATTTAAGGGTGTTATATGATGATGAAGGCTGCGCTGCTTTAAGACTCTATGTAAAAGGCAAAGAATGGAAGAGAAACATAACATTGACATCTAATTCCTTAAGGCTGTTGGAAGATGTTAAGTCAATGCTTTTTAGTTTTGGTATTAAGTCAAACAGAATTACCAGAACAAAGTCTAATAGCCTTAAAGACAAGTCTTACGTTCTAAGCATAACAGGCAAAGATAATATAGCCAAATTCAGAGAAAATATAGGTTTTAAGCATCCAGAGAAGGCTAGAAAGCTGAATTTAATGGTAAAATCTTATATAGCTAATTCTAGAAATATTAGGGAATTTGAAAAATTAAAAGTGGAGCTCATGTTCCCATAATAATAAAGGTGGACAGCTTTTCCAGGTTCCCACACGTAAGTGCAGTACTGCTGGAAACGGAGGCTTGCTTAACTCTCACGCGAGCCGAGCTCCAAAGCTCAATCCGTGTTCGGGATGGGAACGGGTGAACCAAGCCCCTATGACCGTCCAAGGCAATAAGTAGGTTTAAGGGATTTAAAAAGGTTTCTCTATATTTCTACAATAACCTTCCTCTCTTTTTCATTAATCTCTTTTATTGTTTTGTGATTCTTTAATTTCTCCTTGATATCTTTCCATGAATGCTTTTTTGAGGCGTTGTTCAGCTCATCAATAACTTCCTTTATTAATTGATAGTTATGGTAAATCAATTCGCCTTTCTGCCTTGATTCATGCTCTTCCTTTCTAAGTTCTTCTATTGTCTTCTGTTGGTTTTCAGTTATCCTCTGCAATTCTTTTAATTTTCTGTCAAAGGCTGTTTCTTTCACCTCTTTGAATTGCGAATAAAAATAGCTTAATGCCTCGCTGAATGCATTGAATTTCTGTTTTTTATTGTTTTTATAAAATTCCAAATCAAATGGAGCTACATCAATAACATTATTATTCTCATCGAAAACAACAAAAGCGTCAATTTTTTTATTTATTATTTTTTTGAGTGAATTTGTGATTGATTGCGCTTGTTTTTCGTCAATGTTTTTTGGATTAATTGTCTTATCTGTGTTCGATAATAAACATACTTCTTCAGAATACAAGCCACCTAATCCCAATTCTGTCGCCAATGACGTTACAAGCGAGTCTTTTTTTGAATTTTTAGATAATTCTTCCAGTTGCTTTTCACTGATTTCAAAAATGTTGTAGTTTGAGATTGGATACGAGTATTTCAGTTTCGGCTTTATGCTTCTCTCCCTGAAATCATGGCGCTCAAGGGCATTGATAATTACATCATGCTCGTTGCACAGGATTGCATTGCCCTTGCCGAACAATTCAATATAAAGGTGTTTTTCATCGTCTTTAACCTTGAATGACAGTTTTATTATTCTCTCAGGCTCCAGTTGCCTGATATCAGTTAAAAAGTAACCATCAATATGCTTCCTTAGCAGCATTCCAAACCCCAGAATTTCGCCATATGCTTCTTTTTCCTCAGCAAGATAAAGGCACTGCCCTATATTGATTTTTAGTATTTTTTTGCCGGCATTTGCCTTGTACAAGCTAAAGACAATCAGGTTTGCCTCAGGCTGGTATATCTTGTCTATTCTTGAGTCCTTCAGGGCCTGCAATTCTTTTACCAGATAATGCAGGTCTATTGATGACAGCTGTTTTTTCATGCTTTCTCCAAAACAATTAAATCAGAATTCTTAACAGACTTGAAAATCTTTGCATTTTTTACATTCCCAAAAACATTGACTTTGGAGGCAGCCCTGATTTCATCTCCTTTAGAGGCTGGGGTTCTGCCAAAGAATATGCAAAAGCATGAGCCTTCAGGCCAGTAAGCAACATCTCCTTCTGAAACAACTTCTTTTGCACCGTCTTCCAAATCCAGATTTACAGGAATCACAAAATAAATCTCGTCACCCCATCTGTTTGCAGCCCCTTCTATTGGCAGAGCATCATATACAGCTTTGGCTGTTGCTGTGTTTTTAAGCTCTGCAACAGCAGAAATATCTCCAGAAGTGATTTTGACTTTCATTTTATTGAATGAATAGGCGAGCCCGAATGTGCGGCAGACAATGAGGGCGAGCACTAAATATTGTTGCGAAGCAACGGATTGAAATTGTGTATTATCTTAATGCTTATTAATTATCAGATTTCTTCTTCATTTTCCATCCTGACAGCCTTCTGCTTCACCCATTTTTCAATCCTGTCCAGGCCCCTTTCAATCTCATGTATGGAAGTCGCATAGCTAAGCCTTACATGCCTGTCGCTTCCAAATGCGATTCCGGGCACTACTGCAACCAATGCTTCGTCAAGCAGCTTCGATGCAAATTCCATTGAGGACATTCCAGTTTCGCTTATGTCAGGAAAAGCGTAAAATGCGCCTTCAGGCTCGACACAAGAAATTCCATCAATCTCGTTCAATCTTTTGTGGATGAATCTTCTTCTTTCATCAAAAGCATGCACCATCTGTTTCACGCTGTCTTGGGGACCGTTCAAGGCTTCCAATGCAGCATACTGCGCAATTGAACTTGGATTGCTTGTGGAATGGCTCTGCAAGTTGTCCATTGCCTTAATGATTTCTTTTGGGCCTGCTGTGTAGCCAATTCTCCATCCGGTCATTGCGTAAGTCTTAGAGACAGAGTTTGAAGTTATTGCCAGATTTTTTATTTCGGCATTTAAAGACGCAATGCTTAGATGCTCTTTACCTCCATAGATAAAATGCTCGTAGACTTCGTCAGAAAGCACATAAAAATTGTGCTCAGTAGCCAAATCAGCTATTTTTTTTATTTCAGCAGGCTCAACGATTGCCCCGCTTGGGTTGCTTGGAGAGTTCAGAATAAGCATTTTTGTCTTTGGAGTTATCTTTTCCTCTACCATTTTTGCAGTGAGCTTGAACTTGTCATCGGTTTTGCAGAAAACAGCATTTGCTTCTGCTATCTTTATCATCTCCTCATAGCTTACCCAGTACGGGGACGGAAGGATTGCCTCGTCTCCCTTGTCAAGGACAGCCATTGCAATGTTGAAAAGCGAATGCTTGCCTCCGCAGCTTACCAATATTTCAGAAACATCATAATCTATATTATTCTCCATCCTGAGCTTGTCAGCAACAGCCTTTTTGAGCTCTGGGATGCCTCCAACCGGCGTATATCTTGTAAAATTATTGTCTATTGCTTTCTTCGCAGCCAACTTTATGTTTTCCGGAGTGTTGAAATCAGGCTCCCCTGCCCCGAAAATCACAACATCCCTGCCTTCCTTCTTGAGCTGCTTGGCTTTTGCATCAATTGCAAGAGTCGCGCTTGGCGCTATTCCCTTAACCCTTTGAGACAGCATTTAACCACCCAGCTTATGGATTAAGCTATTGATATTAAAACCTTTTGTTGTGTCAATAACCAGAACTTCATGTTTTTGATGCAGTGCCTCGTTATAGCAGATGTCAAATATCTCAGCCTGCAGGTTTTCTTTTATTTTATCTTTGTAGAATCTTTTCTTTTTTAATCTTTTATTTAATTCATCAATGCCGCATTTGGTTACAATGCACAAATCGATATATTTTTTAGGAAGATAGTGGGATAGGTGCGAGTCAATGATTATTCCCTTATATTTTTTAATTTGATTTTTAGTAATGTTTAATTTATTTAATGTTTTTTTGGATGTTTGCCTTGACAATAGGGCATCACCAATAAAATTATATTTTTTAAAAAAAAGAATGATTTTTATCAGCTTTTTATTCAATTTTGCGATGTCAACAACCTTTGTTTTTCTTTTTCTGTCATAGCCTTCAACAAGCTTATACCTGGAAATAATATTATTTACATCAATATAATAATAATCCAATTCTTTAGCTAGTTTTTTTGATAATGTCGTCTTGCCAGTGCCCGGGGTTCCACTAACGCATATGACTTTCATACTAATAAGGCAATGTGCAACATATTTAAATATATTCAATTACCATGAGACTTATGCAGGAAGAATTTACAATATCAACAAATAAAAAGCAGGAATTGATAGATATAACCGACAGAATAAACTCAATAATAAGAAAATCGAAAATAAAAAATGGCTTGTGCAATGTCTTTGCAGCCCATGCGACAGCAGCAATTATTATAAACGAGAACTACGACCCGAACATTTGCCTGGATTTGATTGATGCACTAAACAAGCTTGTCCCAAGCGGAGTCTGGAGGCATGACAAAATTGATGGAAATGCTGATTCGCATATTAAATACGCAATTTTGGGCCCTAGCGAAACTATACCTATAAAAAATGGCAAGCTTGATCTGGGAAGGTGGCAAAGCGTGATGTTTGCAGAATTGGACGGCCCGAGAAGCAATAGAAAAATTATAGTGACTGCACTGGGTGATAAGGATTAACTGCGACTTGTGCGGCAAAGCAAGTGAAAGTTTAAACAGGACGCTGATTGAGGGCGTTGAACTGGATGTATGCTCTGAATGCAGCAGATTTGGGAAGATAATCTCGCCTGTCAGGCGGCTTTCTCCAAAGGAACAGCACAAGCAATTCCTAAGGAAATCAGAACCGCAGAAAGAAGAGAAAATAGAGCTTCTTGTTGAAAATTACGCTGAAATAATAAAAAAGAAGCGCGAATCAATGGGACTGACGCAAAAAGAGTTTGCAAGCAGGGTAAATGAAAAGGAATCCGCAATGCACAAGATCGAGACAGGAATGTTCAACCCCACTCTGCCTTTGGCGAAAAAGCTTGAAAAGGCATTGGGCATAAAGATTGTTGAAGAGCACGAGGAAAGGCACGAGAAACCAAGCAAGAGCCGAATGATGGGGTTTACGCTAGGAGACTTCATCAAAATAAAGAAGTAGCCTTTCTGTATATCTCATACCTGCAGGAGTTTATTCCTTTTTCATAGATCTTTCTGAATTTAGAGACTGCATTGTAAAGAATTTCCCTGCTCTCGCCGCACAAAGGATCGGCCTCTGCAGGGGGGCACGGGATATCGCAACTGTTGAACAAGACAATATCCACATTATTTTTGTTTTTATTGATAAAATCAATCAGTTTTTCAGAGGAATAGAAATAAAGCAGCCCGCCAATTTTTTGACCGGAATAAAGCGCGTACAGCGGATTTGTAGTCCATACATTCCCATTATTGTTTTTTAGATAATCCTGGAAATACAAGAATCCCTCGTCATTCCGCTGATAAGTATACCGGACAGCGTCATTAAAAGACATGAATGTTGTGGCTGTCCACGCCGCTAGGACCAAAATAAAAAAGGCTGACGCCAGTTTTTTGTATTTTATCTTTCCATGAATCTTCATCAGGCAGTAAGACAGAAGCAGGTATAAAAACGGCATGACAAGGATGGCATACCTCATGTCCTTGTTCTTGGCTATTGAGAAAATAAAAAGATATATTGCCGGTATGAGAAAAACTGCAGTGAACCCCCGGTCTTTTCTGGGAAATAACGGGAGCGACAGCAGCAACACCAAAAAAAAATTCTCTTTAAGCAAGCCTTTGATGTAGAATGGGAATTCCTGGTAATGCGCCCAGGTTGTTGCTCTTGTCAAATGCGCCTGCACCTTAAATGGCTCAAACATGTCATTGTACAGGTAATAATTAAGAATGAAATAAGGCAAAACAAGTATCAGAAATCCTGCAGCGCCGTAAAATAGTTTTTTGGCAGACTTGGGTTTCCTGTGTATGGATATTATGAAAATTATCCCAAGACCTATCAAAGTAAAAAATTGAAAAAAGCGAGTCATTACGGCAATGCCTGCTGCCAGTCCCATAAAAAAGAATTTATTCTCCATAAAGAAGTACAAAGCCAGCAATAAAAATAACATGGAAGGTATTTCTGTCAGTATGTTCGGGCTGAAAAAAAGGAAATTGTACGAAAATGCAGTGAAAAACGCAGCCAATAAGCCTATCTTCTTAGAGAAAACCTTTAACCCGATTGCATATGTCATGCATATTACAAGAATTGCGAATATTATGGATACAAGCCTGGCAAAATACACAGCATCAAAGCCAAGTTTCCAGCCAATGCCAAGGATAAAAGGCAGTATCAATGGCCTTGATTCCTCCCATAAGCCGGATTTTCCAGATGAGAAGATATATTTGCCCATGCCAATGTAAACAGAGGAATCCCACCAGACATCTTTATAGAAATTAAGAAAAACTGCATTCGCGCAAATAAAGGCAAGTATTACTATGATTATGCCAATATTGCTCCTCAGCCTCATTTTATTAAAAAAAGCACAAGAATAAATAATACTTTCTAAAGAGAATTTTGAAATACATAAATTTTGTCAAAATTCTCTAAGAGAACTTTGAGTGTCCTAAAAAATTGGTGACATGCGAGTGAGCTCGTTGCGAACTCGCTCACAACTACCTGCAATTTTTGGGAACCTGAAAATCTTGGATTTTCATGTTAAAGTAATAAAATGGTAGGTTATTCAAAGTTCTCTAAAGAATCAGTCTATCTTGTTTCCCTGCTTGCTTAGCATGTACCATTCCATAGGCGTTTTGGCTATTGCCTTGAAAATGCCTACATTAACATAGTAAGTAACGACTAGCCCGTAGCTGAATGAAGATGCTATCATTGGCAAGGTTAGTTTTGTTTTATTTGATTTTTTCAATGCAACAATGCTTGCAAAAAGCAGTCCGCTTGTGAGCAGCACATTCCTAAGCAATTTATAGGCAAATTCACCCCACTTAATTGGTTCCGGGGCATGGGTTATAAAGCTTAGTGTGCCTGTTATAAACAACCCCGCTAATAAAACTGATATTAGGTATCCGCTTAGGAAAATGCTTTGCATGTAAAATTTATCTGCAAGGTTAAGGTATTTGCTTTTTGTAATAGGCTTAAAATGGTTTTTCCATGAATAAATAACACCATAAGCCCACCTCATCTGCTGCCTGTATAAATCCTTAAGCGTGTACGGAACTTCGCCATCGCATTCCAAATCTTCCAAATATGTTATCTTGTAGCCGTTCTCCAGCAATCTTAATGAAAATTCAATATCCTCTGTAAGGTTTCCTTCCTCCCATCTTCCCAGCTTTATCAGCGTTTCTTTTCTTACAGCCTCTGCAGAGCCGCACAAGAAGACCATTTTTCTCCTGTCATGGACAAACGGCATTGCGATGTGGTGGTATGTAGTGACTATTGTCGCCCCTAAAACAGATATCATATTTTGATGCAGATTAATGAAATTCCATCTTGCCTGCACTCCAGCAACATTCTTGTCATTAATAAAAGGCTGCACTATTTTTTTCAGGAAATCCTGAGGAGGCACAAAATCTGAGTCAAAAATGACTAGTATTTCGCCTTTAGAGTGCTTCAGCATATTGTTGAGGTTGCCTGGCTTGTAGCCTATGTTGCTTGCCCTCTTCACCAGCTTTATGCCATTCTGCTCCGCAAATTCTTTTAGCTGCTTTGATATCTCAGGATCACTGCTGTCGTCACCTATTATTATTTCGTACTTATCTTTTGGGTAATCAAAATGCAGACAGCTTTGGGCGCATCTTATCGCCACAAGCTCGTTAAAAGTGGGTATTTGTACGCTAACAGATGGCAGTTCCCCATCATGGCTTTCTTCGGTCTTGTGCTCACGCTTTCTGAAGATAGCATAAACTGACATTATAACATAGAGCAACGACATTAAAAACGCTATGAGAAGCAGCACATCAAACACTTTGTCAAATATACTATGCAGAATGTCAAGTATTTTCCTGCCTATGACGTTGTACCACGAGAAAAAATTGATTATTAAATCCATATATTGCTGGAAAATTCCGGTTATTGCCATTTTACATCATTTTATATAAAAGCTCTTGGCCCAAAATCTGTGCCTTAACAGGCTGATTAAAATTATAATATTTAAAACTATTGTATATGGGAAGTAAAAAAAGATTGCAAAAATGTTCTTAAGGCCAATCCTGTCCTTAAAAATCACTACAGCCGCTACGCTAAGCACAGTTGTCATCACTCCCGATAAAACGCCAAAAATGCTGTAAACCGAGATCCCGAAATCGGGTATTTTATAAAGGACATAAAACGGCCCCATCAGGCTGAACCACCTGAAAAAGTAGCTTATGGAGCTAAGCAGGCTTTGGGAGTTGTATGGAAGCCAATAATTTATCTGGTATATTATCAATGGCAAGGACAAAAATGCGTAGAAAGACCACCAAAAATGGGTTATATAAAGGAATATTATTGACGGCGTTGACTTTCTTGAAAAGAGTTCCTTGTTTTTGACTATGGCCTGCAGGGTGCCCATCCACCACCTAACGCGCTGCCTGTAAAGCTCCTTGAACCTGCTTGGGACGATAGTGCTGCCAAACGCTGCAGAAACAATAACAGTTTTATAACCGGCTTTTTTCAACTCCAGTGCAATATCTATGTCCTCTGCAAGGGTATCTTTTTTGAAATAGCCGATCTTTTTTAAGGCTGTTTTCCTGTAGCATGCCAATGAGCCTGCAATCCATATCCCGCTTTTGAAAACAGCTGAAAAGCTGTTTCTTATCAGGTTGCTAAAGTGGTACTCAATGTTTTGAAACAAGCCCAGGATTGATTTATTGTTTTTTACTGTGTTGTTTCCTGTAGTTGCGCCAATGTCTTTGGCCGAGAATGGCTTTACAAGCTCTCTGATGCAGTTTTTATCCAAGGTTGTGTCTGCATCAAGCGTTATTACAAATTCATTGGAGGAATTCAGCGCTCCAAGGTTCAAAGCCTCTACTTTGCCAAGATGATTTTGACTCAATGTCTTTATTTTTTTGTACGCCTTCAAAATACTTGGCGTGCTGTCTGTTGAGCCGTCATCAACAACAATAACTTCAATCTTGTTTTTCGGGTAATTTGAGCTGAAGATGGAGTCCAGGCATGCTTTTATGCCGTATTCCTCATTGTATGCTGGGATGACGATGCTGACTTTTGGCTCAGAGAAATTATCTTCCTTCTTTAAAAATCTGGAGATTATGAATATGGCAAATATAAAGGTTAAAAGTGAAAAAACAATCCCAAAAAGTACACTGGACATCAGCATTATTGCATCTTTCATATCATTAAATAAGAATATATAAGACGAGTGCTTTTAAATATTTCTATGGAATTGCTGTCATGCCAGGGCTGCCAATCCAATGTTTTTACATACCCCTCCATAACCATAACCGTACAGGCACATGCCAAAGCCTATCAAGTAAGTAACATAGACAAGCGCTCCGAGAATTATGCCAGCGATTGCAAATCCTTTTCCAGAATATTTAGCAGGGTCTTTTTTTATTTTTATCAAGGATTTCGCTCCCAGGTATATGGCAAATGCACTGGATATTATGTTAATCAACGGGATCCAAAAGAATAATCCAAATACAAAGGCTGCAATGGCTGTACTCCTTGACTTTTCCATAAGCTATGATGGTCTTGAGATGTATTAAAATCTTTCCTTAAAAACGGCTTTGTCCCAAGAGGCGACAAAGCCAAATAAATAAATTGTACAATATCGCCCTGCAATAAACTTCTGACCTTGCAGTATTTGCCAGCTTCGAGCTGATACTGCTTCCATATCTCTGCTTGAATGAATGAAATAAGCTC
>JACPMT010000049.1 GCA_016185815.1 Candidatus Woesearchaeota archaeon
ATAGATGTACCCACAGAAAAAACTCCTTTTGCTGGATCAATATTATCATGAACTAAAGCAAGATGAGGATCTTCAGGATATGTGTTGCTAGCCCCTTTAACGAACCATACGCCCTGTGCGGTTCCAGGATTGTCTTGTGCAACCTCACCGCAGACTGGCTCTGCAGTTCTTTTGACATCGCTAGAACCCAGCAGAGATTTTAACTGCGCCTCTATATTTACAGTGAAATAATCCAAAGGGCACACTCTGTGTAATGGATCCTCGTACCAACGCTTTGGGTTGGCATATACAAGCTCTTGAGTTCGCAAATCAGCTAAGCCAAAATCAGAAGATCCGCTTGCTGTGCCTATGGGTTCGCCGCCGGCAACAGATACCGGAGAAAAGTAGAAATCTTTCTCGCAATTCTTGTAATGAATCCCTCCTGTATCATATTCTTCGCAATTATCCGGTTGTGCAAAACTTTGCAATAGCTTCTCGGACAATGATGTAAGATGGATAAAATATCCCCTTACTTCTGTACATACTGTAAAATCCAACTTATAATCTTTTATCTGACGTCCCTTCATCGTATATTCAGAGGAACCAATCCTTGTAACCCAAAGATTACCAGGGGAAACAACTGGTGCATTAGAGCTCGACTCGTCTCCACTAAATCCTTTTAAGTGAAAATACAGATGATTTGTGGGAAACGTATGTCCGGAAGGGTTTAGATTGCCAAGAGGGACAATATTCTGCAATTCCGAGATTGGAATATGCGAAACAGTAAATAATTCTTTTTTATCGCCGCATGACGGAGTTCCTGAAATTATGCTTCGCCTGTCGTCTTTTGCTTGTTCCATTTGTTGCGCTGCATCCAACTCCGGGAAATTTTGCTTGCATCTTTCGCAGAATAGTTTTCTTTCCTGTTCAGGTATAAAGCTGCAATCGGGCGGCAAAGGGTATCTTTTACAGTCTTCCAAAAAATGATTATCTTTTTGTGACTGGGGCTGGACTTGTGATTGATTTTCTTCTTTAGATGGCTGGGCGATTATTAAATCCTCAGTTTGTGGTTTCTCAGAAACACAGCCACTGATGAAAATTATAATACCTAACAAAATTATAAGAAAAAAGTAGCGTTTTAGCCTCATAACCCATGCTACTAAATTTGTATTTTATTAATATTTCTTTTTCACTTCAAAATCCTTCCATTCTTTCTACTCCAAAGCAATAAATCCAATTCATCCATGTCAATGCCAACATCTTTAGAGAAATCAATGAATTTTTGTTCAATTTCTAAATATTCTTTGTTGTTTTTTGGCTTTTCGTTTGTTTTCAGTATTCCAAACTCATGCATTGAGTTTATTATGTGCTTGTCCAGTATTGCATAGCCCCTAAATCCTGTATTCCTAAGAAAATGAGATGCTTCCTTATAGGCAAGCCCTTTAATGTCTTTGTTCAGTGCAAAGAAATCCCTTAATTCCTTTTTGTTTTTAAATGATTTTATCTTGTTTTTAAATTGGAAATTCAATGAATTTTTCAAATAATTCCTTGTGTGGACAATATGTGCAGGTCTTACATTGTTAAAGCGATAAATCCCTTCAAGCCTTCTTGTCATATCTTCTGCAGCTCCATTGATCAATACATTCCTAACAGCATCAACTGCTTTCAAACCCATTTCAGCGCTTGTATTGGCTGTGAAAATGCAGAAAGCTAATTCTTCAAATAACCTGTAGTCATCTTTTGTTTCAACTTTTGATAAAACTAATTCATTATCCCTATAAAACCACGAATAAGGTTCGTTGAAGAATTTTTCAAATTGCCGCAATCTTTCCATTATCTTATCCTTTTTATTGATGTACTCAGCCTCTAATTTTTCTATGTTATCCATAAATATAGGTTTATTTGCTATCTTTTAAACTTTGTTGTAGCTTTCTTCCCTTTAGACCTGTTATATGCAATAAGAATAAAAACAACCATCAAACTTCCATAATTCAATAACATAAACCATGGATTGCTCCAGCTTATTCCGTTGAACTTGTAGTCTGACAAGGGCCACAGGAAAGGAGTTGGGAAGTACCTGAATGAATGAGTTGGTATGTCTATCAAAATATGAATCCCCCAAGCTGTCAAAGGCCAAAACCATTTTTTTGTGAATAAGTAAACAAGGATAAAAATAACGCCAAACATTACAAGGCTGTGGGTCATGTTGTAGGCTGCAAAAAGCCACTCAGGCAATGAATCTACTGCAGGCGGCCCACTGTGAAAATTCCCATTAAACAAATTCATTGCAAAGACAATCCCGAATGACAAAAAATCCGGAAGCAGGCCAAAAAGTGTTGCAAGCCAGACATATTTCTTCTTATTAAAGACTGCATAGCTCCACAATCCATGTGCAAAGATGTCCATTTTATTTCAACTTTAATGTAAACTCTACGCCACTTCCAATTGGAACCAAAACGCTTCTCAAATTTTTATGGTTTCTTACGTAGATTAAGTAATCCTCCATGTACTTTTCAAACATTATTGCATTATCGGCTACAATCACCGCATTTTTCGTCAATTTAGGATAAGCTAATTTGAAATAATTGATATAGTCTTCTTTTAAAGCATCCAAAAACAGAAAATCAAACTTGCCTTTTAGTTTTGGAATTTCTTCTAAAGCATCACCATGCACGATTTTTATATTGCTTAATTTAGCTCTTTTGAAATTTTCAGCTGCCATCTTTATTTTATGCTTTGCTATATCAATTGTTGTAACCTTTCCATTGTTTTGCTTTACTGCCTCTGCAAGCCAGATTGCAGAGTAGCCATTAGAAGTTCCAACCTCTAGAATATTTTTTGCTTTGCTGATTAAGACAAGGATATAAAAAAATTCGCCTGTATCGGGAGATATATTCCAATATCCATCATGCTTTCTTCCAAAAACTTCAAGTTCGTTCAACAATCTTTTTGTTGATTCATTCATTTTATACAATTCTTCCAAGGTTTTTATAATCAACATTCTTCTTCATCAAATAATAAAATACTATTGTACCTATCAAAACAATAATTGCTGACGAAACAAAGACAAAAGCTAAGCTTGTCGCTAACATTATAAGACCAGCAACTATTGGCCCTATGCCCCCACCAATCCCGAATGCAGTGTTAAACAAGCCCATCACAGAGCCCATTCCTAGCTTTTTGCCGAGCTGAGCTGTTATAGCACTTCCAGCTGGTATTGAAATTGCAGAACCCAAGCCCATCAATATGTTGAACAAAAGCAATGTGTAAAAGCCGCTATAATTCCAAAATATCGCTGTAACAAAGAAGATGCAAGCAGATTAGCACTCACCACAAACCCAATCTGGAAAACAGTTACATTTATCCTTTCAGCAATCAATGGAAGAAATCCCATTAAAGCCGCTATTCCATAAGCATTCATAACTCTGAAAATAATCATTGCCTGCATTGTCTTGTCCTTCAGTATGGTTTTGAATGAGGATGGCTTTACGTTTTTGTGGGCATTAATCTCCGGCAGCATGAATATAAGCAACAGAAGCGACAAAAAGCTTATTGCTCCCATTGCATAGAATGCAGCATTCATGTGCCACAGGTCATGCAAAGCTCCTCCTATGACCGGGCCAACAGCAAGCCCCATGAAAAAAGCAATTGTAAAAGTCCCAAGATACTTGCCTTCCTGATTCTTTGGCGCTATATCGCCAATATAAGCCATTGAAATCGGCAGCACCATTGCGCTTGCAAGCCCGTGTAAGAACCTCACTATTGTTAATGATGTTGTTGTGGATGCAGCAGCATAAAAGAATGATAAAACAGTATAGCCTGTTAACCCGATAAGCAAAAGATTCTTTCTTCCTTTAAAATCCGAGATTCTTCCGATTAAAGGCGTGAACAAAGCCCTTGACAGGGTGAAAGAGCCAAAAATCAGACCAATCATCAAGCCGTTTGCCCCAAGGTCTTTTGCGTAGATTGCCATGAACGGCTCTATTATGCCTGCGCCAAGCATTGTTGCAAAGACTGCAATGAACAAAACCGTGAAAATCCGCTTTTCCATAACAAATTAGAATTTTAATGTGTTTTTAAGGATTGTTATAAAGGTTTATAAAATGCCTTGAATGTCCCTTGTACATAAACAGTGTCATTGCTCCTTGCTTCGACTGAAAGATCAATTATTTTCCTATCTCTTCCAATTACCCTTTCAATTTTAATTTTTAATTCTACTGGCTTACCAACATACAAAACACGCTTGAAATTTACATGCTTTTCAAGTATCATTGCACCAAAAGGAAATTCGCTGCTTGCAATGCCAACTAAAGTCCCTTCAATTAAGCCGCCCGGAACAACTGTTCTTTCCAAACCTTTTTGTACGGCAAAATCAGGATTTGTATGAATTGGATTGGTATCTTGTACTAAAGAAACATAAGCAGAAATTGCGTCTTGGTCAAATGTTTTTTGTACTGTTTTCTCGTACCCTGCTGTTAATTGATCAATTGTCAAAACCATACATAAAAGTTATTTAGGAATGTTTATAAATTTTGTTACGAGTTCAAGCAATTCAAGAAATTTTTCATAGCCTGCTTTTTTGTTCAAGTGGCCGCCGTTATGGATAACATTCAATTCAGCATCCAGAATTCCAGCAAGCTCCTCATTTATTTCTAGTGGGATGTATGGATCATTGTCGGATGCAATAACAAAAAATTTTCTGCAATTTTGCTTTATTTTGCTCCAGTTAAACTTCCTGCCGACAAACGTTTTGTTTAATTCATCAAATTCATTGTTTATGAGTTTATGATATCCTGCAACTAAAAATGCAGCCTTTATTTTTTTGTCTGTTTGCTCAAGATAATCAAGAATAAACGCAGCTCCCAAGCTATGCCCTATCAAAACCGTTTCATTTTTTATTTTGCCTTTGTATTTTGAAATTATTCTTAACCAGCTTTCCCTTGTCTGGTCAAGCGGAGTAGGGAATTTTGGAACAATAACTTCAAAGCCTCTTTTCTCAAGCTCTTTCTTAATCCAAGGAAACCAATTGGCTTCTGGGTTTGAGTAAACGCCGTGTATTATTATGAAGTTCATTTTTTGTGCATAAATTAGCGTATTTATAAATTTTACATTGTTGAATGCTTTGAGATTTGATTAAAATCAAAAAATAAATTTATCTGTAATACTATGTTTATATAATTGTTACTACTTATCTAAAACTAAAAATAAATAAGTCAATAGAAAATTATTTATAGGGGTTCTAGTAGATTTACTTAATATAAACAAAATGCAAGAAGACTACAATTCTAATCCAACTTTGATGCAAAGGATCAGAGATTTAGGTCCAAAAATTGCTGTTATTTATGCTTCGTTTGAACTTGCAAGATTATTAACAAGTCAATCAGCTCTGGCAGCAGATCGTACTCCTCCCCAACCAAGAAAATGTGGCCAGGAATTTTATTACGGATCAATGTACGAACTAGGCGGACCTATATCTATTGGTGGCTACACCTTTCACTCAAGAGATCGCTGGTTAATACAATTTTTCACTGAGATAAAAAGAGGAAATATGACACCAATAAGAAGAGGGGATGAGGAAAGGCTTAAAAGAGCCAATACAGCTTATGCAGGTCCAAAATATCCATTTGAGCTAAAAAGAGCTGAGGGTTCTATATTAGGTAATCCAAATGACGATAGAGAGTTAATAGGCATTTTAAAACAACTAGATCAGAATAATGATTGTAAAGTAACCAGAGCAGAAATAGAAAAAGGCCTTGAGGAACATTTTAAATAATGATTA
>JACPMT010000050.1 GCA_016185815.1 Candidatus Woesearchaeota archaeon
AGCTTATTTCATTCATTCAAGCAGAGATATGGAAGCAGTATCAGCTCGAAGCTGGCAAATACTGCAAGGTCAGAAGTTTATTGCAGGGCGATATTGTACAATTTATTTATTTGGCTTTGTCGCCTCTTGGGACAAAGCCCAATATTAAAAAACATTTAAAAATACCGCTCCATTCAAATTAACAATGAAAACAAAAATAGAGCAAATACCCTACTTTATAAATAAAATAAAGGACTCAAATTCATTGGTTATAGTGGAAGGAAAGAAAGACAGGATAGCATTGCAGAAACTGGGTATAAGCAATATAATCGAGCTGAACAAAAAGCCATTGTTTGAAATTATTGAAGATGTTGCCAATTCCAATGACGAATGCATAATTCTTACTGATCTGGACAAGGAAGGCAAACAGCTTTATTCAAAATTAAACTCAAACTTGCAAAAGAATGGAGTCAAAATCAACAACAAATTCAGGGAGTTTTTGTTCAAGCACACAAAATTAAGGCAGATTGAAGGAATTGATAGTTATTTAGAATCCTTCTAGCCTTTTAATCCTCTCATTTATATCAGGATGGGTGGAAAATAAATTATTAATTTTGCCCCTGAATGTCCTCAACGGGTTTTCTATGAATAAATGCGCAGTTGCCTTGTTTGCTGCTTCCACTAACGGCTCTTTGTCATCTTTTATTTTCTTCAACGCGTTTGCCAATCCGTCAGGATTCCTTGAAAGCAAAGCGCCGTCAGCATCTGCAAGGAACTCCCTTTTCCTGCTCACAGCAAGCTTTATCAGCTGGGCTATCAAAGGAGCCAATATTGCCAAAATTAACCCCAGCAAAATAATTATTATTCCGATTATGCCGCTGCCTTTCATGTCCTTCCTTCCCTTGCCATAAATCATTGTCCTTAAAAAAAAATCACTGAGCAAGGCAATGACACCAACAAGCACAACAACAAACATCATCATCCTTATGTCGTAATTCCTTACATGGGAGAGCTCATGGGCTATCACGCCTTCCAACTCATCCCTTTTCAGCCTTTTGATTGTGCCTGTTGTAACTGTAACAGAGGCGTGCTTTGGATCCCTGCCTGTTGCAAAGGCGTTTATTGCGCTGTCATCAATGACATAAATTTTTGGAGTCGGAATTCCAGATGCAATTGCCAGCCCTTCAACTGTATTCACAAGGTAAGGATATTTCTTCCTGTCAGCAGGCACTGCGCTGCTCATGCTTAATATCAATTTATCCCCTGAATAAAAGCTTATCAATGCCATTATTGTGGAGAAAACAATTGCAAAGCCGAGTCCAATGAAAGCATCGCCAATGTAAAGCCCGAATGCATATCCCAAAAACCCGATTATAATAAAGAAAATAGTAATCAAAAATATTGACTTTCTTTTGTTTGAAGAAATATGCTCATATAAATCCATCTTAGAACTCTACTTTGACGGGCTTTTTCTTTCCTTCTGCAGTCTGGAAGAATTCCCTCTCCTTGAAGCTAAGCATGTTTGCAATTATGCTGCTTGGAAACTGCTGTATCCTGTTATTTAATGCCATTACATTATCATTGTAGAACTGCCTTGAGAATGCCACCTTGCTTTCTGTCCCTGACAGTTCTTCCTGCAGCATCTTGAAGTTTTCAGAAGCCTCCAGTTTTGGGTAATTTTCAGCAACAGCGAAGATTGTCTTCAATGCCTCGCTTACTGCATTGTTTGCCTTTGCTTTCTGCTGCATTGATCCTGAAATCAAGCTTGACCTCATCTTTGTTATTTCTGCCAATGTGCCCCTTTCATGCTTCATGTAGCCTTTGACAGCATTGACAAGGTTTGGAATTAAATCGTATCTTCTTTTTAATTGAACATCAATCTGGCTCCATGCATTATTCACCCTGTTTCTCAGCATTATCAGGCTGTTGAACGTCAGAACTATGTATAAGACAATAAATGCCAAAATTCCAACTATCACCCATAAAACAGCATTTGCCATTAAAACCACCTTCATGCACAGTTATTTACTGATTTATAAATCTTTGTAACCGCAATGACAACACTAAACATTAAATTTTTAAATCAAGAAGACATACATATTTGCTATGGCAATTAAGAATCAAGTGAAAACAGCCGTATTATTGGCTATGCTCACAGCATTATTGCTTTGGATAGGCAGCTTTTTCGGCAGAGCAGGACTGGCATTCGCAGCCATATTTGTAGGCATTATGAACATCGGCTCTTACTGGTTTTCTGACAAGATTGTGCTGTGGATGTACAGGGCAAAAGAGGCAAAGCAAAGCGAATATCCCAAGTTATACAAGGTTGTAAAGGAAGTTGCTAAGCTAAGTGGCTTGCCTATGCCCAAGGTTTATGTAGTCCCAAGTGAGCAAAGCAATGCTTTTGCTTGTGGTAGAAGCCCTAAACATTCAGCTGTAGCATGTACTGAAGGTATATTAAAATTAATGACAGAAGAAGAACTTAAAGGCGTTCTAGCGCACGAATTTGCTCATATTAAAAATAGAGATATTTTGATTTCAACAGTTGTAGGCACTATAGCAGGAGTCATATCTTATATTGGAGTAATGGCAAGGTGGTCTGCAATATTTGGCGGCTTTGGAGGGGATAGGGATAGAGGCAACAACCTATTACAACTTATAATACTCGGAATAATAACTCCATTGATAGCAACACTCATTCAGCTTGCAATATCAAGAAGCAGAGAATACATTGCAGATGAAACAGGCACAAAGATAATAAAAAATCCGCTTGGTTTGGCTTCAGCTTTAGAAAAACTTGAGGAAGATGGAAAAAGGCACCCGATGAGATTTGGAAACCCAGCTACTGCCCATCTCTTTATCTCTAATCCTTTCAGATCAATTGGATTTTTAAAATTATTCTCAACCCATCCACCTGTTCCTGAGCGTGTGAAAAGACTTAGGGCAATGAATTTTTAATCTTTTTTAATTTTCTTTTTGTGCATCTCATCAAGCTCGTCAAGAATCTCTTTTGTGCTTCTGTCCCTGTGCCTGTGAGCTTCGCCTTCCTCTTCTTTTGTTTGCTTTTCTTTTTTTAGTTTTTCTTCTTTAATCCTTTTGCCTTCTTTTGGCTCAGGCTTTGAGCTTTGCTTCTTTAGTTTCCAGCTGTAAACCTTTCCTGCAATGCCTGCGCCTAACAGCAGAATGCCCAAAACTATGATAAAGCTGCTGTAGGTCCTTAAAATCATCAGGAGAATAACGCTTGAAATCGCCTTGGCGTCAAATATGCTTCCAGCGCCAAGCATGCTTCCAAGAATCGGGGTTGTGTCAAATCCCACAAAATTACGGTAAATGATAATTGCTATATACGGCAACATAATTATCATCCCAATGCCGAATGAAATCTGGCTTAATATAATCAAAAATAATCTAACATTCATAATCAGCAGGTAAAGCAGCAGTGTCAAAACCAATAAAATCACAAAATACCATACTTTATTCTTGTTCAGGTAACTAATTGCCCGGTTGTATTTGTCCAGCGCCCCAATTTGAGGCATTCCTGCATTGACCGGCAGAGCGCTGCTGATAATGCCAAAGAAAAATTCCTTGTCATTTATCTTTCCTGATTTATAATCTGCGCAGATAGCCCCGATATTGGCTACAAACTCATTTCCTTTCTCAAGGGACGAGCATGCCCCAGCCAATTCCCCAACAACCTGTTTCTGGGCTTCCGGAGACGCGTAGGCAAAAATATCGCCAAATACGCTTTTTACCAGCCCGGGAAAATCAAGGGTTATTGAAGAAAAAATAAGCGTTACAACGAGAAGCATAAGTATAGATTTAATGAGCCATATAAGGAATTTTTTGAGCATTGAAAATAAATTTCAATTTTTAAATATAAATCTTTGGTTTTGTTAAATCTGTCATTGTTCCTTATACTCCCTTTCAACAACATCCTTTATCTGC
This sequence comes from Candidatus Woesearchaeota archaeon, assembly GCA_016185815.1. Taxonomy (GTDB): domain Archaea; phylum Nanobdellota; class Nanobdellia; order Woesearchaeales; family GW2011-AR4. The sequence continues at coordinate 3,925 of JACPMT010000050.1, forward strand.
TTTGCTTTTGCAGGCCCGATTTTCTCGACTTCCTGCAGCTCTCTTTCTGAAGCATTTACAAGATTTTTTATTGTCTTGAAATGCCTTAACAAAGGCTTTGATAATGTCAGATTAATCCCAGGCAAAGAGCTTACAAGATATTCCTGCCGCTCTTTTAATGTAGATGGCTTTCTGTCGGCATGCAGGCTGAAATCCTTGCCAGTTTCCTCTTGCTCCCTCCTTGCAATTATCTGCAATAGTGAAGCAGTCTCCTTAAAGCTTCTCGTCTGTATTACTGGAATCCCATAAGAAACAACAATTGTTGCAAGCATTCCAAGAATTGAATTGTGATGGACATTTCTAACCCCATAAATGTCTTGCGTGCCTTCTATTACAATAACAGGCCTTTCAAAATTGTTTTTCAGGTTTTTCATTTGTTCTAATAATCTTCCGTCAATAATTGAATCAACAAAATCCTCGACCGTCTTTATTTCTACGCCGCATCTTGATGACACAACGTAGTCAGCATAATCAAGTTTTTCCAGGTTTACAATAATTCCATTTTCAGCAATCTCTTTTATGACGCCGCTCCCCTTTTCCCTGTAATCGGCAAATATCTTTGTTTGCTCTGCAAACCTTGCTATTGGCAATTCTTTTTTTTCATAATATGAGAGATTGAGTTTTTTCTTTAAATTTGCCAAGTTCCTGTACATCTTTTTTTCCTTGTGATACGCAACCCATTTGTAAGCCTCGTCCCTTGTGCCCTTAGCCATCAGTATTATTACCCTGCCTTTGTCTTGTCGTCCTGTGCGCCCTCTTCTTTGTATGCTTCTTATCGCGCTTGGTATAGGCTCGTAGAAAATCACCAAATCAACCTTTGGGATGTCAAGACCTTCCTCTCCAATAGATGTTGCAACAAGCGCATTGAATAGCCCTTGCCTGAAATCATCAAGCATCAACTTCTGCTCTTTCTGGCTCAGCCCAGTATCATTCTTCTTTTGCTGCCCGACGAAAATTTTTGCCTTTACACCCCTGATTTTATTTAATTTTTCAACAATGTCAAGGGCATTATCCCTGTACTGGTTGAAGATCATTATCTTCACATTTGGATTTTGCTTGGCCTCATTTTCAACAACATTTTGCAGCTCTATTAATTTTGGGTGCTCTACCCCTTCTTCATGCAGGATGCTGGCCTTAACCATGGCCAACTTGAAATTTGAATCGCTCATTATGGATTTTATTGCCTTGGTTTTTGATGTTCTTGATTCGGAAACCAATCTTTCAAAATACTTGTGCAATGCTATTATCCCCTGCGTTTCAAGCAGCTCAAGCGCATGGTAAACCTTCATAACCTCTGCAAGCATTGATATAGCATTCCAAACGATGAAATCCTTCTCACCCTGGGAAATCCTGCCCCTAAGCCCTGCCTGCAGCTGCAATAAATCAGATTTTGACACATATTTTACATCAGCCCTTTTCAAAATGCCCAGTTTTTTCAGCTTCTCAAACCTTTCCCTTAAAAACAAAGTCAAGAGCCTTTGTATATCTGTAAAAACCCTTGGCAGCTCAACATTAACCCATTCTGTCTGCATTTCCTGTATGTATGGCTTTACATCAGGATCGTCGTCAGTCCTGACTTCAATGTTCTCAATAAACAGATTGTTGCAGACTTCCTGTATTTTGTCCATGTCGCTTCCAGGGGATGCTGTTAAAGCTATAACCCTTGGGAACCTTGAGAGCTTCATAAACTGCTTTGCAACAAATACATAGGCATAGTCGCCAACAGCGCGATGGGCTTCATCAACGCCAAGCAGGCAGACTTCCTCAAGATTTATCCTTCTGCTTATTATGTCATTTTCCAGCCCTTGCGGAGTTGAGAAAACAATCCTTGAGCTTTTCCACAACTGCTCCCTTTTTGCAGGGCTCACCATGCCGGTGAAAACAGAAATATCGCTTTCACCAACCTCAAAATATTCCTTAAATACGCTCATGTACTGCTCAATCAAAGGCCTTGTAGGCCCGATAAAAAGCACTTTGGAATTTGGGTACTGCTTCAGCCTTTGGGCGGCAAGCATAAGGAAAATATTGGTTTTGCCCATTCCTGTAGGCAGAACAACTAATGTATTTTTTTCAGCAGCTGTTGCCAGTATAGTCTGCTGGTACAGCCTTGGCTCAAAGTTCTTAATCATAGGAAAAGAGAGTATTTCTTGATTTATATAGTTTATTAAAATATAAACATAAAAGCTTATTTGGCGGCTTCAACAGTCAAAGTTGCCTTTTTTACTCCGGATGAAGGCCACCAAGACGTTATTTTTGTTTCATCTTTCATCGTGAATTCCCGTGTTATTGGCTGCTCGCCTTTTAATTTATAATTTATATCCTGGAAGGGGCCTTTTA
>JACPMT010000051.1 GCA_016185815.1 Candidatus Woesearchaeota archaeon
ACATTGCATACAAAACGCCTGAAACTGATGTATTGGTATTTGCAATAACTGACAAAAAATCATTTACGCCTGAAAACCAGAATTATGTTTTTAATTTTGCAGCAAAGCTTGGAAGGTCGGAGCTTAAGAAGCTGACTGATATGCAGAACAAAAGCGCTACAAACCCGACATTTTTGCCTTATACAATTTTTTCCGTTGACAAGAAAGCCCAGCTTGACATTGCTGAAGGCACCACAGTAAGCCTGAACAGCTCTGATGTAAGCTTTATCAGCGTCCAGCAAGCCTATCCCAGCGAAGTCACAACCAAAGACGTCCCTGTTTACAAGAAAAACAGCGAAGTAATGCAAAGGCAGGACATAAAATACGTGATTGACAATCCTGTGTATTCTTTTGAGCCTTCCGGGATTTTATTCAACAAATTCCAAAAATTGACATTGTATTATGACAATGAGACAAAAGCTGAGCAAGGCGTAGGGATTTTAATGGGCAAGAAGGGCTTTTGGGTTCCTATTGTTTCATTTGACGAGCCGCAATACAAAAGAGTTTTTTCAAACATTTTGGGCTTTACAGAGTTCACAGCAATTTATTGCTCTTCTCAGCACTTAAAGACAACCATTGCATAGCATTTCTTTGAGCCGAAAGCTACGTGTTATGTAAGTTTGGCGATAACGGTGATTGCGATTATAGTTGCAGTAGTGGCTATTGTCGGTGTAATAGCAGCTTCTGTAGCTTCAGCAGGAGGTGCTGTGGGTGCCTCAACAGCAATAACTGCGGGATCAGGTGCTACAGGATTAACTGGGTTGGTAGAGAGTATTGGTGCAAATATCTTGAATGGAATAGGCGCAATAACTGGAACTACTGTAACTGCCGCGGGATCTTCGCTTCTTGTTGGCTCTTTAGCTATTACACTTTCAACAATATCCATAGCAGCGTCAATCCTCGGCGCAACAACAGACATATTCTACGGCGGTTCTCCAGACAATTGTGAATCTTTTTACCCGACTTGCGCTCAGACGATAACCATAGAGAAAGAGGAAAAAGACGGGACTGGAAAGTGCATTCCAGAGGGAAGCGCGCAGGCTGCAGCTGGACAACAGATGCTGGTTTGCGCTCAAGTGAAGAAATGCAATACAATCCAGAAGTACCTCTGCATGCCGTGCAGCGTGAAATGCACTGCAAGCTTCTACTGAATGTAGTGCCTAATTTTATTATTATGCCTCTTCATTAAATTATTTTTGTAGTGCCTAAAATATTAGATTTTCCAGATGCTTGGCATTAAGCATTGCTTATCTTTGAGGGGCACCCATTATAACTTACTTTACATGTGTCTCATTTTGTTTGTAATAGAAAAGTTTAGCAAATGTTTCACAATATCAAATTAAAAAACACAATATTTAAATATAACCTCGATATAAGCGCTTTCAGATGGCAAACAACACATGGATGGGAAAGTGCATTCTGTATACATTTAGGCCTATCCACAAATTTGTGTGTTAGTTGCCGATTTTAACCTTACTTTTTTTCTAAACAATTCGGAGGTGTTAAAATTGGTGCAAAAGACAAAACTAAACTCTGCGGAAAGCGAAAAAGTTGAAGAATTCCTTCAAAGCTTGGAAGTAGTTGATTTCAACAAACGCGGACTTGACAAATAATGGGAAAAGAATGAATAAACATAAAAATTTAAATATCAATTGGCTTAATAGCCATGCCATGATAAGGCAAGATTATTATAGGTGCTGTTATTGTTGCTAGTTCTATTTCATTGTATTAGTTAAGCGAGGGGCAAAGATGAAAGCGAGCATGCTATTGCATGCAACTGTCCGCTTTGCGAGGGTTTTAGGTTGAAAGCGAGCGATAACTTCGTATCGCATCTCACAAAACCTCAAAGCCAAGCGGCTAAGGCGAGCGATTCTCTGCAAAGAGAACTCGATGCTGCAACCCGCTTATTCAAGGGTTCGAGTCCCTTCCCTCGCTTTTTATTAAATAAAAACAATTAAAAACAAATTAGCATAAAATAGCTAAACAATGGTGCTAAAACTATACAACACATTAACTAGAAAGAAGGAAGAATTTAAGCCAATTGGAAAAATTGTGGGCATGTATACCTGCGGGCCAAACAAGATTACAATGTAATTTTGGGCATTCCGTATACGACTTCGCTCACATCGGCAACTTCAGGGCTTATGTATGTAGTGACATTCTCAAAAGATACTTGAAATACTCAAGATACAAAGTAAAGCACGTGATGAACATCACGGATGTTGACGACAAGACGATAAGAGGCGCAAACAAGGAAGGGATTTCTTTGAAGGAATTCACAAGAAGGTATGAAAAGGCATTTTTTGAAGACGTTGGCGCATTGAGCATTGACAAGGCTGATGTTTACCCAAGGGCTACAGAGCATATAAAAGAAATGGTTAGCATCATCAAGAAATTGTTAAAAAATAAAACAGCGTACAAAAGCGAAGACGGGATTTATTTTGATATTTCTAATTTTAAAGATTATGGCAGATTGTCGCATGCAAAATTGGAAGGTTTGGAAGCTGGCAAAAGGGTCAGGCAGGACCAGTATGAAAAGGAGCAGGCGCAGGATTTTGCTTTGTGGAAATCCTATGACAAAGAAGATGGCAATGTTGTCTGGAAAACAGAGATTGGCAATGGCAGGCCAGGATGGCATATTGAATGCTCTGCAATGTCTATGAAATATTTAGGCAATCATTTTGACATCCATGCAGGCGGTGTTGACCTGATATTCCCCCATCAGGAGAATGAGATTGCGCAAAGCGAAGCATCAACTCATAAAAAATTCGTCAACTGCTGGTTCCATAATGAGCACTTGCTTGTTGACGGGCACAAGATGTCAAAATCCCTTGGAAATTTTTACACTTTGAGGGATTTGTTGAGCAAATGTTACAACCCAAAGGCAATAAGGTACCTGCTTCTTTCAGCGCATTACAGGATGCAATTAAATTTCACAGAAGAGGCTGTCAAGGCTGCTGAGCATGCCGTGCAAAGATTAAGTGATTTTATGATCAAGTTAAAAGAAATCAAAAATAACATACAAAATAAACAGATTGACAAACTACTACAAAAAACAAAAAAAGAATTTGAGGAATCTATGGACGATGACTTGAACATTAGCATTGCTTTGTCCCATATTTTTGAATTTGTAAAAGAGATAAACGCATTACTGATGGAGAGCAAAATCGGGAAAAATAATGCTAAAAAAATGATAAAAACTATGATGGAATTTGACAAGGTTCTTGGAATTCTTGAGGAAAAAGAAGAAAAATTAAGTCTGGAATTAAGAAAACTGATTGATGAAAGGGAAAAAGCAAGAAAAGAAAAAGATTATTTGAAAGCAGACAAAATTAGGCAGCAATTGAAAGATAAAGGAATAATCCTTGAGGATACGAAGGAAGGGGTTAGGTGGAAAAAAGTTTAATTTTGGAGGTTTGGTATTGACCTTACTTTGTCAAGCGCTTCTTCTATTGATGTTGACGATAAATCCTTATATTTATAGACCGCTACAGCTATTAAGTAGCCTGTTGAAGAAGAGTTTGTAACTTCAATAATTTGCATTCGTCTATAATAAGTATTTCTGTTTACAAAACGTGTAGCAACTTCCCTTGCTACTCTTTCTCAAACCTGTCTCTTAATTGTGCAATCCTTGCTTCTGGGATTTTTAACCCGTAAAATAAATCAGAAATGTCATTATCAGCATGTCTGATTTTCCTTATACTGGCTGCTGGGTAAATACCATCAGCAAAGGCTCCGATAAGAAACCTAGTAATATGCAGATTGTCATTAAATGTAGATTTTTGCCTGATGTTAGACTACCCCAAAAACTAAATTGCAACTATCGATGATAAACAGCAAATCCATGCACTTCAGTTCTTGAATAACCTTGGCTTACAATAAAAGCTGGAGCATTAGTTTTTCTTTGAATAGATTCTAAACGACTAACTATGTCATTTAGATTTCCGCCAGTAACAAGACATACCTCTTTTCCAACTTGTACTGCAACATAATTCTTAAATTCATGAAATTTTTTAGCACCAACAAGCCCAAACAGAGCTTGTGCTCTTTCTGAACCATATCTACCAATATAACGAGCAATCTCAATTAAGAGCCCTTGATCTTTTGGTGTTCTCTCAACTCCAAGTTTAAACATACCATATTGTATCCCAAGACGATAGGCAGTTCTTACTACAGCACCTCCATACTGTGACTCTCCGCTGAAACTACTCAAGAATTGATTTCGTGAACTATCATCAGGAAAACCAAATTCAGTGAGAATTTCATTAGTGCGTTTTGCCCTTCTTACAACCATGTGATCATTTAATTCGCCACCAACTGGATCTTGGCGCGCTTTAAAATATGATTGGTATCCATCCCTTATGCTAGTTGGATAGTCTTTTTTTTCTATTGGTTTTTTTCTTTTGGCTATACTATCTATTAATTTATCTCTTCTTTTACGCTGTTTATGTATCTTTCTTTTTAGTCCAAATTCAGATTTAACCACTAATCTTTCCACAATAGGAGGAACTTCTTCGATTTCCATACCATCTGTAGCTCCCATACCTTCTACTACTTGAGATAAACGCTGGATTAGTGTCTTGTTAACCACTCCGTTACACCCCCTCAAATAATTTTATATTAAACTTTTAGCTATCAATATTTAAATTTTATTATTTCAAAACTCAACCTCAACTTCCAGCTCCTTCTCAGGATGCTTGCCCCTTGTGGGCTCAAAAACAATATGCTCTGCGCTTGTTGCTGCCTTTATCTCTGCTTCGACTTCATCAAAATCAATCTCTTCTATTTTTGCCCTTACAGTCAGCTTTTTTATTGGAGTTTTTAATGATAATTGCTTCATTGTTTTTTGTTTTCTCGCATATTCAATTACTTTGACTACAAAATCGCCAATGTGCTCTGCATGCTCGTCAATCATTTTTATTTCTGGCCATTTTGTTAGATGGATGCTTTTTATTTTTTCGTGTTTTTTGTAATATAATTGATAAAGCTCCTCTGTTATGAAAGGCATTACAGGTGCCATTAATTTTATTATGGTTAATAAAACATTATACAACCCGTATTGAGCAGAAATCCTTGCACCTTCTCCTCTTTTGTCAGCGTTATACAACCTGTCCTTTATTATCTCAAGGTAATTATCGCAAAAAACATGCCAGAAGAATGTCTCTGTCTCAAGCTTTGTATGCGAGTATTCATAGTTCATGAAACTCTGTGTTGCTTCCTTGACGACTTTGCTTAACTTGGATAATATCCATCTTTCTGTCAAATGCAGCTTGCTTGGGCGTTGCAGCTTGTAATCGCCTAAATGAAGCGAGGCAAATTTCGCGGCATTCCATATTTTTGTCGTGAATTTGTGGCCTGTAACCAAATCTTTCTCCTGGAATGGCATGTCATCTCCTAATCGGGAGCCGGCTGCCCAGAATCTTAAGGCATCTGCAGAATATTTGTTAATCATAAACTGGGGCTCGATTACATTGCCTTTACTCTTGCTCATCTTCTTTCCATGGGGATCAAGCACAAAGCCTGAAATCATCACATCATGCCATGGAATTCTTTTATGATGGAAATAGCTTTTCACAACAGTGTTGAAAAGCCAGAAAGTAATGATGTCATGGGCCTGCGGTCTTAAGCTCATTGGGAACAGATTTTTTTGCATTTTTTTATCGAATAGCTCTATTGCAATGTCTGGCGTCAATGAAGAAGTAGCCCAAGTGTCAAGCACATCCTTCTCTCCAATAAATTCATTTGAGCTGCACTTGCATTTCTTTAAAGGCTTGTCTGCAAGCGGGTCTACAGGCAATTGTTTTTCTTCAGCTATGATTATTTCATTGCATTTCTTGCAGTACCATACTGGGATTGGAATGCCAAAATGCCTCTGCCTTGATATGTTCCAGTCCCATTTCAGGCCATTGACCCAGTTTTCATACCTTACTCTCATGTGCTCCGGGTACCATTTGATTTTTTTCCCATATTTGATAAAATCATCTTTTAAATCAAGGTACTTGATGTACCACTGCTCTGTATTTAGGATTTCAATATCAGTTCCGCATCTTTCATGCACATTGACAACATGCCTTATTGGCTCGATTTTTGCAATTCTGCCTTCTTCTTCCAATGCTTTTATCACAGCATCCCTTGCTTTTTTTATATGCAGTCCTTTAAACCTGCCAGCCTTTTCATTAAGCACTCCGTCTTTATTTAAGATTTCAATCGGCTCTATTTTTAGCTCTTCCAGCCACTTCACATCATCCATGTCGCCGTAAGTGCAGTGATAAACAATTCCAGAGCCGAAGTCCATGTCAACATCCCTGTTGGCTGTTATTTTTACTTCACGATTTGAGAACGGGATTTTTGCCCTTGCGCCTATTAAATGCTTGAATCTTTTGTCTTCTGGGTGAATGTGAATAGCTACGCATGCCGGCAGCAGCTCTGGCCTTGTAGTTGCTATTGTTATCTGCTCCCCTAAGGTTGTATTAAACTTTATGTAAACCATTCTGCCTTCCCGTTCATTATCTTTCATTTCCACTTGCGCAATCGCAGTCTGGCACTCTGGACACCAGATGAAAGGGGCCCTTCTCCTGTAAATCCTGCCCATTTTGTGCAGTTCAATAAAAGAGCGCTGGGATGTTCTCTGGCAATGCTCGTTGATTGTTGTATAGAAAACATTGTAATCGGCGCTTATGCCGATTCTTTTCCAGTCATAGACAAAGTCCGGCCTTATTTCTTCAAGCGTCTTCAGGCATAAATCCACAAACTCCTTTCTTTTCATGAACTGCCCTTTGACATTTTTCATCTTTTCTATCATTCTCTCTGTTGCCAGCCCATTGTCATCTGTCCCAAACGGATAGAAAATATTTTTGCCAAGCATTCTGTGGAACCTAACAACAAAGTCCTGCTGTGAATAGGAAAAAGAATGCCCAAGGTGCATCTTGCCGCTTACTGTAGGAGGCGGAGTGTCAATAGAATAAATCTCGGCTTTGCTTTCAGGAGTGAAAGCATAGATTTTTTCCTTCTCCCAGAACTCAAGCCATTTTGTCTCTGATTCCTTTGGACTGTAGTTTTTAGGCAATTCCATTTTATGATGTAGTTTTTATTTAGTATTTAAATGTTTAATTATTGAGAAAGAGTATTTACGCCTTTACTTTGCTTTTCAGCCACTCAACTTCCTCTTCATCTAAATCCAAATAACCAATTATATTATTCCGCATTTCTTTATTTCTGAACATAACTGGAAGATAAGGCATTGTGCTTTTTATTATTTCCTTTTTTGACGAATGTGTTTTTTCCGCAATCTTCTCTGCGATTGCCTTCTTTTTCATTGCCTTCTGCTTGGCCCACCACAGCTTTAAGATTCTTCCAGTTGGCTTGTATCGGACTAACTCCTTGTACTTCTCTTTTTTGGCAGCTGCAATTCCTGCTGTAATCAGCGCATTGATATAAACCAAAAACCTGTAGTGCTGCCATCTTTTTATTCTTCTATTGAAGACATCGGCTTTGCTGAGCATTTCATATGCTTTTGCAAGCTCTTGTGGCTTTTTGTACTCTTTTGGCAGATTTTCATCTATCCACAGCAGTTGCTCATTTAAATCCTCTTCAACATTATCGAATGCGGAAATGGCAATCTTCAAGTCTGTTGTCTTGAAAATTTTGTTCAATGCAACCATTATGTTGTCTGTTTTGTTCCTGTCAGCCAACCCCTCCAAGCTTTCTTTTGTCAGCTCTTTTTTTTCCTGAGTCAGTGCCTGCAAGTCATTTATTGCAGCCCTTGCATCCCCCCCGCTTCTTCTTGAAAGCGATTTGAGAATTTCTTCATCATATTTTATCTTCTCATGCTCGCAAATTCTTTTTAATATCTTGAAGATTGACAAATAATCAAGTGCCTTGAACTCAATTAAGTTTGACTTGCTCCTTAAAGAGCTGAACTTGCTGTCAAAGGGGTTTGTTGCAGTAAGTATTATCGGATAAGCTGAATCTGCTATAAGCTTTGTAATTGCCTGTATTCCGCCCCTGTCTTCATGCCCGCTTAAGCCGTCAATTTCGTCAACAAGAATTATTTTTCCCTTTGCAAACAGGCTCTGCTGCTTTATGGCATTGCCGACCTTTTGATTCACTTGGTCAGCATTGCGGAATTCACTTGCGTTTGTCTCGTATATTTCATAATTTAAATCATTAGCTATAGCATATGCAGTTGATGTTTTCCCAACTCCAGAAGGACCATAAATTAGTGCAGACCTCTTTTTCTGCTTTTTAAAATCAATTATAAAATTGTTTAACTGCTTGATAACATCTTCTTGGCCAAATATTTCCTTTGTTGTTTTTGGGGTATGCTTATGGATTAAAGGGTGCATAGAAGCTAGTATTGTTTTTGATTTTATTAAAGTATTGGTTTAGGTTAATTTAGCTGTTATCCTTATAATCATCAAATCTTGCCCTTGTATTTTTAACATAAGTGTATATTTCATTCACTATCCGTCCTATTGCTTCAGTCGCCTGCTTCTCATCCAATTCCTTGGTCATAATGCAGTAGAATACCCTGCTTTCATTGATGTATATTATGCCGCAGTCATGAAAATACCTGAAATCGCCGTAATGTGTATCTCCGAATTTATGGGCTATGGTAACATCGCTAGGTATATTAGCAGCTTTTCCTACATCAAAAGCTGAATCAGACAGCAGGGACAGCAGATGCTCTGAATTCTCGGGCTCAAGCACTGTGGAGAAATACAGGCTGGAGAATAATGTTGACATCGCTTTCGGGCTTAATAAATTCTGGTGTTTTGCTGCCTCTCCATCCTGAAAGTCCGCATTAACGTCAATGTTGTAATAATCCAGAATTAGCTGAAAATCATCAACATCAAGTTGGCGCAATAATATCTTAAATGCTGTATTGTCCGATTCCTTCATCATTTTTTCAAGCAAAACTCCCACAGGCAGCTGCTTTTCTTCGGTTTTGTAAAGCTCGCCAAAGCTATTTGTCCTGTCAGAGTCCTTGATTTCAAGCATAGTGTCAAAGCTAAGTTCGCCGTTTTCAATCTTTTTTGTTATAAGGATTGCAACAGGCAGCTTAATCAGGCTTGCAGGGAAGAATCCATTTCTTTCATTTATTCCCATGTAGGCGCCATTGCGGAAATTTTCAACATAGACTGATGCGTTAAGTTTATTTTTTATTATGTATGATTGAATGTTTTCTTTCAGCCCAGCAAAACTGACTATTAGAAAGCTTTTTGGCTCCAATAGCCCTGAATATATTCTTTGGGAAAGAAGGCCGTTATTGCGCGCTTTTTCGATCTTATTTTTTTCAAGATAATAATTTGCAGTTACAGCTACCAAAACCACTATGATAACAGCTTGGACAGCAACCACCCACTTAAGCCTGATAATCACGAAAACTGATGAAAATCAGCTCTTTAAATTTTTTGCGGTTTGCTTTTAATGGAATTTGTTATCACTCAATAATTTTAACAATCAAAAAGTTTAAATTAAATATTGGAATACTGCACCTATGAACAGCAATTCAAGATTCTTTTTTGTTTTATTGGCAACCGGGGCTTCAATTGGCATAGGCAGCACTTGGCTTTATCCTTCCTTTTCTTATGAGTTTACAGGTTTATTTTTTATTCCTTATTTTATTGCATTGTTTTTATTGGGAATGCCCTTGCTTATGCTTGAATTTTCCATTGGGCAGTACTTCAACAAGAACATTGTTGATTTGTTTGCATCGATAAGAAAAAGCTTTAGTTTTATTGGATGGCTTATGCTTTTTAATGCGCTTATTGTAATGAGCTTTTACGCTGTTGTGCTTTCATGGCACATCATTTATTTTTTTGTGTCGTTTGGGCTGCAGTGGAAGAAAGATGCAAAAGGATATTTTTTTGATAATGTACTGCAGGCTTCCAATGGATTTCACGGCTTTACCCAGTTTTCTCTTGTTGTTTTTGTTGCATTAATAATTTGCTGGGTAATTATTTTCCTTTATATCAGAAAGGGCTTTGAAAGCATGAAAAGAGGGTTTCTGGCAACATTTCCTGTACTTATTGTTTTAATGCTGTTTTTTTTGCTGTATTCCTTGACGCTTGACAATGCCCTGAATGGAGTTTATTCTTTTTTAAAGCCGAGGCTTGGAAGCCTTTTTAATTTAGACATTTGGGCTGCTTCTTTTTCACTGGCGATATTATCATTGGGATTGTCTTTTGGAATAATGCATGCGCTTGCAAGAAAATGCGGAAAAGGGTTTGTGGTCGGAACATCTTCAATTGTTGCAGTTTTTGAATTGGTGGTTGGCATTGCAGCCGGGTTTATTTTTTTCGGGATTCTTGGTTTTTTAAGCATGAAGCAGGGGCTGGATATCGGCAAATTTGTATTTTTTGATTACAGCTCCGGATTCACGATTCTTGCGCAGGCACTGCCTTTTTTTTACAAGCCGACGCTGCTGAGCTTTTTGTTCTTTTTGTTTTTATCAATATTTTTTATACTTGGGACTTCAGCGCTTGCTTACTCGTTAACTCACGTCTTGGTGCACAAGTTCAGGACAAGGCACTTCAATGCAGCTGTTATTGTCGCGGGATTTGGATTTTTGCTCGGATTATTGTTTGTCATAAAGCCGGGGTTCTACATAATGGACATTGCAGGCCATTTTGTTTACTACAATGTTTTGATTGCTGTTTTTCTTGAAGTTTTAGCCATAGGGTGGTTTTTTGATTCAGATAAAATCTCAAGCCATATTAACCAATGCTCAATTTTAAAAATAGGCAGATTATGGAGATTTTTAATCAGGTATATCATTCCATTAATCCTGCTGTTGCTTTTGCTTTTCCAGATAAAATCAGATATTTCAGCCAGTTACAACAATTATCCATTGTGGGCTTTGCTTGTTTTTGGAGCTGGAATTGTTATTGCTCCGCTAGTAATTGCATTCTTGATGCCAAGAAGGATATTGGACAGGGGATAATACCAAAAAATAACAATAACAAGATGGTAAATCAAAAATCTATCAAAGAGAGTGTAAGGGTAGATGGAATAAACATATATAACAATAGAAAAAATCATGTTACTTTTAAACCAGCACAGGAAGATAGCGGCTTAGTTTTTATTGTTAATGGAAAAGCTGTTCCTGCATCACTAAAGCATGCACAGCATAGAAAAAGAGGAATTAGCCTTGATAATGGAAAAGTGGCAGTTTATCTAGTTGAGCATTTATTGTCACCAGTATACGCTCTGGGTATAGATAATTTAGTCATTGAACTTAGCGATAATGCATGCCCTACAACTGACAATTGTGCAGAAGAGTTTTTTCAAGCTTTAAAAGGTGCAAGAAGCGAGCAGCCTGCTGAAAAGAAATTTTTAGTGTACAATAAAAAGACAGGAGTTGTTGTAAAAAGAGGAGAAGAACAAAAACCAGACTCTCTTACTGTGGGGACTTCAAGGGGATTTATTATAGACTATTTTGCTTCTTATCCGCATAAGGTAATTGGCGAGCAAAAATATCGTTTTGAATTTGATGAAGAAACTTATGAGCGAGATATTATGCAAGCAAGGTCGCCTGCGCTTTTTCCTGACTGGGTTTTTGAAAAGCTATCTGAGAGACATTTTTTAAAATCTTTTTGGGTTTAAGGCATTTTGGATTTCATGGGATAAACCAAAGAAATTACTTGTTAGTTGGCCCAAAAGAATCTGAGCACTATGCAAACTCACCAGAATTTGGAGTACGATATGATGGTCAGGAATTTGTCAGGCATAAAGTTTTAGACGTGATTGGAACGCTTGCATTATTTGGCAGGCAATTCAAAAATAGTCACTTTATATTTCACATGACAGGCCATGAGTTTGATTTAGATGCCCTAAAACATTTAGATAGAAGAAGATATTTTATAGATTATGATAGACAGCATAGGGGACTTTACGTATTATAAAATTTGTAGGCTATGCGGCTTTGTCCCAAGAGGCGACAAAGCCAAATAAATAAATTGTACAATATCGCCCTGCAATAAACTTCTGACCTTGCAGTATTTGCCAGCTTCGAGCTGATACTGCTTCCATATCTCTGCTTGAATGAATGAAATAAGCTC
>JACPMT010000060.1 GCA_016185815.1 Candidatus Woesearchaeota archaeon
ACTTTTAATTAAGAGAAAAAAATGAATATGATATTAGAAGAAATATTAACTATTTATGCCAATCATAAGCATATTGCTATGTCTGATTTAAAAGAACGGGAAATAGAAATAGAAGCGATAAAGAGAAATCAAGATGAATATGGTTTTATTTTAAGGGAGGGCATGATTAGTTATATTGTGGAAGAAACCTACAAAGTCTTTGGTGATTTGCAATTTTCAGGAAAACTGAAAAGAGAAGGAAATTGGTTTAATTCACACGGCTATAAATTAAGCGGCTATTTAAGAGTTAAAGGTGAGACTGAGAGAATCAGCTTATTTTAATTCTTTTTAATTTTAGCAACAAAAAAACCTTCTGTATCGTTATCCTGAGGCCAGATTCTTAGGCATTTTTTGGCTTCATCACTGTATTTTTTATTTTCAAACTCCAAAATTGGGTTGCTTCTTTTTAATTTCAGCTTTATCTCTTCCAATTTTGCATTCCCATATTTATTAATCAAAAAATCAACAACTTCCTCATTTTCTTCTGGCTCTAAAGAACAAGTTGAATAAACCAAAGTTCCATTTTCCTTCAATAAGTTAAATCCTGTTTCAATCAGCTGCTTTTGCGTTATTGAAAGCCTTCTCACCATGTCAGGGTTCCAGATGCCGATTGTTTTCAGGCTCTTCCTTATCGTGCCATTTCCAGAGCAAGGAGCATCAACAAGAACCTTGTCAAACTCAATGCCGGATTTCTTGAACCACTGCCCTTCCATAAGCGTAATTATGGCATTTGTAACCCCGCATCTTTGAAGATTTATTGACAATGGCTTCATCCTTTCATAAGTGTAATCATTTGCTATAAGAATGCCCTTGTTTTGCATGTACTGCGCGATTTGCGTTGTCTTGCTTCCGGGAGAGGCAGCAATATCCAAGACAATATCGCTTGGCTTTGGCTCCAGAACAATCGGCGGAATCATTGAGGCTGCTTCCTGGAGGTAGAAATAACCCAAAGAATGCTCGATTAGATTCCCAACATCTCTCCTCTCCTTTTTGACATGCTCAATCCAGAAGCCTTCCCTGCACCATGGAATTTGCTCCAAATCCCAGTTTTTTTCCAATCTTTTTTTTAAATCGTTTATTGGTATTTTTAATGTGTTGACTCTTATTGAGCGCCTTAAGAAAGACAAAGAGCACTGCCTGAATTCTTCCCAATCCGTAAGGTTTGAATATCTTTCGATGAATCTGGGTTTGAATTGGACGTGCTTTTGTTTATAATCTTGGTTCATTATGGAAAGAAATTAAATAATGTATTAAAGCCTTTGTGTAGAAGGGTTGGAATGGCTTCTATGGGCATCTTTCATACCGCGTAATATGCTGATTATGCCCGATTTATGGTTGTTTTTTGGCACAGGCTCTTTTGCAGGAACAAGTTCTAATTTTCTTTGAAGTGAATAGTCTCTTATTGCCGCATCTGCTGCTTTATAACCAAAATCCACAAGCTTTACTGGAACGCCGCTTTCCGCCATTGAAGTATGTTCCATATAAGGTGCTATTACCATAACTCCTGGCATTTTACCCCTGATGACATCTTCAACCGGCATTCCAATATTCGCTAAAACATCTTCGCTGTAATCAAACCAGTCTCTTGTGGCTGCGGCAGATGAAAAAATTTCTACATCGCGCATAATCTTTTTTCCCACCTTGCTTTTTAATACAAGCGGATGGGTAAGAAGTTGCAATAATAAGTGCGGAATACTCTCCGGCGGTTCCCTTTTTCCGATACTGATTGGATACTCTTGTCTTCCAAGATAAACATCAATGAGCATATCATAATCTGTCGCAGTTATATACCTAAGTGCCGACTTCCGCAAGGTACCGCCATCGATAAGGGTATCGCCTTCCTTAACTAAGATGTTTCCATAGGCATCATGAATTGGAGGGTACTTCCAACCTTCTTCCTCGATTAAGCCCGCTACTGCTACAGTAGCATCAAGCGCATCCACAATCTTTGTACCTTTTCCGACTTCTCCGAAAACAACATCTTTTCCCATTGTCAGATTATGCACAACAACGCGCAGTTTTGGGGCATCCCTAAATGTCCTTTCATCAACAAGTCTTCTAAAAAAGTTTTTTAAAGGGGCTTTGTCCACAAATCCACTATAAGAAAAGAAATTAATTGCACGAATAAGCTTATAAAAATTAGGATCTTCCCGCAGAATGTGTTCAAGCTTATATGCGGGTCCAGAATAACTTTGAAATCGCTCGGGATGCTCCAAATAATCTATCTCCAGCGCAGACCAGCCTGCTGCCACCATTGCGCCTGACGATACGCCCACTATCAAGTCAATTGATTCTATAACGCCTTTTTTCCGCACTTCCTCGTCTAAACGCTTCATCACTCCTATATGAGCAGAGCCTTTTCTTCCTGCACCGCTTAACGATATTGCGGAAGTTCTTTTAGATATAGTATGTCCGTTACCAGCATCACCAGATATATATAACATTTTAGAGATGGCATTCTGAAAAACCTAACTTATAAACTTTTCTTTTTTACAGCCTTTTCACCATATAAACCCCTTCCAGCTCGTACCCAAACTTCCTGAAATACTCCCTTGCACCTATACCAGAAATAACTACCATCTTGTCTTTTCTATTTTGCCTTGTAATCTCCTCAGCTTTTGCCAAAAGGTTTTTTCCAATTCCCCTGTGCTGGAAGCTTTCATCAGATTTCCTGCCAATCTGCGCAGCAGATGAAAATACATGAAGCTCCCTGATAAGGGCTGAAGTTGATGTAATCTCTTCCCTTAAAAACTGCGATGGAAATCTCATTCTGCAGAATCCAAACAATACATCATTTTCCAAGTCTTCTGCAGCAATAAAGAATTCCTTGCCATGGGACGCTTCATATTCGGTAATTGTAGTTTGAATATTGTTAATGCTAATTTTTTTATTGTTTTTTAAATGAAATCCAGCCTCTCTGCATCTGATGCATTTACAGTTGATATTCCTTTCTTTGCAAATCTTCTCAACATACTGCCTTAAATTAGTCCTGTCAACTCCAGAGGCTGTAGCAAATGTAGGAATGTCTCTTTGAATGCGCATGATTCTCAAATATTTAGGTACATACCTCTTTGCTTCTGCAATTATCTCTGCTGCTTCCTTTGTTGTCAATGGCGTAAAGCTCCCATTTTTCCAATCGTCATACAATTTTGTGCCTTCCATCACCATGCATGGATATATTTTCAGCATGTCCGGCTTGTAATCTTGATTTTCAAACAATTGCTTCAATCCATTCAAATCCATCTCTTTTGTTGTCAATGGCAAGCCCGGCATGTAATGGCAGTTTATCTTGAAGCCCAAGTCCTTCAGAATTCTAATTGACTCGATGTTGTCAGCAACTGTGTTGCCGCGATTTGTCGCCTCAAGAACGGCATCATAGACGCTTTGAACTCCAATCTCAACCCTTGTGCAGCCCAATTCCAGCATCAGGTTTCCATGGTAAAGCTTGCCGAAGTCGCTTTTTGTCTCTATAGTTAATCCAACGCATCTTATGAAGGAAGTTTCGTTCTCTTTTTGCATTTGCTTTAATGAAATGTTTGGATTGTTTTCAGTTTTTAATTTGTTTTGTATTTTTTTTATTGCTAAAGTGTTTGTATTTTCTACATTATTTTCAATGATATTTAGTGATGTGTTTGATGCAGACACAGATATTTCATTTTGATTATTGTTTTCTAACTTTCCTAACGCAATACTTACCTTATTATTTTTAAAAAACAACTCGTCTATTTCTTTATTGACTCCAAAATCATCCAACTCCAGATTTTTAATGTACAACAACTTTTGCTGTATTCTTTTTGTCCTTTTGTCTTCTTCATTCAATGTTCTCGGCAGTTCAAAGAATTTCTTGAAATTCAAAATGTCCAAATTCCCTTCTTTGTCAAAAAATAAGCTTGAGAAGTCATTCATTGCCTTCAAGGCATATTTTACAAAATATTCCTGATATGCCTTGGGAAAAAATGTAAATGTTCCTCCCTGGATTATTATCTCTGCCTTGTCAGGGACTTTGCCCATTGCAACATAATGCTCCAGCCTGTTGAATACAATAAGATAAGGGTCATAATTGTTTCTTATAGCCCTTCTTGTTGAAGGCTCTTTTCCGGTGTAGCTTTGAGGGACATTGCCAAAAAAACTTCCGGGACCGCCAGGGCAGTAGGTGCAGGGGCCGATTCCCTTCATTGTGTGCGGGCACGGATAAGGCTCTGACATCAAGGCAATCGGCGCAACCCCGCTTATAGTCCTTACGGGCTTTAGCGAAAGCAGCTCCCTGAAGTTTTCCCGTTCATCCTCGGAAGCGGCAAAGTAAATGTCTGCGTTTTTCGGGACTTGTTTTATTTTGTTTTTATACTTGTCCAGGATTTTTAATTTCAATTGGTTTAATTCGTGCTTGGTTTTTGGATTATTTTTCTTGATTTCTCCCATTATTTCCGTGCAAACTTGCCTTAAATTGCCCATAAATTATAGAATTAATTTTTCCTATTTAAATGTTGACATCAAAAAACTAGGCTTCAACCAATTCATTTCTTGTCTTTACATGCTTTGATACCTCAATTGTTATCGCGCCAATGCTGGACACCATCATAATGACTACAAACTCCAGAATGCCAATCGGGGCCATATCCAAAAACCTGCCGAAAGAAGGTATAAATATTGAGGTTGCAATTACTGCAAAAGAGCTTAAGACAGCAAGCACCAAATATTTGTTCTTGAAAATACCGACTTTAAATGCTGGGTATATTGTCGACCTTGATGCAAATGCCTGGTAAAGCTCAAACATGCTGATGGTTAAGAAAGTTGCTGTTTGCGCCTGCAAAAGGTTGTCTTTTTTGAAATAAAACCAGCTAAATACCAGCAGCGCAACTATAGTCATCGCAATTGGATAATAAACAAGAAACGGATTTAGTCCTTTATATATTGGCTCGTCCTGCTTTCTCGGCTTCCTTGACATTGCATTCGGCTCAAAAGGGTCGGCGCTTAAGGCAAGAGCAGGCAGCCCGTCTGTAACAAGATTAATCAGCAGTATTTGTGTTGCTGTCAACGGCAAAGGCAGCCCAAATACTATGCCAAAGAATATTATAAGAACCTCGCTTATGTTTCCTGACAGCAAAAATCCAATATATTTCCTGATATTGTTATAAACTCCCCTGCCCTCTTCAATAGCATTCACGATTGACGCAAAGTTATCATCTGTTAAAATCATTGCACTTGCTTCCTTGCTTACATCAGTTCCTGTAATGCCCATCGCAATCCCTATATCCGCCCTTTTAAGCGCAGGCGCGTCATTTACCCCATCTCCTGTCATTGCGACAACATGCCCTTTTTTCTTCAGCGCATCAACGATTTTTATCTTGTGCTCCGGGTTGACCCTTGCGAAAATTACAATGTCTTCAACCCAGTCTTCAAGGTTTTTTATTTCATCAAGCTTTGCGCCTGTAATTGCCTTTCCTGTCAATCCAATCTCTTTTGCAACAGCCCTTGCGGTAATTTCATGGTCGCCTGTAATCATGATAACCTTGATTCCTGCTTTCTTGCACTTTTCAACCGCTATTTTCACTTCTTCCCTTGGAGGATCAATCATACCCTGCAAGCCTACAAAAATCAGGTTTTTTTCTGGATTTGTGTCAACCAAAGTTTTGTAAGCAAATCCAAGAACCCTTAATGCTTCATCAGCAAACTCTTTGTTTATTTCAAGGATTTCTTTTTTTCCTTCCTCGGTTAATTTCTTTGCCTTTCCGTTTATATAAGCATAGTTGCATAATTTTAACACAACCTCAGGAGCGCCTTTGACATAAGCAATTTTCTCGCCGTGGCGCTTGTGGATTGTAGTCATCATCTTCCTTTCGCTTGTGAACTCTATCTCGTCAATTCTTTTATATTCTATTTCGAGCTCTTCTTTTATCAAGCCAGCTTTTGCAGCGCTTACAATTAAAGAGCCTTCTGTAGGATCTCCAATCAAACTATTGTCTTTTAGCTCGGCATTGTTGTTTAGCGCACCTATCCTTAACAAAAGCTCAATTTCATCAATTCCGGCAGGTTTTCCCTTGTACAAGAATTGCCCTTTTGTTTCATATCCGACACCCTCAACATCGATTATTTTCCCATTTGCAAACAATTTCTTTACAGTCATTTCATTTACAGTTAAAGTTCCTGTCTTGTCTGTGCAGATGACAGTTGTTGAGCCAAGTGTCTCAACGCTTGGCAGCCTTCTCACCAGTGCGTTTCTTTTTAGCATTCGCTGGGTGCCAATGGCTAATGCTATTGTAACAACAGCCGGCAATCCCTCTGGAATGGCTGCAACAGCTATAGCCACTGATATAAGCGACATGTCTATAACTGAGGCTTTATGCACCAGCAAGCCTGTGACTAAAATAACAGCAGCTATTGCCATTACAACCTTTCCCAGCGTTGTTCCAAGCTGGTCCATCTTTTTCTGCAGAGGAGTTGGCTCTGGTTTGACTTGCTCTATCATAGCTGCGATTTTTCCAATTTCCGTCTGCATTCCAGTTGCAGCAACAACTGCCTTTGCCCTTCCGCTCACGACAATCGTGCCGGAGAAAACCATATTTTTCATGTCTGCTACAGGCATTTTTTCAGAAAGGACATCTGTATTCTTCTTTACCGGCTGGGACTCGCCTGTCAAAGCTGCTTCCTGTGCTTGCAGATTAAAAACCTCAATCAGCCTTGAGTCTGCAGGGACTTTGTCGCCCGTTTCAAGAACAATAATGTCGCCTGGCACAAGCTGCTTGGCATCAATCTCCTTTTTCTGCCCGTCCCTGATTACAGTTGCTACCAGCGAGGTTAATTTTTTTAAGGCTTCTATCGCTCTTTCAGCACGGTATTCCTGAATAAAGCCGAGAACTGCGATTAAGACTACTATTATTAAAATAACAATTGCATCTATGTATTCCTTAAGAAATGCGGAAATTATTGTAGCTACAATCAAAATCCAGATGACAACGCTGTTAAACTGCCCGATAAAAATCTTCCAAGGAGAAATTTTTTTTGCTTCTTTTATTTCGTTCAAGCCATATTGCTTCAGCCTTTCCTCTGCTTCCTGCTGGCTTAGCCCCTTGTCTGACGTGCTTAATTCCTTCAGGGCCTGCTCAATGGTTTTATTGTGCATATTTTAGAAATAATCAGTATTACTCACATTGTCCTCTTTTGCCTTTGTTTTCATATCCTTCAGCTTTATTATGAAGTACTCCAGACAGTCCAGGCCGCAGAAGCTCGCCTTCTTTTTGAAGTCATCTGGGCCGAATACTAAAGTATAGTTGTTTGTCTTGTAAAAATTCAGTTGGTTCGAGCAAGTTGCGCAGGTTTTTTCATGCTCCTTCAATTTCCTTTTTATTTTTTCCTCCAGCAGTTTTTTTACTGTTATCGCTCCGCTGTCCAAGTCATTTTTGAAGCGCATAATCTCGTTGTAATCCAAAATGTCAAAAACTTCCTCGAATTTCCTGCTCATTAAGCTCACCTCATTTGTTTATTTTTGTATTACGAAATTTTATAATCTTCAATCCGTGCCTTCGGCACATTATTTTGTGCTCGGCAAATTTTTTCCTGCCATTAAAATTTGCCTCGCCCATTATTACATTAAAACGCACAAGCGGGTTACCTTCTGCACCAAGCATTCAAAGGTCGCTCTAGTTTTTTGATTAATTTTTTATTGGTTTATTTTTAATGTATAATCAAAACCTTATTTTTCACCTCCAAGCTCTTCAAACTTGACGTACCACTTGTTTGCCTCCTCGTCAAACGCAAAAATAACGTTGTATTTCTTTTTCCTGTCAAGAGCAAATAGAAGCGGCATTGGGATGGTAGTTTCAAAGCTGGAGCCGCGCTTGTATAGCTTTCTTCTGAATTCAGCCATTTTACTTATTTTTTTACTTAATAAAATACTTATTTATAAATTTACTGATATTTAGTTTGAGCTTATCAAGAAACATACTTATTTGATTACTTATTTAAATACTTATCTAAAGATTTTTATATTCTTCTGGTTTTTTGCGTGAAATGCAAAACATAGCAATCATCGCTTCCTCCAAAGACCCCGCAGGAATAAACATAAGAAACAATCTGATTGAGTTGTTTGATTTTGAGATGTTAAACGAAAAATTCAACAATAATCAAGTCCATCAATATGACAGAATAAAAAACAAAATAATAAGATTATATTTAACAAATTATGACTTGATTTTTTCAGAAAACATTGACAAAAAAATTGATGCCGATATTCTTATTTTTATCTCAAAGCACAGGAGCAAGGAAAACACGCCTTCTTTTGCAGTACATCCCATTGGAAACTGGGGCAGCGCTGACTTTGGCGGCGAAGAAAATAAATTGTGCTTTTCATCCGCAGTCTTACTAAAAAATCTTTTTGCTGAATTAAATGAAAATGCAAAAGGCAGCGGATATGAAATTACTTTGGAGGCAACCCATCATGGCCCCTATGTTGAGAAGCCTGCTGTTTTTATTGAAATAGGGAGCACGGAAAAGGAATGGGATGATATTTCTAATGGAAAAATAATCGCAAAGACAATAATCAATGCGTTAAATAATCAAAGCAATAATCATAAAATTGCCATTGGGATTGGAGGCCCCCATTACTGCAACAATTTCAATAAAATTGTTCTAAGAACTGATATTGCATTATCACACATTTGCCCAAAGCATCATTTAGACAAACTGTCTGAAGAATTAATAAATCAATCAATCGAAAAAACAAAAGAAAAAATAGATTTTATTTTGCTTGATTGGAAAGGGCTTGGGGCAGAAAAGCAGAGGATTGTTGATTTGCTGAAAAATTTGAATTTGGAAGTTAAGAGGACAGAGCAGGTTTCCTCAAAAATCGTAGATTCATAGAAAATCTAAGATTTTCGAGTGTGCTCGGAAATTTCAAATTTCCGACATTTGATGGTAATCGAAAATGCAGAGCATTTATCGACATGAAGTAGAAAGTTTTATATATTGGTGTGTATTGGGTGTGTATATGTCAGAGATACAAAGAATAAACATAACATTGCCAAAGAAGCTAGTACAGAAATCAAGGATTTTAATAGAGGAAGGAATTTACTCCAACTTTTCCGAGCTTGTCAGGGAAAGCATAAAAAATGAGATTCTGATGGACAAAGAATTAATAGAAAAGAAAAAAATTTTAGATAAATGGTTTAAAGAGGAAGAAGGAAACTGGTTTGATACATCACATTTAACTCAAGAGGAAATAATTAAAAGAATCCGTAAAACAAGAAATGAACTATGGGATAAAAAATACAAAGAGTGGTTTGAGGGGCTAAGTTGATAGTAGTTCTTGATAGTAATGAATTCATTAACTATATAGAGAAGAACACATTGCTTTTGGATAAAATAATTCTTGATGATAAAATTATTGTATATATAAATGAAACAATAACGAAAGAAGTTAACAATAACTTAGGCAAATCACTTGTAAAAGATTTTTATGATTTTTTATTTGCAAATAATATTATTGTCTTTTATGAAAAATTACCATTTTATTTGCTGAAAAAATACAAAAACCTCGGCTTAAAAAAAGGAGATATAGCAATAGCGGCTTTTTGTGAAGCTGTTGGAGCAGATTATTTAATAACAGAAAATAGGCATTTTTTAAAATCAAAGGAGTTTAAATTTAGAGTTTTGAGTTTGAAGGGATTTTTGACTAAATTAAAATAAAATAGGTTTTTAGGGATTAGGCTGCAGGTCGTAAGCCTTCTTCAGTTGCAGTTTCCATGGCTTCTTTTCTCAATAAAGCCCACTTTCTTCGCAATAATTCATCTTGCTCGATTATATCCTTAAACAATTTGTATTGCATTTCCCTTATCTTTTTCACCAATTCATTAACAGCAGCATCGTTTGGAAGCTTATTTAAATACAGGTTTATAGCATTGTTTATTTCCGCCATGACTTTTTTATCTTGAAGAACGCTCTTCCCTTCACTCCTTATTACTTGTAGCCCTTGTAGGATGAAGTGATACTGCTCACTTCGTTCTCCAGATTCTTTAAGTCCCATCTGGCTTAGCCTGCTATCTAACAAATTGACCAAATTCCAAAGCGTATCAGCATGTTGCCTTTCATCTTTTGCAGATTCACGGATTTCTTTATCAGTCTTTAATAATTCTTTATCTTCCTCAATTTCGTGTCTTTCTAAACCTACTCTTCCACTTTGGAAATGTCTTATTATCCACCAGATTACAAGCACAACTGCAACTGCTCCACCTACATTTAACCAAGTGAAGTAATCTCCCAATGCCATAAACTAACTCTTTAAATCCAGCTTTAAATACTTTTTCAAAAAATAAAAGAATAAGCTTATCTCTTCTTCTCTTCCTTCTTGGGAGCTTCTTTCTTTGCCTCTGCCGCT
Source organism: Candidatus Woesearchaeota archaeon (assembly GCA_016185815.1). Taxonomy (GTDB): domain Archaea; phylum Nanobdellota; class Nanobdellia; order Woesearchaeales; family GW2011-AR4. The sequence continues at coordinate 10,409 of JACPMT010000060.1, forward strand.
GGCGCTGCTCCTGCTGCCGGCTTTGCCTCTGCACCTGCTGCAGCAGCTGCCACACCCTCGACTGGCAATAATTCCTTAATCATGTCATCCGGAATGCCTGCCTGGACAAGCTTTGCCTTGATTTCGCCTCTTGCCTTGCCAGCCATCTGCGCAATAATCTCCTTGGCAATCTTCTCAAACTCTGCCTTTCTCTTGGCAAGCTCTTCTGCCAATCTTTTCTTCTCTTCCTCAAGCTTTGCAAGCTCTTCTGCAGTAAGCTCTGTTTTTTCCAACCTTATTTCTTCATCAAAAAGCCCAGCTTCAACATCCCTTAAAGTTTCTCTTGCTGGCTTGCCCTCAACAAGGATTCCCATTGACTGGCACGTTCCGATGATTTCTTTTACTTTTTCCTTTAATGACTTGCCTAATGTTGCAGTCTCCTTCATTTTTGCAATTTTAATGACCTGCTCGATAAGAATGTCAGCAACCATTTCATGCTTTGCCTTGCCAGAGCCTTTTTCAAGGTTAGCTTCTTTTTTTATCAGTCCAGAAGCTGGTGGAGTTCCGATAAGAATCTCATACTGCTTTGTTTCCTTGTCTATGAAAATCTTGACAGGCACCTGCATTCCTTGAAATGAAGAAGTTTTCTTGTTTATGTCACCTACAACTTGGCCTATGTTGACTCCCATTGGTCCTAGAGCCGGGCCTAGCGGAGGGGCTGCTGTTGCTTTGCCCCCTTCAACCAAAACCTCGACTTTTTCTTTCGGCATTTTTTATTTGGTATTTTAGATTTTTTGAAATATTATTTTTTCAATCCGCTTTGCAATTTTAGTGCTCGGCAAAATTGTTCTGCCACTAATTTTGCCTCGCCTATGCATTGTAACAAATATCGGTTTAAAAACCTTTACAATCCTTCTTCCCCTGTTTCCTCGTCTTCTGGAGAAGCTGATTCTGTTTCCCTTCTTATGACTTTGACAGCGTCCATCTTGACTGTTATCGGGATTGGGACAGCTGCCTCAAGCAGCTCAACAACAACTTCCTCTTTTACCTTGTCTATTCTTGTGACTTTTGCATTCTCCCTTTTGAATGGGCCGCTTATGATTTCAACAATGTCATTTTTCTGGATGTTTACCTCGTGCTTCACCTGCTCAAGCATGTGCTCTATTTCAGAGTATTTGACAGGATGCGCCAAAATGCCCCTTGCATAAGGAATGTTGAAGGCTGCCTGCTCCGCGTCTGTCTTTGTGGCTGCCTCTATGAAAATATAGCCCCTCATGCCGTGCGGCCTTATGACGGAGTAAACCTCAATCTTTTTCTTTATGGCATTGCTTGCGACAAAGTCCATAACCTGGTCTTCCCGGTTTGCCGTTGTCCTCAATGCAAATATTGTCTCGTCTTCACGCGTCATTTTATTCAAGTTTACGAACTAGCCCCTTTTCCAAACAAGAAAAGAAACTAGAATTTGGGTATTGTTGAATGGCACTTATTTATAAAGTTATTGATTTTCAAAAAAACAGCAGCTTAATCATCTGCACAACAAACCCAATCAAGCCGATAATCAAAATTCCAAGCCCGCTTACCTTGACAATTGTCTTGAACTCAATTGCATCAGGCTTTTTTGTGACTTTCAGCACTCTTACAGATTCCATAATAAAGGATTTAATCTTGTACTGCCATGATGATGTGTTTTCTGTTTCCATTTTTTATTTTTAATGTTTAATTTTTTATGTATCTAGATGACTCAGAAATCTTTTATAAATTTATCTAATCCAAAAACTCAATTCCGAGATGCTGCTCTATTTCTTTCTTTTTCTTTTCAGCTGTTTTCTTTGTGCTTCCAAAAATCTGCGAGCTCTTGACGCCAGTTACAATAAGCATTGTCCTTATTGTCTTTTCCATGTCCTTGTAGATTTGGGCTCCCCAAATAACGCGAGCATCCTCATCCAATTTTTCTGTAATCGTCTCGACAACTTTTCTTGCCTCGTCAAGAGTCATGTCCTCTCCGCCAATCACATTAATCAAGGCGCCGTTTGCGCCGGAAATGTCAACATCTAGCAATGGGTTGTTAATGGCTTTCTCAACAGCTTCGACAGCCCTGTTTTCTGTGTCGCTTTCGCCAACGCCAATCAAGGCAACTCCTCCCCCCTTCATAACAGCCCTTATGTCGGCAAAATCAAGATTTACCAGTCCAGCCTTTGTCACAAGTTCTGCAATGCCCTTTACTGCATTTGTCAATATCTCGTCAGCCACTTTAAAGGCAGTATGCAACGGCAATTCAGGCGCAAGCTCAAGCAATTTATCGTTCGGAATAACAATCAAGGTGTCAGCAACCTGCTCCATTTTTTCCAAGCCGATAACTGCATTCTCATATCTCCTGTGCCCTTCCATTGAAAACGGCATTGTGACAACCCCGACAGTCAAAGCGCCAAGCTTCTTGGCAACTTCAGCTACAACAGGGGCAGAGCCAGTTCCGGTTCCTCCCCCCAAGCCGCAGGTAACAAACACCATATCGCAATTTTGAAGGGCTTTTTTAATGTCTGACTCATTCTCACGGGCTGCTTCCTCTCCCAGCCTAGGCTCAGAGCCAGCGCCGAGCCCTTTTGTTAATTCTCTTCCAATCAGTATCTTTTTGTTGGCAGTTGTGTAAAGCAAGTCTTGCGCATCTGTATTGATAGCTATTGTTTCAGCCCCAACAATGCCTACTTCGCTCATTCTGTTGATTGTGTTATTGCCCCCGCCGCCGCAGCCAACCACCTTGATAGTTGCCCTTTGCCTTGCAAGCAGCTGCTCAAGCTCTGCATCAATGTCCTGGACGCTTTTGTCCTGATGGACTTGTTTCCTGTCTATAGAAAGTAGCTTAGGATTTTCATTGCTTAACTCAGCTTCCACTGCCTGCTCGATTATAGTTGACACAAACTCACCCTTTTAGGCATAAAAACGATTGTAACTACTATTTAAATTTATTCATTTTCTCTCTTGGAGAATAGTAAAATCCACATTTTTTATATCTGGAATTGCATGTTCAACAATCTTCCTGAACTCGTCTTGCGCTTCTTTTGGCATTTTTTGTTTTAATTGGACATTAACACTTTCTTCTTTCAATTCAATTTCAGCATCCTTAATGTGAAAGTGCATTTTTAAAAGCGATTTTATTTTTTCTTTATTGTCTTCAACAACTTTATTGATTTTAACATGATAAACCAAATCTTTGCCTGCAAGCGGATGGTTGAAGTCAACTAAGCATCTTCCTCCGCTTACTGTCTTGATAATGCCAAAAACGCCGTCAATGTTCAACTGCAATCCAGGGACTGGCTGTATGTTCTGCTGCCTGAACTTATTTGTTGGTATCAATTGTATCAGCTTTGCATCTTTCCTGCCAAAGGCATTGTCAGAACTTACTTCAAATGTGTACTCCTTCCCGGTTTCCTTTCCGATCATCTGCTCTTCAAGATTCTTAAGGATATTGTTTTCTCCAATGCATATGACTGCGGGTTCGTAATCTGCATTTTTGCTGTAAGCATTATTTTCCTTTGCAACCTTTTCCTCAGTTGTGTCAAATACAGCCCCATCTTCCTTGAGCCTGCCAGTATACTCTATTTCCACAAAATCGTGCTTTTTTACTATTGCCATTAGAACTAGATTTTGAACAAGGGGGCAATTTATAAAGATTTCTGCTTTGATTCAACAAATTTGATTATCTTTCCTACAACCTGGTTTGGATTCAGCTTTGTTGTGTCTATTATAAAATTATATAATTTCTTGTTTGTGTAATCAACGCCATAATATTTTTTGTACCTTTTCCTTTCGCTTTCCTCCCTTTTTTTTATCTTGCCCATGGCTTCCTTTAAGTTCTTGCTTTTTTCCTGCTGCCTTTTGTCTTTTAGTATCCTCTCTGCCCTTACTTTGTCATTTGCATCAAGAAAAACCCTGACTTCGGCATTCGGGATGAAAAAAGCAGTCAGCCTGCCGTCAACCACGAAATTGTCTTTTGTTTTGCCAAGCTCTTTTAGCTTGTTGTCAAGCTCGAAGTCAATTGACTTGTCTTTCTCAGCCATTTTGTTGAGCTGGAGCAGGCTTAATTTCCTTTCGCTTGCAATGGCCCTCATAAGGTCCCCTATAGAATAATGTTTTAAACCAAGCTTTCCAGACAGCAATTTTGCCACGGTGCTTTTGCCGGAGCCCGCCTTTCCGGAAATTGCTATTCTCATAAAACACTAATTTAACAATTGGTATATAATATTTTGTTTTTTAACGCAAATAACAACATTTTTAAACAATAATTTTTTCTGTTTTAAACATGAAACAGGCACTGCTCGATAAAGTAAGCATTTTTTTGCTGAAGAAGGGGTACACAACAAAAAACCTGACAAGGACCTGCTTTGACGTGCTTGCAAGAAAGAACGAGCAGATTCTTCTTATCAAGGTTCTTGAGGACGCGAATTCAATCAGCAGGCAGTACACGGATGAGATGATCAGCGTGGCGTCCTACATTAACGCATCGCCATTGATAATTGCAGAGAAAGCCGGGAACAAATTGGAGGACAACATTGTCTATTCGAGATTCAACATCCACACGCTGAATGCCGGCACATTTTTCAATTGCGTCAATAACAGGTTTCCGTTCATCAGGAGAAGCCAGGCAGGATTGACTGCGTCTGTTGTGGGGGAGAAACTGAAAGAGAAGAGGGAAGAGCTTGGCTATTCGCTGAATGCGCTGTCAAAAAAGATCGGGGTAACAAGCAGGATGATAATCAAGTACGAGAGCGAGAATTCTGAGGTGACCATCAACAGGGCGATGAAATTATATGACCTGTTCGGGCACCAGGTTTTCAATGAAGTCAATGTGTTCATGCAGCGCGAGCACCCGGAAAGCAAGTTCGAGACAGAGGTGTCAGGAAAATATGTCGAGCTCGGGTTTGACGCAACTGAAACAAAGAAAACCCCTTTTGACATAATCTCAAGAAAAGACAATGAATTGATACTGACGGGAGTAAGGGACAATGTGAATCCGCAGATGGAGTCGCTGTCCAAATTATTAGATGCCGACAATCTTGTTATCTTCCAGAAGAAAAAGCCCAAGAACATTCCCTCAATGACAAAAGAGGAGTTTATGGACTTTGAGAAGGCTAACGAATTGGTAAGGTTTCTGAAGGAGTTTTAGTTTAGATGATTATTTAAATCGAATGCTATTTCTAAAGATCTGAAATGTTTACCAAACACCAAACATTGGAAAAAGTATCTGGGCCAACTAAAATTGAATTACCTGAGCAGGAAATAAGCGGTTGGAGATTGCTTAATGTAACAAGTAAATGGCTTGCCTCTTATTTTTTGGAAAGACCATTGAAAATTGACAAAGACCTTGACATAAGTGAAAGCACCTTCAAATCGCCAATTGAAACAGAATGGCCGGAAAATAATGTTGTTAGAGTAAGGCATTACAAAGCCTCAGATAATTTTGCTGTTGTTGTTTTGCCGCAAAGAAGGATGACCAGGCCAAATAAAGTCCAAGGCTATAATATTGCTCCAGTTATTGCTTCTTACTTGGCAACCAACGGAATAAGCGCTTATGAGGTTGAAACTCCTTTAAGCGGGACAAGGCGTCCGAAGGAAAAAACAATTGATGAGCTTATTACAGATGTTCAATCCTTTAAGTCAACTATCCAGCAAGCAGTTGCAGAAGTCAGAAGCATGCTCGACTTTGTTGCCGAAAAAGAAATTGGAATAATTGGCATCAGCCTGGGCGCAATATATGCAAGCATTGTATACGGCATTGACAAGAGAGTTTCTTCGGCTTGCCTTGTTATGGGAGCAGGCAATCTTGCAGATATGGTTTTTGAATCCGAAGATGTTGTCGCAAAACATTTGAGAGCTTACGCATCCTCACATGCAATTACAAGAGAGCAGCTTAGAGCTGAATTAAAGGATGTTGAGCCATGTAACTATACAAATCCAGACAAAGGTGAAAAGCTGCTAATGATTAATGGGTTAAAAGATAGAGAATTGCCGTTAAAATATGCCAAAGAGTTAGCTTTGGCTTGGGTTAATTATGAATCAACCTTATTGAGAGGCGGTCACAGAAGTGCAATTTTAACATTTCCGCATATCCTGCCAAGGATATTGGAGCATTATCAAAGAACACTAGAATAAGTCGTTTAACTTCTTAAGTACCTGCTTCTACTCATCCTTATCATACCAAATAAGGTGTCTCTATATGGTCTAGCATTTGAATTCTCCCATTCCGTTATTTTTTGCAAATCTTGAGCAAAAAGTATCACAACCAGTGGTGTAACCTCAACTGTTTTTGGTACGTCCTCAAAAGTTTCAAGTTTTCCTAAAAGTGAGTATGGCTGTCCATGTTTTACTGCCGATTGAGTCATCATCTTTACTAACTCTTCACTTGCCCTTAGCTTTCTTGTCCAAATATCTGAGTCGTGAATACCTAAATTTGAAACTACCCATTCATAAACTTCTTTTATTTTAGATAACTCGTAGTCACTTGCTAAATGATTCCTTAGAACTCTCCTAATAGACAAAAAATGGTGTTGGTCGCTGTCATGACCAGGAATATAAATTTGATTTGATTTAACTTCTTCATAAAATTGTTTAGAAGGAGGTACATCGGTAGATGCTAATAAATCAATAAAATAAGCTCTATCTGGTAATACATTAGGAGTTAATGGAGGATGATTTTCTAATTCAGAAACTAATCTTTCAGCTAAATTTTTGTCCATACACTCTAGGACAGTTATACCCTTTTTAAACCTTTCCATTCTTTACCTTTATTTAGTAATAACAATAAACCAAAAGCTTTATATAGAACCAGATATGTACAAATACAGAAGATGAGGGGCACCCATTTAACTTCTTTAGAAGCGCATGGGTCTCATATTGTTAAATAAAATTAATTAAAAATATACAATAGGTGGTTTAATGTCAAATCAGGTACAGCCAATATTCATTTTGCCGGAAGGCACGCAGAGAAGCGTAGGAAGAGACGCGCAAAGAACTAATATCATGGCTGCCAAGATAGTGGCAGAAACCATTAGAACTACTCTCGGCCCAAAGGGAATGGACAAGATGATTGTTGATTCTCTTGGAGATGTTACTATAACAAATGACGGAGTCACAATTCTTGAGGAAATGCAGATTGAGCACCCATCTGCAAAGATGATTGTTGAAGTAGCCAAAACACAGGAAGATGAGGTTGGAGACGGGACAACAACAGCAGTTGTCTTGGCTGGAGAGCTATTGAAGAATGCTGAAGAGCTTCTGGACCAAAATGTTCATCCTGCAATTCTTGCCAGAGGATTTAGGCTTGCTGCGATTAAAGCAAACGAAATCCTGGAAAGCATTGCAGAGCCGATTTCCGAAAAAGACGACAAAATGCTCAAGCAGATTGCAATGACTGCGATGACAGGCAAGGGCGCCGAGACTGCAAAGGAAAAATTGAGCGAGATAACTGTAAAAGCAGTCAGGGAAGTGATGGAAAGGGAGAATAATCTTGCCATGATCAGCAAAGACAATATAAAATTGGAAAAAAAGCATGGCGGTGCAATTGATGAAACAGAGTTGATTAACGGGATTGTCCTAGACAAGGAAAGGGTTAATGCTTCAATGCCAAAATCCGTGAAAAACGCAAAAATTCTGCTGCTTGACTCTGCCCTTGAAATCAGGGACACAACAACAAGCGCAAAAATAAAGATAAAAAATCCCTCTCAAATGCAGACATTTCTTGACCAGGAAGAAAAAATGCTGAAAGACATGGCTGATAAAATCGCCAAGTCAAATGCAAACGTGGTTTTCTGCCAGAAAGGAATTGACGATGTTGTGCAGCATTTCCTTGCAAAAAAAGGAATTTATGCAGCTCGCAGAGTCAAGGAGTCTGATATGAAAGCCTTGACAAGAGCGACAGGCGCTTCAATCGTTTCAAACCTGGATTCTGTAAACGAGAAAGACCTAGGAAAAGCTGGATTGGTAGAGGAAGTGAAGATTTCTGATGATAATATGACTTTTGTAAGGGAATGCAAAAACCCTAAGTCGGTTACAATCCTGATAAAGGGCTCAACAGAGCATGTTGTTGACGAAATCCAAAGGGCAATGGAAGATGCAATAGGCGATGTTTCAGCTGCGTTGACAGACGGCAAGGTTGTTGCAGGCGCTGGCTCAACAGAAATAGAGCTTGCAAGGCAATTAAGGAAGTTTTCTGAATCATTAAGCGGGAGAGAGCAGCTTGCTGCTGCAAAATTTGCAGAGGCAGTTGAAGTAATCCCAAGGACATTGGCAGAGAATGCCGGCTTGGACCCTATTGATGTGCTGACTGACCTGAGGGCAGCTCATGACAAAAAGCAGAAATGGGCGGGCATTGACGTTTTCACAGGCAAAGTGATTGATGCCTGGCAAAAGGGAGTTATTGAGCCGCTGAAGATAAAGACGCAGGCAGTAAGCTCTGCCTCAGAGGTTGCAATCATGATTTTAAGGATTGATGATGTTGTTGCAGGCACCAAAAAAGAAATGCCGATGCCCCAGATGCCACAGGGCATGGGAATGGGCGGGATGCCTCCCATGATGTGAAAATATTAACATAAGTAAACAATATGCTTAAAACAAAATTTACTAGAATAACAGAACGAGATATTTACAAAACATTAGATGTTGATAGGGGGAAAACCGCTTTGGAAGTACAACAGCAACTTGCGCAGGATAGGGGAATAAAAACTGGAGGTTTTAAAGAACTATTATTTTTATCCTTGGGAAAATTATACACTTCTTTACTTAAACTAGAAAGGCAAGGATATGTTTATAGTGGATGGAGAGAAAATACTCCACCAGAAGTTCTAGAAATAAGGGGCGGTGCTAGACAAAGAGAATATTTTAAAAATAAAGATAAACCTTATCCCGAGCATTAAAAATAAAATTCAATAACGAATAAGAATTAAAATAAAAACAATAATCAAACATGAAAACCAAAACATTTAAATATAACCACCTAATTAATCACCGTATTATGGCACATAGCAATAAACCAAGTTTAAGAATTTCTGTGATTTTGCTAGTGCTGATTCTGGTGGCTTAAAAGCTGCCTTTACATCTTTTAAAATTTCTTACAAAGATTAAAGGTGACAAAAAATATGGCTATACAAATTAAACCGCAAAGTGATGGAGGATTGGAGCGAATTACAAAAACTCCGATTGTTATAAATGGAAAACAAGTAGATGTTCCATTACCTCAATCTACAAACAGATATTTTAAATTAAGGACCATAGGACATACTGCTGATGGTTACTCATATGTTGTTGTGGTATACACAGGACCTGCAGAACAGAACGGTTACAAAACTCTTGGCAGGGAAAAACAAGAAATACAACCAGATGAGATATACAGGTTAGCAGATGATGTAACTCAACTTCATTTAGGACCCAAATAAAATGAACAAAAATAAAACATTAAAATCATTTTCAATTTTGAGTATTTCAATTCTGTTAGTGATTATTATCGTTATTTTGTAAGGGCCGATTTATGTTCTGGCCTTTGCATTCAAAACAATATGAGACAAAACTATAAATCAAAATGGAGGTAAAACAAAATGAAATCAAATTTTGAAACAATAAATTTCGAAGACAAAATGGAAGAGTTTAGGGAGAAGTGAAATGGCCATTGTAGAAACCAATCATAAAATTGGTACACTCGAACATTTGGTTAATGAGTGGCCAATTGGACAAGAATTAACTGCTAGCGAAATCTATCGATATACTTTAGAAATGCTAGGGGTGGAAATGATTGGTGTTTACATCGGCGGTAGATGCATAGATCTAATTGATAAGATAGGCCAGTCTAAAAAAATTCAATTGAGGGTTGGAACTTCAGAATCAGACTTAGGCCATGCAATGCAGGCGTACTTTAAAGTGACTAGAAAACCAGGCTTGCTGATAGTAACTTCAGGTCCAGGAGGCACAAATTCGGCCACACCTGTAAAAGATGCGCATTCTGACAGTGACGCTTTAATTGTAACTGTTGGTCAAGTTCCAAATGAAGTAATGGAAGTAGAAGATGAACCATTTCAAGGCGCTGTAATGGTTGAGCCATTTAGTTATTGGTCAAAGTGGACTCATAGAATAAAAGATCCTGACGAAGTCCAGAGCGTTTTAAAAACAGCTTATTATCTATCTAAAAATGGCCGACCAGGTCCTATAGTAATTGAATTTCCAAGCCCTATCGCGCAATTTCAAAAAGCTAAATTAAAACATTTAGATGAGGTTCCTCTAATTGATGTACAACTTAAAAAACCTGAAGTTTATAGAAGAGTTGAAGTTAAAACAACTAATTTGGATAATTTAGTTGAAGCAGTAAAAGTTTCACAGAGACCAGTAGGGGTAGGAGGGGGCGGTGTTTATAATGCAGGAGCTGCAGAGGAATTAATTCAAACAGTAGAAAGGGCTGATATGCCGCTGGAAACAACTTTAATTTTGTTAGGTGGTGTTAGGAAGCATAGACTAAACCTTGGATTGCCAGGTATGCACGGCCCTATAGAAAACAATTTGGCAATCTATAATTCTGATTTAGTTGTATATGTTGGAGGAAGATTAGATGACAGAATAATAGGAGATCCAAAAAAATTTGCACCAGACGCAAAAATCTTCTGGATTGAGCCAAATTACCCCGGAATAAGCACTGTCATGGCCCAAAGAGTTCAAAAAATTGAAATGGATGCTAAAAAGGCACTACACTATTTGCTAGAAAAACTGCCACAATTAACTCATGAAAGATGGCTTAATCAAATTTATGCATGGCGAGAAAAATATCCGATGCCAACCCATGTTCCACGAAAAGTAATACAACAAATAAGAGAATTTGTAAAAATATATGAACCAAAAGAACCTTATATCACAACAGGTGTTGGAGCTCATCAAATGTTTTTAGCAGAATTCTGGGATTTTGACCCTGAACTTGGTATGAAAATGTTATTAACTTCTGGCGGCCTTGGAGTTATGGGGACAGGTATGCCATTTGCTGTTGGTGCAGGTTTTGCTGATCCAAGTAGGCAGGTCTATATTTTTAATGGAGATGGAAGTGCAATAATGGACCAAAGAGCCAAACTAATGGCATGGCAACTTGCACGAGATGGTCAATATCCAGGGGTTAAGGAAATAATATTTAGAGATAATTCATTAGGAATGGTAGATTTTTGGCAAGATGAGTTTTGGGAGCAAAGAAAGACAGCAACGGCTATAGAAGCGCCAGATGAATATTTTAAGCACATAGCTCTTGCAAGTCAATTCAAATATTTTGTTGTGGATTACAGAAACGGAAATACGGGAAGCAACAGGGCTATTTCTGAAGACTTTGTAAAATACAGAGGCAACGCTTTGTTAGAGGTAAAAATGCTACCCCAATCAGTGCGCCCAATGATTCCTGCTGCAAAAAGTGCTCTAGAAATGAAATTACCCAATGGAATGAAACTTGATCCTACAGATTTGCTTGTGGGTAAAAACTGGTAAAATTCCAAAATCTTTATATACATCTGTTCTTCTTGTTGTTTTATTAGGGTGGATTTAACATATTTAAAAAAAGAGGTTGATTGACATGGCTGAAGAAGAGTTTGTTCCGTACAAGGATATTTCTGAGTTAAAAAGGGAATTGGAGGGCATGAAAGGCAGGAAAGACGTTCCTGCAAAAGACATTTACGATGCTGTGCAGAAACTGGCGCAGACAATGACAGATATGCTTGAGGTTTTTGGCGCGGCAACAGAGCAGATGAGGCTTGAAGAGCGGGAATATGAGTCAGAAGCAAGAAAGCACGAGATGATTATCTCAAAACTTGACAAGCTTATTGAGCAAAACAGGACTATTGCAGAAGGCATGGTTGCAATTGTCGAGATGATAAAGGAAAAGATTGCAGCGCCTGCAAAAGAAAGGCAGGAATCAATGTTTGCCCAGCCAAAAGAAGAGCAATTATTCAAGCCAAGGCCATTCATGAAGCCCGAGTGGCAGCCAAGGCCGGAGCCAGTCCAGAGGCAGCCGATGATGGCGCCGCCGCAAATGGCAACTCCTTCAATTCCTCAGCCTATGCCACCTCCTGATTTCGGAACGATGCCGCCAATGGAGCCTGAACCAACTCCAGACCTGAATTTTCCGGAAGAGCCTTTCCTCTTGGATCAAGAGCCAAAGAAAAAGGGGCTGTTTGGAATGTTTAAGAAGTGAATTTTGAAATTTTTTATATTTAATGGCAAATTGTTTAATGCGTTGAAAATATATTAACTAACATTTTAATGAAGATTAATAAGCTTCACAAATGGACCAAATACAAACCTCAAAATCATTCAGGCACTTTGCAAAGCATCTCTTTCTTATAGGAAGAGTTTATGTTGAGAGAAAAAAAGCAAAGGAGGATGTTGACAGCCATCTCCAAAGGATGAGGAAATCCATAATAAGGATGAACCTGAGCTACAGCGACATAGACAGACTAAAGAAAAAGATTGAAAACATGCTTGACTGGGAAAGGAAATATGCAAAATTCTTCAAGCCGGAAGACAAGGAAACACAAGCGCTAAAAGGGCAGATAAATGCCTTGGAACAGGAATTGAGGAATGAAAGGGAGGAAAAAATGAGCATAACAAGCGAGAATAATGAAAAGATATCCCAGCTTACAGGCTCATTGGACAACATAAAAAACCAGATGAAGCACCTGCATCTTGAAAAGGCAAAAAGGCAGCAAAGGCTTACTGCATTAGACAAAAAAATAAGGGAAAAGGTCGATGTGCATAGGTACTATCATTCATGAATTTCACAAATCCCTTGCCATCAGCGTATTTCTGGAATTCAACTTTGCCCTCTTACAGGCTTCTTGGATTAATTGTTTGTTTTTTTCTTCAAGAGCCTTGTAAAATTCCTCTGCAACGCTCAACGGCTTGCTGTCTATCTTTGCGAGTTCCTTGACTTGGGATTTAACGATTACGGATTTGGTCATTTTTATTCACAAGCGGTTTACTTTCTTCACCCTACATTTAAAAGTCGCTCTAGTTTTTTATTTATTTAATTTATTTTAATGTTTTTTATTGAATTATTTTGATATTGTTTTTCAATCATGCGTATACCAAAACATTAATTTATCTTTTTCTTTTTTGTCTAATTTGCAGAACCCGAACCTTGCGAATTGCACAATATCGCCAATCTTCAAATTCTTAACCATCGGCTCTGCAAGCCCTTTTGCAATTTTTTTGTCAGGCATTAAGACTTCAACCTTGACCAAGTCTTTCTGCACAGGCAGCCAGTGGATTATTTTGTCGCCTTGCTTTTTGTATTTTTCATATCCTAACGAGTCAAATACAAGCTTGTTTTTTTTCTTGATAAAATTTAAACAATCCATCAATCTTACAAGTTTCCCATCTTTAAATTCCTTGAAATCCTTTTCAGATACATAGAATTTGTCCTTTGTTTTGAATTTTCTCATGCCCCTATCTGGATGCTCGGGATGCAATTTTAATTCTGCAACCTGCTCAGGCGCGTTCTCGATCCTTACTACCTTCGGGCTTTCAACAAAAAAATAGCGGTTGCATCTTGAGTCAAGCATTCTCCTGTTGTGCACTATAAGGTCATCCCATGTAAGAACAGCCTCTGTCTTTGTCAAGCCGGTTGAAAGAACAAATTCCTTTATTGCTTCCGGCAAAAAGCCCCTTCTTCTCAAAGCAGCCAGTGTTGTCAATGAGGGATCGTCCCAGCCTATAAGCTGCTTCTTCTGCACCTTTTCCCTTATAACCCTGCCTGAGCTTTCCACGCCTTCAAGATTAAACCTTGCAAATTCGTAAATGCGAGTTTCCCTGAAGCCAGCCAATGTCTGCACCAGCCTTTGCAGCTCGTTTCTTAATTCAAACTCCTTGCTCCTCAGGCGATGAGTTACGCCTTCTATGCCGTCCATTATGGCGCTTTCAAAGTCATAGTTCGGCCATAGCCTGTATTTTCTCTTTTTTCTTGGGTGGCTTTCATCTATAATCCTGAATATGACCGGGTCCCTCAAAGTTGTGTTTGGGCTCTGCATGTGCCCTTTCAATCTTAGTACATATCTGCCGGCCCTTGCCTTGAACATCTGATGCCACAGTTCGAGATTTTTATTATGCTGCTGGTACCTGTGCTCGCATTCTGTGCCGTTTTTCCTGTTTTCCTTTATTGCAGATTGCTGGCAGGAGCAGACATAAGCATGATTCGTCATTATTATCTTCTCAGCGTACTTGTAGAATTCTTCCATGAAATCGCTTGCGTAATCAATCTTGTCAGGATTAATCCCAAGCCACCTGTAATTTTCCAGATTCATGTCATAAAAATCAGCTTCAACCATCTCAGGGTTTGTGTCCTCAAACCTCAAGTAAAATGTCCCATTATGCCTTTTTGCAAGCTCGTAGTTGACAACTATGGCTTTCGCATGCCCTATATGGGGGTACTTGCTCGGCTCAGGGGGAAATGCTGTAACAATTTTTTGCCCTTCCCTAATGCCAAGAAACCCGAAAATGTCCTTTTCTCTTGCTTCCTGCTTCTTTTCCAGCAACTCGGGAGCTAATTCCTGCAGATTTTTCTCCTGCTTTTCCAATGGCAGCCTGTTAACCTCCCTTACCGCTTTGGCAATTTCCCTGCTTATCTCCTGCGCTTTCTCCTTCAAACCGGGATTTTCAGCAAGAACCCTGCCTATGACAGCCCCTGGATTTGCCTTGCCCTTGTACTTTACGGCGTTCTGCAAGGCATACTTTCTTATTGCAGCTCTTAGGGCTTCTTCCATAATTGAGGGTAAAATAGAAAGTTATTTAAATAACTTGTTCTACGAAAAGTGATTGCACAAAGGCTGAAGGGGTTCTTTTTGGTTTTCTCCCTTATAATTTTACGGGGGATTTATGGGAAGAAAAACTTCTACAATACCTAAGGCGTCAGTCGCAAGAATCCTAATTAAAGCGGGCGCCAAAAGGGTTTCCCAGGACGGAGTTGACGCTTTTGCAGATGTACTGACAGACATTGCAGTAAAGATTTCCTCAAAGGCAGCGCAAATAGCAAAGCACTCGGGAAGAAAAACAGTGCATGAAGGTGATGTCAGGCTCGCTGCGAAATAAAGGTTATAATTTTTATAAATTTTTAATTCTTCAATCCGTGCCTTCGGCACAAAATCTTGTGCTCGGCGTCGCTTTTCTCTCATTGCGCTCCGCCTCGCCTATATATTCAATAAAAGATCAACAAACGGTTTACTTTCTTCACTAATAATTATAAAAGTCGCTCTCGATTTTTAATTTTTTAATTGAATTTGTTATTGTTTTTAAGAAAATCTTTTAAAGAATATACTTTTCTATCAAATTTGATGGGCCGGTAGTTAAATCTGGTAAAGCATTGCTCCAGAATAATGCGCCCTTGGCTAGGGTGACTAGGGTAATTATTTTTACTCTTGCTCTTTAGGCTCCGGGTTCAAATTGCAAAGCATGAATTTCCCGGCCGGTCCATTTTATTAAAATGATAGGAATAATGTCAGACACACATGAGAACGAGAAAGCAGCTAGGAAAGCTGTTGAAATATTAAAGTCAAAAAATCCTGATTTTGTTGTGCATTGCGGCGACATAATATCTCCCCCTATGCTCGAGCATTTTAAAGAATTGAAAATGAAACTTGTTTTCGGCAATAACGACGGCGAAAGAATCGGCTTGAATGAAAAAGCAAAAGAATTCGGTTTTGATGAAGTGGCTGACGAAAGGGAATTTGACTACAAAAGCAGGAAATTTTATGTTTATCACGGGACAAAGAAAGAAAAACTGGACAGCGCAATCAAAAGCAATAAATATGACTATATTTTGACAGGGCACAATCATATAAAAAGAGACGAAAAAATAGGCAAGGCAAGAGTCATAAATCCGGGGGCGTTATTCAGGATTTATCCATATACAATTGCATTGCTTGATGTTGAAAATGATAAATTGGAGTTTGTTGAGGTTAAGAGGTAAAAACAGATGAGTCATGATACTGAGGGTTTAGAAGAGTTTTTGGCAAGGACCGACCCGGATGTTCCTATAGCAATTACTTTCGAAGCGGCGCTTGTTGGAATCCTCCCCCATAGAGAAACCAGAATTGTCTATTCAGCATTAGCGAAAAGGGGGTTAATGCGACTTTTAGGAATACCGATTAGGTTGATTGAGCCAATTGATAGGTATAAGATTAACGACTATGAAAACGCCGCATTACCGATTCATCAAGAACTTCATAGACTTGCAGGGGCACGAGCTGGGAGAATAAGTACATCGTACCAAAGAAAAGTAACAATGATGTCATAGTGACAAATCCTTTTATAAAATAAGTATTGCATAAAAACTAAAAATGGAAGACTGCATATTTTGCAAGATTGTTGACGGAAAGATACCTGCAGCAAGAGTGTACGAAGATGACAAAGTAATCAGCTTTCTTGACATAATGCCTGCCAACAAAGGGCACTGCCTTGTTGTTCCGAAAAAACATTCTCAAACTTTGATTGAAATGAATGAGGATGATTTGGTTGCAACCATAAATGCAGCCAAAAAAATCGCAAGAGCTTTGTCGTTGAGCTTTGGAAACGGAAGCTTTAACATTGTGATGAACAACGGCAAGGAAGCTGGGCAGGTTGTAAACCATGCCCATATCCATCTGATACCGAGGTTTCAAAAAGACAGGCTAAGGATTAAATGGAGCCACTTGAAGTACGAAGGCGATGAAATAAAAGAATACGCTGATAAGATAAGGAAGTTTATTTGAAATTTTTTAATATTCAAAAATGACAATAGATGTTAAAGTAAAAGAATTTTTGGAAGGAAAGGATAAGATAGTGGAAAATACAGTAATGCGTCTTGGCAGATTTATGACACAAGGCCAAACATTAGTTAGCCCTGTAATGCATAGAACAACGCTAACGCTTACAATTAGCGATCAGGGTTACTTATCCAGTACACAGCATTTTTCTCTTAAAAAATGGTTTTTTGGGGTATGCGAATTCCCAATTGTCGGAGTCTACTATCGCCTGGGCTATTGGCTTGATGGGGTTATTGATTTTGAAGAAGGTGATATAGCTTATCCCTCAAAATATCATCCAAGAGTTGAGGAGTACTTTAAAAAATATCGGGACGTCATTGCGCCTGCAGAACTTGTTCCGTCACTGGTTAGGGGCTTTCATGCAGGTGAAATTAGATTTGACACTTCAACCGAAGGTTTGCCAATAATACTTTAATCATAAAACTTTAAAAAGCAACTTTTATAAAACAACATCTTATTCTTTTGCCGATGCCGCTGTAGCTCAGCCTGGTTAGAGCGCTACAAAGCATAAGCTTAGCGATGCTCATATTTTTGAGCTCTGAGGTAATAAAAACCGATGATTGACTCAATCTAACTGGGTTACGTAGAGGTCGTGGACTCAAATTCCGCCAGCGGCATATTTTTAGGTGAGCACAATGATTGGAGCATTAGTAGAACGGC
The DNA here is from genome assembly GCA_016185815.1 of Candidatus Woesearchaeota archaeon. Taxonomy (GTDB): domain Archaea; phylum Nanobdellota; class Nanobdellia; order Woesearchaeales; family GW2011-AR4. Next base: position 27,850 of record JACPMT010000060.1, read on the forward strand.
TTGCAACGTCTTTGCAGCGCGCACAAACAATAGAAAAGGAATTTGGAAGCTTTTTAGAATTTTTAAACGCTACACTGGACGATGTAGAAATAACACCGCAGGTTTTGAACTATACTGATTTATACAATAATCAAATGTATGCTCTTTGGCTAAAATACACTTCTGTCAGAAAAGACATTGTGCCTTTGCTGTTAAACGGCAGGATAAGCTACAAGCAGCATATACGAACAGGAAGATTATCCGAGTATTCTGGAAGAAGCAGTACCACAGTGGAGGATATAACAAAACTTGCTGAGCATAGGGCAACTTTTATAAGGACGTATTGCAATAGAACTGCCAGAGTTTTGAAACTGGAAGAAAATCCTGCTTCACTTTCCCCGCAATATTTATAAATTACAAAAATATTTTTTGTATTGAGCAATATGGAAATGGACATTCGTGATTTAAAATTGAAGATAGGCGACAAGGCTCCGGACTTCAGCCTGCCCGGGGTTGACGGGAAAGCATACTCCTTAAATGATTTCAGGGGTAAAAAGATAGTTGCAATTGTTTTCATGTGCAACCACTGCCCTTATGTTCAGGGCTCAATTGAAAGGATAAGGGAAATCCAAAGCGATTTCGGGATTAAGGGAGTGCAAATTGTAGGCATCAATGCGAATGATGAAATAAATTATCCTGATGACAGCTTCGAGAAAATGATAGAGATGAATAAGCTGAAAAAGCTGAACTTTCCTTATTTAAGGGATGAGGACCAGACAACTGCCTCTGCCTATGGCGCCCAATGCACTCCTGAGTGCTTTGTTTTTGACGAAAAAAGGGCATTAAGATACCATGGAAGGATAGACAACAGCCCGAAAGACGCAAGCCTGGTGCAGACAACAGATTTGAGAAACGCGATTGAATCTTTAGTACATAATCAAAAAGTTTCTATAGAATTGACGCCTGCGATTGGATGCTCGATAAAGTGGAGATAGCCTTATTTTAAATTTTCCAAAACCTTTTCATAATTATATTTCAGCGCTTTGTTGTCAGGATTCTTCCTTAACTGCTCTTCAAGAATTTTTTTTGCCTGCTCGAATTTTCCCATTGACATATAAACAACTGCAAGATTATTCGCAGGGCTCGGATTGTCTGAATTGTATTTCATGCTTTTTTTAAAATACTCTATCGCCCTGTTCTTGTCGTTCATCTGTAGGTATATCTTTGCTATCTCGGAAAAAACTAACTTGTAATTCGGGTTTAGCTTTGCAGTTTTCTCAAAATACTTCAAAGCATTTGAAAAATCGCTTATTCCAGAATACATTCTGGCTGCCTGGTAATTGTAGCGAGCGCTGTCTGGATTTTCCTCCAGCTGTTTTAGGATTATTTTTGAATATTGCCCTGTTTTGCTGCTTATTAAACTCTCATCTTTCAAAGAGCCGAAATGGTGCAGCACAACATCAATCTTTTTGTATTTCAGGTATTTTTCAGTTATTGAATCTTCAATTAATTCATGAATTTTGTGCTTAAAGTAAAATCCTAATCCGTTTTTGAATAATCTGACTAAATTATGGGGAATATAAAATTGGTAGTCCTTTATTAATTCAAAATCAGAATCATTTTTCACAGCCCCTTCAAAGAAATTGTTTATGTAAGACCTTTGCTCTAATTGAAATCCAGCAAAATCGTTTGGGTTTTCAATCATGTTTTTTATTTTGCCTAAGTCATCTTTTTCAATTACCTCGTCAGCATCGATAACGAGTATCCAGTCTTTTGCTGCATGGCTGATGCTTTCATTCCTTGCAGCGGAGAAGTCATCAGTCCATTTGAAGTCAAAAATCTTGGCATTAAACTTTTTAGCTATCTCTTTTGTCTTGTCCGTGCTGCCTGTGTCAACAATGATTATTTCATCAGCAATGTCTTTAATACCATTCAAGCATTGCTCCAGGTATTTTTCTTCATTCTTGGTTATCATGCATAATGATATTGTTTGATTTGGCATTTTGAATTAAGCGCCAAGGCCCGGATTTGAACCGAGAAGCCCTTGCGGGCAGCAGTTGTCTTTGCAGATTCGAGACTGCCGCAATAGCCGGATTCTGCCACCTTGGCGTATCTAAGGATAACAGCTTTATTTTAAAACTTTTACATTAACGGTCAGAACAATCCCACTTAAACCCGCAGTTCAGGCAAACAAGCCTGCAGTGCCTTTCAGTCATCTCTGTACTGCAGATTTCGCATAAAACTCTTTTTTCAGGTTTTTCCTTCACATTTAACACCAAAAGAGCCATAGCTCAGGCTCAGGTTGAATTTCTTGCATAACAAGTTCATAACTATTAAATTTTTCTCTGAAGAATCTTTGACAATGCACTGCCTGAACCCCTTATCGTCCCAGTTTGGAATGCCGTCAACCTTGCCGCAGAATGTAATGAAGTCATTTGGCTTTTCTATGTTAAAGGTTTCACTAGTCGCATTTTCGATTTCTTTTTCTATCTTCCTGACATCTTCCGGGATTGTTATGAAAGCCCAGAACACGCTTGTCAAAACAACGCCGATAACCAATGCGCCTATGAATATAGCCCATGCCTCTAATTCTGTATATGTTTTTGCCATTAAATAGTAGGAATGAAAATGGCTTTAAAAAGGTTTAGAAATAAATGCTCCTGCCGAGACTTTCACTTGAATTTCTTCAATTTTGAACTCGGGTCACCGGCGCGAGAGGCCGGTATGATTGTCCGGGCTACACCACAGGAGCAATAAACTACAGAAAATTACCTAATTTTTAAAGGTTGAGGTTTTTGGGGCTTTGTCCCAAATCTTAAATATAACCGCTGTTAGTCGTTAGACTAACAGGGGGTGGACAGTGAAGGTGTCCACCATGAAAAACAAAACAGCATTAATAAATAAAATTAAGCTTTTG
>JACPMT010000055.1 GCA_016185815.1 Candidatus Woesearchaeota archaeon
ACGGCAATATAACTGAAATCAAAGGACATGAAGAAGCCAAGCAGCTTGAAAATACCCTGAAATGGGCAGCGTCTGTTGCAAAAAACCCCGGCAATGTAAGGAGAATCTGCGAGCTTGGCATTGGCTTGAATCCAAATGCCTCAATAATAGGCGCAATGATTGTTGATGACAAGACATTGGGAACAGCGCATATAGGCATCGGCTCCAATTACTGGTTTGGAGGCAATATTTATGCAATTATCCATCTTGACCAGGTTTTTAAGAACCCTAAGATTTATTTTGACGGGGAGCTGCTTAAGCTATAGAATTATTCCTCTTCCTCCTGCTGCAGCATCCACCTTGGCAAATCCACATCGGGGTACTTTTTGTTAGAACCCTCAAAATAAGCGCCTTTTTCCTTCAGTTTCTCTAATTTCTGCATATATACTGTAATATTTCAAAATATATAAAGATTGTTTAGTAAGCTTGAGTGATTACATAAAATAATTTTAGCATTAGAAAGTATTAAAAACAAAGAATAAAACAATAATTTAGTTACATCAATACTAAAACAATTTAAATCAAGAAACGAGAGCGACTTTGTGATTTAGCAAGTGAAGAAAGTAAACCGCTTTTAAAGTTAAACAATGCAATACAAGCAGGTTATTTTGGTCAGAGATGACTTAAAGCTGCCGAAAGGTAAGCTGGCTGCGCAATGCAGCCATGCGTCTGTTGATGCAGTTATCAAATCAGACAAAAAAATTGTTGACTTGTGGAAGAAAGAAGGCGGAAAAAAAGTTGTATTGAAAGTCAAGGATGAAAAGGAGTTGTTTAAGTACAAGCAGATGGCGGAAGACAATGGGCTGAAAACTGCACTCATAACAGATGCAGGGCATACTGTTCTTGAGCCTGGCACGATAACCTGCTTGGGCATAGGGCCTGATTTGGATGAGAAGGTTGACAAAGTTAGTGGAAAATTGAAGATGGTTTAACGTATACAATCTACGCCCCTCTGGATTTCTCCAATAGTATAACCATCCCAATATTTTTGCTTGTCAGATGCATTAATTTCTAAAATTCCTAAACCAATTCCTCTTTTATGTGTATTATTGTATGCTGCTGCGAATCCACGATAGAATGGGTCAGAGATTGTTGAGTCTGGCAATCTCCGATGTTTAGTAACATGCACATTCATTCCATTCATTGCCCTTATGTATGCTTTTTCAGTTCTATCATCCAAACATAGTACTTTAGCTCTCATAAACCCAACTAATCCAAGTTTTAAATATTCATTTAAAAAACTTTCTGCATTGCCTTTCTTGAGTTAATTTTTTAAACTGCTTATTTTTCTATTATCCTTATTGGGCCTATAGCTCAGCCTGGAAGCTGTCAATTGGAAAATTGGCTCGCTAGGCAATAGAGCACAAGACTCTTAAGCTTTGCAGAAATCTTGGGGTCGCGGGTTCGAATAGTGTCTAGCGGGCGACGCTAGCGCATCGCAAGTCCCGTTGGGCCCATTTAATTAAAATAAAATGACAAAGGATTATAGAGGTTTTTCAACAGGACTTGATTATTACAATGCTCACCCTGAACTTCATCCTTTAATACGCACTCAATTAACCAAAGCAGATTCAGGATTAGCACAAAAACTTAAGAAAGAGGGTAAATGGGAAATAATTCCTAAAGGAAAGATGGGTCCTCCGAAAGGACAGAGGTATCGAAGAAGATGGGGTACTAATAGAGAATATGCCACGGAATATGACTATTATATGGCTCATATGGAATTACATCATTTAGCTCCTCATCAGCTAAAGAAAGCAGATAAAACTTTGCATAATAGTTTGAGGGCACACGGATTTTTTAAAGAATTATTTCCCCATAGAATATCTGCACTATTTCCGGAAGATATATACAGACCGACAATTGATACTTTTATATCACATGAATCAAGGCAGGAAGGAAGAATATTTGGTTACGCTGACTTGCATATGGCTGCTTATTACATAATGAAAGAGATTTCAGAGCATGGAGAACCTGGCAAGATTCCTGAACAAGAAAAAAAATCAAGCGGAGGTGAAGTGCGCCAAAGAGAAAATGCAACGCCTGATTTAAGGCGGTTGATAGAAAGATTTGGTTTTAATGGAGATGATCAAAAAACTTTATTTATAGGTGGCTTAAGGTTGGACTACAGGCATGACCAATATTTTGTTGATTCTCTATTAATACAAACTAATAGGAGCGACAATCCTCCGCTGGATAGCGTGTATAGAATTGATATAAGTGGAAGCCACAGAGTGAGATTATTAAAATTATTTAAAGATGGTTCTCAAGTAGCAAATGCGAATTTTGAATTATCAAGCCCGAGAAGAACAATAAGAGTTGCTCCAGATGTCAAAATGGAAATGAAAGAGATTGGAGATGGGCAGCATTTGTTAAGTATAGTTCAAGGCCAAATTCCTGACGATTTTATTGATCTTGTGAAGAGAATTGATTCATCTTTAATTGGCACTTATATTGCTTTAGGAGGTGTCCCATTTACAGAACGACAGTTTACGAATTGGATGTTTTCCGGTGGCGAATAATCTTTTTATTTCCCCACCATCTCCTGCAGCACTTCATAAGCTTTCATCGAGTCTTTCTTATTCAGAATAAAAGTCAGTTCCGTCATTGTCGAGACTATCTCATAAATGTTTATGTTTTCCCATGCAAGCTTCCTGACAGCATTAAATATGACTCCGGGCGTATGGACAAAATCGTCTGACGTGAATATTATTGTCAGTGCAACAAGCCCCTGCTCTTTGTTCAGCACTTTTTCTCCTGAAAGGAACTTAACAAGCTTTTCAATGTATTTCTCATTGATTATTATGCTTACCTCGTTGTTGCCAAGAATCACATTTAAAGTGTCTCCTCTTTCAAAATTAACAAGATTATGGATTATTCTCAGCTTTGCCAAAAGGCTTGGCGTCTTGACAACTGTGAAATCGCAGATGTTTGTTTTCATCAATATCTCTCCTGCATAGTCAAACGCCTTCATCTTTTTCCTATGCTCCGCAATCTCCTCGGAGTAGCGTCTCAGCGCCATAACAACAGCGGGCAGTTTGATTTTTTTATTCAGCTCATGTTCAATCTTTGGCTGTAATTGCTCTGCAAGATTTGCTATGCTTATTATCCCATTAGCCAGCCCTTCCTCTACAAAAGCCTGCTCGCTTACGATTTTCTTCACAATGTGGCTTATGGTTACCATTGCAATTTCCTTAAATGTTATTATAATAACATAATGTTTATATAGTAATATATAAAACTTTGCATTTGCAATGATTAGGAATAGATTGTTCGAGTATGGTGAAGACTCAGAAGAGGATGAAGAAGAATTTAGTTGGGACGATTTAGATAGTTTCAACGATGTGATGAGCGATTTTGAGGACAAGTGAGGGGATTTCTATGAGTGGTGTGGGTCCAATACCTTTATTAGTATTGCATGATGGGTTTAAGTACTCTCCAGCAACAGAAGGCACAGCAACGTATGTAAAAGACAACAGGCAATTAATTGTACAGCCGGATAGTTGGCGTAGAATTGAGTTGAATAATGGATACTCCTCTTATTATCGTGGATTACACCTAGGCCTTATAGTTAGTGGCCCCACTAAGACAGATTCTGCGGATGAGAGAGATAAAAGCCGTTTAAAAGAAGAGTATATTGCAGAATTAAATAATTTAAAATTTGAACTTCAGAAAAATATTGTCCCTTATGGCATCTGCATAAGAAGCTTATCAAGAGTCCCTCCTAATGGAAATGAAATTAGAATACCTGAAGTTTTGCTAGAATGGCCAATCGGTACAAACAAACAAAAAATACATAGAACGATTCTGACAACACAAGAACAGCTTTTTAATTTGATGTTAAGATACCTCGCATAAGATTATTGATTCTGCTTCTTTTTTCCAAAATCTTTATATAATATTTGATATATTTTTCTTTTTATGCATCATAACCATAGCAATAAGAATACCGAAGAGTTATTCTGGGCGGACCAGCTCGCAAAGCAAATACTTTCCAGGGAGAAATTCCATTACATTGACAAAAAAATAAAAAAATTTGACGAGTACACCGTAAAAACATCGGCATCGCTTTCCGGAGTTCTTCATATTGGGAGATTAAGCGACACTATAAGGGGCGAATCGGTTGTCATTGCACTAATGGATGCAGGAGTCAGTACAAGATTCATCTGGGTTGCGGAAAATATGGATCCCCTAAGGAAAGTGCCAAAAGGCATTCCTGCCGGTTTTGAAAAATATATCGGCATGCCTGTAACAGATGTCCCAGACGAGGAGAAATGCCACGGCTCCTATGCGGAGCACCACGCAGAAGAATATTTCAAGGTTATCGATGAATTTGTTGTTACAAAAATGGAGAAGTTCTCAATGAGGGAAGAGTACAAAAAGGGGCATTTCAACCCATACATAAAAAAAATCCTTGAAAAAATAGAGAATGTCAAGGAGATCCAAAACAGGTACAGGACAAATCCCCTTCCAGAGCATTGGTCGCCATGGACGCCAATATGCGAAAATTGCGGCAAAATAGTCACAACTAATATTATCGATTTTGAAAATGGGATTGTTACCTACATATGCAGGGATTATGATTTTGAGACGACAACTGCAAAAGGCTGCGGATTTAAAGGGGAAAACAATCCATTAAAAGGAAATGGAAAGTTGCTGTGGAAGTCGGAATGGGCTGCGCAATGGGCGAGATGGCAGGTTGCAAGCGAGGGCGCCGGAAAAGAGTATCAAGTTCCAAACAGCGCATGGTGGATCAATGGGGAGATAGCTGAAAAAGTGCTTGATTTTCCGATGCCTGTCCCGATATTTTACGAGCATATCATGATTAACAGCCAAAAAATGTCAGCGTCTGTGGGCAATGTCGTCTACCCAAAAGACTGGCTGGAAGTTGCGCCTTCTGAATTGCTAAGGATGTTTTACAACAAAAGGTTGATGACAACGAGAAGCTTTTCCTGGAAGGACCTGCCGAACTTGTATGACGAATATGACCAAATGGCAAAAGTTTATCTCGGCGATGTAAAGCTGGAAAATAAAAAAGAGGAAGCGCATTACAAAAGGTTGTTTGGAGTAAGCCACGGAAAAGAAATTCAAAAACCCGTTGAATTAAGCTTCTCGCATGCAGCGGTTATTGCGCAGATATTCCCAAATGAGGAAGATGCGGTAAAAAGCATGGAAAAGACAGGACATTACAGCAAGGAGATGCATGACAAAATTTTTGAAAGGCTGCACAAGGCAAAAAACTGGCTTAAGAAATACGCCCCTGATGAAGTCAAGTTTGAAGTGCAGAATCACGTTCCGAAAGGCATTGAATTAAGCGCAAAGGAGAAGAAAGCATTGCACGAAATTGCAAAATTATTAAAAGAAAAAGAGTATGATGAGAAATCATTGTTCAACGAATTTTACGAAGTTTCAAAGCAGCTGGACCTAAATCCGCCTGATTTCTTCAAGGCAGCATACAAAGTTTTATTGAACAAGGAGAGAGGGCCGAAACTGGCGCCTTTTATTCTTGCATTGGGAAAAGAGAAAGTTGTGAAGTTGTTTGAGGTGGTTTAGTTCTAAATACTTAACTTTTTAAATCAAATAATATAATTTTATACTATGGATGCCAAAGCAAAATTTGAATTATTGAAAAGATTTTATGCTGATGTTGAGAATAAACATTCTCTTAACGGAAGATATAGCAAAAAAACTCGCATTGGATTCTTTCATAGTGGCTTATTCGCTGCTTCTAATATTGATGGCATTAATGTTGGGATTGAGCAGTTACTTGCCGATGGATTAGTTAATCAATCTGGCTGGTTTTTAGACGCTGGCTGCGGAGATGGTAGAGTAACAGCATTGACTGCAGGAGTTCACAGAATACCATCCATTGGAATAGAATATGACAGAGAAGTTTTTGATTTTGGTGGAGCTGTTATTAAGATGCTAAAAGAATATTCTATGATTAATGGGACACCTTTGGTATTTACGAGAGGGGATTTTACTAAAGATAGAACTTATCGTAGGGCTGGAGTCATGTTTGAAGATATTGCAACAGTGTTTAATTATATAGATAACCATGAGGATATTGCCGCAAAAATAGCTAAACAATCTCCAAGAGGTACAATATTCATCTTAGAAGACTTTCCGTGGATTCCGATTACAAGTGGTATAAGGGAATTTGAAGGATTGACTTATGTTAGAACTATTCCACCAGATTCAAACTCTAAATTACGTCGTTGCCTACATGTTTATAGAAAATAAAATTACATTTTTAACTTTCTCACCTCCTCATAAACCTTCTTCAAAGGAATTTTCCTGCTTTTTGCAATCCTAACACAGTCCTCATATTCAGGCATTACATTTTTCACTTCATTGTTTAATTTTGAAATTTTGACTCTTGCATTTCCATACCTTGTTCTGATGGTTTTGATTTCCCTGTTCAATTTTTTCTTTGCTGCAGTAAAAATCCTTACACCAAGCGTTGTTGTCTCGTCAAAAATAATATTAGTTAATTTTTCTGTATCTTTAATTTCTGCCAAAACACTTAGTTTAATTGCCGGACGTCCCTTTTTCATTATTATATTTGTGAGATAAGCATCTAAAGCGCCATTTTCCATCAGCCTTTCAATAACATAAGGGTAAATTTCAGGATTCATATTGTCAATGTTTGTTTCAATAACATTGATTGCTTCATTACCATTATTTTCTATTTCTCCTAAAAAAACTCTTAACACATTTGGCTGCTCAAGATCTTTTGTTCCAGCGCCATAGCCGATTTTTTCAACTTTCATTGGAGGTATCTCTCCGAATTCTTCTGCTAAGGCTGTTATTATTGCAGCTCCTGTTGGAGTGACAAGCTCTGCTTCAACATTATTATTGTAAATTGGAATATTTTTCAAAATCTCGGCAGTTGCAGGTGCTGGAACTGGAAATTTTCCATGAGAAAAATTAACAAACCCGCTGCCGACATTAAGTTTAGAGCAATATACTTTCTTTACTCCTAATTTTTTCAATCCGATAACTGCGCCCGCAATATCGATTGTTGTGTCTATTGCTCCTATTTCATGAAAATGAATTTTATCAATTGGCTTTTTGTGTACTTTTGCCTCTGCATTAGCTATTTTTAAGAATATTTTTTTAATTGTATTTTTAAGTTCGTTGCCTAGTTTGGAATTGTCTATTATCTTATTAATTTCCTTCAAATTGCGCTCTTCATGATGTCGATGTTTTATGATTGCATCAAATTTTGTTGAGGCAATCCCGTTTTTAACGATTTTTTTAGATTCAATTTTATATTCTTTCAAATTTAATTTTTCCAGTTCTTTTCTTAAAAAATCAACATCCAAACCCAAGTCAATCAAAGCGCCGATTATCATATCCCCGCTTATTCCTGAAAAGCAGTCAAAATAGGCAATTTTCATTATAATCACCTGTTGATCAAGCTTGCAAAATAGCCTGCGCCAAAGCCATTGTCAATGTTCACAACAACAACGCCAGGGCTGCATGAGTTAAGCATTGTCAGCAACGGCGCAATCCCCTTGAAGGAAGCCCCATAGCCAACAGATGTCGGCACCGCAATAATAGGCTTGCCAACCAATCCAGAGACAACGCTTGGCAGCACCCCGTCCATGCCTGCGACAATCACAATCACGTTTGCATCCGACAATTTTTCTTTGTTGCTTAATAATCTATGGAGCCCTGCAACTCCGACGTCATATAGCCTTTCCACATTGTTGCCCATTGCTTCCGCAACAATTGCCGCTTCCTCCGCAACATTGATGTCAGAAGTGCCTGCGCTTAAAACAAGAATCTTTCCTTTTTTTTGTTTTATGTTTTTTTGAATAATAATTGTTTTTGAAATTTTATTATATTGTGCATTTTTAATGTGCTTTTTAACTTCATTAAACATCTCTTCTGTTGCCCTTGTTGCAAGTACATCTGAGTTATTATTCGCCATTTTTCTAACTATATTGACAATCTGTTCTGTAGTTTTATTCTGGCAGAAAACAACCTCTGGGAAGCCTTTTCTCAAAGCACGATGGTGGTCAATTTTTGCAAACCCCAAATCCTCAAATGGAAGAAATTTAAGTTTTTTTATGGCTTCGCCTATTTTAAGCTTTTTATTTGATACTTCCTGCATAATTTTTTTAATCTTCTGCTCGTACATTTATCATCACATTTAAATTTCCACTTTTAAAATTTGAAATTGTTATTTCATTGAACCCAATTTCACTGAATTTTTTTTGTATTGAATAAAAATTATTATCTATTACTGATTTATCGTATTCATTGACTTCAACTCTTGCCATATTGCCAAAATGCCTAACCCTTAGCTCCCTGATTCCAAAATCTTTCAGGAAATTCTCAGCTTTTTCTATCATTGACAGCTTTTTTAATGTAATTTCCTGCCCATATGGCACTCTTGAAGAGAGACAGGGGCTGCTTGGCTTGTCCCACACTTTTAATCCAAGATTTTTTGCAAGATCTCTTATCTCTTTTTTTGTAAATTTTGCATCTTTTAATGGACTAACAACATAATTTTCATCCGCTGCCTTTAACCCCGGCCTGTAATCCCCAATATCATCAAAATTTGTCCCATTAATAATATTTTTTATCCCCAATTGCGCTGCAACAATCTTTAATTTTGCATATAGCTCTGACTTGCAGTGATAGCACCTGTTGCTTGGGTTTTTCAGGTAGCTTTCATTTTTAGTTTCTTCTGTATTTATTATCAGGTGCTTTGCACCAATCTGCTGCGCAATCTTTTTTGTTTCTTCCAGTTCTCTTCTCGGTAATGAAGGGCTGTCCGCAGTAACTGCAACAACTTTATCGCCTAGAACATCGCAAGCAATTTTAAGCACCAAAGCGCTGTCTATTCCGCCTGAAAAGGCAACTATGGCATTGTCTAACTTTTTGATTGCTTTTTTCAATTCACCATATTTCTGAACTAATTGGTATCTCATTTTATGCAAGTGCAAACAGCATAAGTGTTCCATAGGCTATTCCAGCAGAGCCTGTGCCAAAGGAAACATACTTGTATATTTTTGCGCTGTGCAGCTTTATCAATGGATATGAAAATGCAATTGCAAACAGCACCATTCCAAGGACAACCCCCAAGCTGAATAACCCCAAAGCTGCAATCAAGCCGCCAATAGAAGTAATGGCAAGCGAAGCAGCAAACAATATCAAAAGCTCGTCATTGCTTGCAAGCCCCTGCACAATTCCAATTCCAAACATGTGAATATGGGAATGTTTTTTATCCTTGTATTTTTTAAGGTGAATGTGAGGATGCGAATGAATTATACCATCGTGCGAATGCATATGCGAATGCAGCCTGAAAAAATCCCACAAGCTTAAGATTCCAAGCGCCACAAGCATAAGCCCTGCAATTTTTCCAAGATGTGGAAGCACATTATTCAAAAAAGATTCTTTGAAAATGAAAAGCGCGGTTGTTACAATTGTTGCAGTAAGCATGTGCCCTATTGCCCAGCTGAAGCCAATCCTTATTGATGATTTCACTGAATCAACCTTCCTTAAAATGTTTGAAACAGCAATCAAATGGTCCGAGTCATAGCTGTGCTTGAATCCAAGCACAAGCGCAAGAGCCATAAGTGAAACCAGTTCCAGCATGAAAATAAGTATAAGCAAAGCTTATATAAATATTACGTTTTTTAAAAGCGTGTTACGAAAACTATTTAAACAAATGTGTAAAATCACTGATTATGGATAAAGTAGTAAGAACGGGAATATCACTCGAGCCGAAATTGTTGAAGTTATTTGACAAATTCATAAAGGAGAATGGATACACCAATCGTTCAGAAGCAATCAATGACATCATAAGGGAAAAACTGTTCCATAAGCGCCATGAGCAGCTCATTGGCACAATAAAAGTCATTTACGACCAAAGAGTTGGGCATTACAGCAAGAATGTCTCAAACCTGCAGCATGATTACCATTGCCAGATTGTTTCCTCAATGCATACATACCTTGACCACCACACATGCCTGGAGCTGATTGTTGTAAAAGGCAAAATCGACAGGATAAAGAAGCTGCTTGAAAAAATTAAGAAGACGGAAGGGGTAAAAGATGCTGGGTTGATTTTGGAGAGATAAAAACAATAAATTAATAAACCATTTTTGTTTCTATTGCTTTATGGGTGGTTACAAACTCTTGGGCGGCAGAATAGTCATTGGGCTGGCTGAAAAGGTTAGTGTGCGCCACCCGAAAGGAAACAAAAGCGTGATTGCAAAGATAGACACAGGGGCAACAAAAAGCTCCATTGACACAAACCTTGCCGCTGAGCTCAAGCTAGGCCCTGTTATAAAATCAAAGCTTATCAAATCAGCGCATGGCTCAAAATTGCGTCCGATAATCGAGGCAACAATTGAATTGGCAGGCAGAAAAATAAAGTCAGAATTTACATTAGCGGACCGGGCTCATATGAAATACAGGATTTTGATAGGGCAGAATATTCTGAAAGACGGATTTTTGATAGACCCGACAAAATGAAACATTCATGAAACTCATTGACGAAAAAACATTAAATAAAAATCAATAAAAAATAAAATAAAAAATCTATCTTAAATTTACCTGAAAATGAAATCAGCAGTAATGTCCTTGGGAAGCAAAAGCTCGTTGATGATAATTGAAGCCATGAAGAATTATTTTGACAGCGTTGACAGCATTGACCTGAGGGATGTTGAGGTAAGCTTGGGAGCGGGCAAATCGGATGTCATGTACGAAGGAAAGCAGCTGCCGCAGTACAGCTGCATTTATGCAAGGGGCTCCTTCAGGTATGCTCCGCTGCTGAGGTCTGTTACACGAACTTTGTATCGCTCCTCTTATATGCCTATAAAGGCGGAAACGTTTACCCTGGGGCATGACAAATTATTAACGCATCTTGTATTGCAGCACTTTAACATTCCAATGCCAACAACCTATCTTGCTTCCTCAACAAGGGCTGCGAAGAAAATCTTGAATGAAGTTAGATATCCAATTGTTTTGAAATTTCCCCACGGCACTCAAGGAAAAGGAGTTATGTTTGCAGAGAGTTTTGCAGCAGCCTCTTCCATGCTTGATGCCCTGATTGCCCTGAAGCAGCCGTTCCTGATACAGGAGTACATAGAAACCGGCGGAGTAGATGTAAGGGCTTTTGTAATTGGGGACAGGGTTGTGGCTTCAATGAAAAGGAGGGCTGTCAAGGGCGAGATGAGGGCAAACATACATGCAGGCGGCACAGGCGAAGCATGCTTTTTGGATGAAAGAACTAAAAGGATAGCAATCGATACTGCATTTTCCATTGGGGCGGAAGTATGCGCTGTCGACATGCTTGAAAGCCCGAAAGGGCCTGTGGTTATCGAGGTTAATTTAAGCCCGGGGCTGCAGGGCATAACAAAAGCAACAGGCATAAATGTTGCTGATAAGATTGCAAAATATTTGTTTGAGAAATCAGAGATATTTTCTGCAAGAGATAGAGACGAAGCAACCCTGAAGATTTTTGAGGACTTGGGATTAAGCGGGGAGATTGCGCAGCAAATTATTACAAACCTCGACTTCAGGGCTTCAAGAATCTTATTGCCGAAGATTGTGACTGACATAGCGCAGTTTGGCGAGAAAGACGAGGTTGTCCTGAAGGTTGAGAAAGGGAAATTAATTGTGGAGAAGATTTAGAAAAATTTTATAAAATGAAAAAAGAAGATAAACAAAAAATTTTAATTGATTTGTATAAAGAATATCTAAGATTAATAGAAAAAAATATTACAACAGGATTCATACATAGGGGATTATTTCTTGGAGCAGTTATCGGATTTTTATTTTCTATAGGTATATTAACTAGGGAAATCTTTTTAGATTACTGGGTGCTTATAATAGGAATTTTTGCATATGCCTTACATATTAATAATCTAGATAATCGTCACTTTAAAGAAGTTTATAAAGATTTTTTAAAGTATGTAACAGAAGGTAAAATTGAAAATTTCAAATTTAAAAAATTAAATTGGTTTGAAAATTGGATTTATTATAAAAGAAAATATTAACTAAATTTTAATAATATTCTTTAAAACAAAAACTCACTTCTTGCAACAATCGTCTGCTCCCTTTTCGGGCCGACAGAAACTATTGAAATCGGAACTTTAAGTAATTCCTCTATTCTCCTTAAATATTTCTTTGCATTGTTTGGCAGCTTGTCATAACTTTTTACTTTTGTAATGTCATCCCACCACCCGTCAAACTCCTCGTAAACAGGCTGGCAGCTTTGCAGCACTTTCATGTTTGTTGTAAAGTTTTTCAAAATGTTTCCTTTGTATTTGTAGGCAACGCATATATTCAATTTTTCAATTGTTGTGAAAACATCAAGCTTTGTAAGCGCAATTGAATCAATGCCATTAACCATTACAGCGTACTTCCCGACCAATGCATCAAACCAGCCTACCCTTCTCTGCCTGCCTGTTGTCGCCCCGAACTCCTTTCCGATTTTTTGTATTTTCTCGCCAACAGCCCCTGTTATCTCTGTTGGGAAAGGCCCCATGCCGACTCTTGTCTTGTAAGCCTTGCAGACTCCCATAACGCTTTGCACCTTTTTCGGCGATATGCCAAGCCCTGTGCAGGCTCCCCCTGCTGTGCAGTTTGAAGATGTAACAAAAGGATAAGTCCCGTGGTCGATGTCAAGCAAAGTTCCCTGGGCGCCTTCAAAAATAACCTTTTTGCTTTTGTCAATCGCGTAATTTATGATTGTTGTCGTATCATTCATATAAGGCTTTAATGCCTCTGCATAATTCTTATATTCCTGATAAAACTCTTCATCTCCAAATCTTTTCTTGAAAATATTTTCATCAACAAACTCGTAAACCTTCAACCCTATTCTTGCCGCCTTGTCGGTGTAAGCAGGGCCTATACCCCTTGCTGTTGTTCCGATTGTTCCCCCAACTTTTCTGTCTTCTTCAATATGGTGCGGCAGGATAATATGGGCATTTTCGCTAATGACAAGATTTTCAGGAGAAATTCTTATTTTGTTTTTTTCCAGAAACTTGATTTCCTGAAGCAGAACCTTTGGGTCAACAACCAATCCATTTCCAACAATGTTTAATTTGTTTTTGTGCATCACACCAGAAGGAATTAAGTGAAGAACTATTTTTTTGCCATCAGCCTCTATTGTATGCCCTGCATTATTGCCGCCATTGAACCTTGCGACAACATCGGCTTTTTCAGCCAAAAAATCTATGATTTTGCCCTTTCCTTCATCGCCCCATTCCATGCCTATGACTGCAATGTTTGATGGACCAGATTGCTTTGCCATAATAGGGGGTATTTAAGATTTTTATTTAAAAGTTGCGGAATTGAAGGATTTTTTAATCAAATCTTAAATTGTAAATCAGAAATAATAAATTTATGCCGCATTCTCTTGGGTTATTGTATCCGGCTTTTTACCTTCCTTGACAAGAGTTATTTCAACTAATCCCTCTCTTCGAAGATGAGACCCTTCAGGAAAGTTAACCAAGCGAGCTCTGAATTTAGAGTCTGTAAGTAAACGAGCTAGAATTGTATCAGGATTATGGGTGTGTATATACCAAAACGCACCGTCCTTTTCGCGACCAACGACAACATAGTCATCGAATCTTGCAATACGTAAATATCTATCTGGCGTATATTCCGACATTTTTCCAAGAAAATTTACACTAAATATAAAGTTTTTGAATTTGATTCTTTTCCATATAGAAAACAACCCTTTAACGTCTATTGCTGGTAGTAAAATTTATATAATGCAGCCACTACCCTACAATATGGCGCAACCAAAATACAAGATTGCAACAATTGGATCTCATTCTGCATTGCAAATATTCAAAGGAGCGCATGACGAGGGCTTTAAGACAATTGCCATCTGCAAAAAGGGCTCTGAAAGGCCTTATAGCATGTTTAACGCTGCAGATGAAATCATAAGCATCAGTTCTTACAAGGAATTCCCAAAAATACAGCAGCAGCTTATCAAGAAAAACGCCATAGTAATTCCGCATGCTTCTTTTGTGACTTACATGGGCTATGAGGAAGTTGAAAAGCTGAAAATAATGTATTATGGCAACAAGAAAATCCTGAAATGGGAGTCTGACAGGTATTTAGAAAGGCAGTGGCTTAAGAATTCCGGGTTTAAAGTGCCTTTATTGTTCAAAAACCCAAAAGACATAGACAGGCTTGTAATTGTAAAGTTCATGGGCGCAGAAGGCGGCAAGGGCTATTTTCTCGCAAAGAATGAAAAAGACTTCAATAAAAAAATAAAGCCCTATAGGTTAAGGAAGTATGTTATACAGGAGTACATCATAGGGGTTCCCTTGTTTATTCATTATTTCTATTCCTCTTTAACGAACGAGATAGAGATTATGGGATGTGACATAAGGTATGAGAGCAATGTTGATTCCTTGGGAAGAATTTCAGCTAGAGACCAGGTAACATTGCCGAAGATTGACCCAAGCTATGTGATTGTAGGCAACATCCCTGTTGTTGTTCGCGAATCATTCTTGCCAAGGCTGATTGAAATGGGAGAATCAGTTGTAAAGGAATCCAAGAAATTGGCACCGCCTGGCTTGTTCGGTCCATTTTGCCTAGAAACAATCTTGACTCCGGAAGAAGAGATTTTTGTCTTTGAAATTTCAGCAAGAATAGTTGCAGGCACAAACCCGTTCATCGAAGGCAGCCCTTACACATGGCTGAAGTACAACAAGCCAATGTCAACAGGAAGAAGGATTGCAATCGAGATAAAGAATGCGATAAAGATGGATAAGATGAAGAAGATACTGGGGTGATTTTTTAAAAATATTTTTAACTTATTGCGTTAGGAAGGATAAAAACAAAATAACAAAAAACATCAGCTTTGCATAACAAAAAATATAACAAAAACCCAATAATGAAAAACCCATTAAACCAAAATTAAAAAATAAATTATAAAAAAAATGATTTCCCGCAGCCAAATCTCAAAAATACTGGAAAATTACAATCATAAAGACATAACCATAGGGGTGCTTGGCGGACATTCTGCATTGGATGTGTGCAGGGGCGCGCATTCGCATGGCTTCAAGACGCTTGTCGTTGCGCAAAAGAGAAGGGAAAAAACTTATGCAAAATATTACAAAAGGAGAGAAGGAATTGGCTTTGTTGATGATGTCATTTTAGTGAATAAATTTTCTGACATAACAAAAAAAGAAGTGCAGGACGAATTAAGAAAGAGAAACACAATTTTTATCCACAACAGGTACTTCTGGGTTTACTGCAATTTTAAAGATATAGAAAATAAATTTCTAGTGCCGATTTATGGAACAAGGGACATGGTTAAGCTGGAAGAAAGGGATGTGCCGAATAACCAGTACTTTTTGCTTGAGAAAGCAGGCATAAGAACTCCAAAAATATTCAAAGACGCAAAAAAAATTGACAGGCTGGCAATTGTCAAGGTTGCTGAAGCAAAAAGAGTTTATGAAAGGGCATTTTTCTTATGCTCAAGCTACAAGGATTTCAAAGAAAAATCAACCGAATTGCTAAATAAAAAAATAATCAACGCGAAAGACCTAAAAAAGGCAGTTATTGAAGAATATGTAATTGGCGCCCATGTCAATTTCAATTTTTTCTATAGCCCATTAAATGACCAATTAGAGCTGATGGGCACTGATACAAGAAGGCAGACAAACCTTGATGGAATATTGAGACTGCCTGCAACAGAACAATTAGAGGTTCTTAAGCACATAAAGCCAAAGATGATTGAGACAGGGCATTACGCTGTTACAATAAAAGAATCGCTGCTTGAGAAAGTATTCGAGCTTGGCGAAAGATTTGTTGCAGCAGCAAAAAAATTCCATCCAATTGGAATTATCGGCCCTTTTGCACTGCAAGGGGCTGTTGTTGCAGAGGAAGGCAAAGAAGACATTGTGATATTTGATGTAAGCATGAGAATTCCAGGCAGCCCGGGAACTTTGTTCACTCCATATTCTGGTTATTTGTATGGCTATTCAATCAGCTATGGCGAAAGAATTGGATTAGAGATAAAAAAAGCTTTGGAAATCGGAAAACTGGATTTGATATGCACATGAGGGTAAAATGAAAAAAATTATACTCCAATTAATTTTAATGGTGTTGTTAATTAATATTGCCTTCGCCGATGACTTAGGCGCTGAACCATCGCGACAAATCAAGGGTCTTGTTCCGCCTGACTTGTCAACTTTCCCAGAGATGTTCATAAAGGACGGAAATTTTAACGCTGTAATAGTTGTCGGCGATAAAGCCCCTGCAAGTGATGTAATATCACAAAGCAACCTCATCCAGTTTTTTATCAGTTATATAGGAAAAACTATCATCGGTTCTGCAAAGCTTGCAAGCGAGGTAAGCACATTAGAGCAAAATATGATATCAATAGGCAGCCCATGCCATAATTCAATTTCATCGCAGATAATGATAGAGCCGAAGCCATGCGATAAGTGGCTTGAGCCTGGCAAGGCATTCATACTTTTGTATTATTACAAAGGGTATACCCATATGGTTATAGAAGGGTACAGCGATAAAGGCACAAGAGCAGCTGCAGATTTCTTGGTGAATAGCAAAATAGGCAGCTTGAGAGGAGCCAATGTGCTGGTGGAAGTTGACGAGCCAAAAGATGAGACTAATGAGCAGGGCGCAAAAGAAGAGCCTGCAGTTAAAGAAGAGAATATTACTGCTAACATTGAAGAAGAAAAGGAAAAGCTGATTTCAGAGCTGACTGAAAAAATTGCAAACAAGTCAAAAGAGCAAAGCAAAAAAACAGATAATACTGCAATAACAAAAACAAAAGAGAAGATATCAAGCGAACAGAAGGAGGCAATAAAAACAGAGCAGAAAAAAGAGACCAATATAATTAAAAAAATAATTGGATGGATTTCATCCTTGTTTGGAAGGTCACAATGATCTTAGTCTTAAATTTTGGAGGCCAGTACGTCCATCTCATAGCAAGAAGAGTGCGCGAATTTGGGGTTTATTCTGAGATTTTGCCATGTGACGCTTCATTAAGGGAAATCGGAAAACTGAAGCCCGATGGAATCATCCTTTCAGGAGGGCCTGCAAGCGTCTATGAGCATAATGCTCCAGCCATGGACAAAAAAGTGCTTGATTTGGGAATACCAATTCTTGGAATTTGCTATGGTTTGCAGTTGATAGGAAAATTTGTTAATGGAGAGGTTTTAGGCGGCAAACTGAAAGAATTTGGAAAAAAGGAGCTAATTGTAAAAAAGAATGGGAGATTGCTGAAAGGCATGTCAAAAAAAGAGCAGGTGTGGATGTCACATGGAGACCTGGTTGCAAAGCTGCCAAAGGATTTTGAAATTCTTGCATCAACAGATACATGCCCAATCGCAGCCTTTGAAAACAATGAACGAAAAATATACGGCATTCAGTTTCATGCAGAAGTTGTCCACACGCCAAAAGGCAGCCAGGTATTGCAGAATTTTGTTTTTGGCATCTGCAAGGCAAAGAAGGACTGGCACATCAAAAATCTATCAAAAAAATTAATCAAGGAAATAAAAAATGAAGTTGGAAAAAACTCCGTTATAATGGGCGTTTCCGGAGGGGTTGACAGCACGGTTGCAGCAACTTTGATGCACAAGGCAATAGGCAACCGCGTGTACTGCGTTTTTGTTGACCATGGATTGATAAGGAAAGGCGAAGCAGAAGAGATAAAAAATTTCTTTGAGAAAAAGCTTAAGTTCAGGCATTTTTACTTTGTTGATGCTTCCGGCATATTTCTCGGAAAGTTGGGCGGCATTGCGGATCCTGAGGAAAAAAGAAAAATAATCGGGCATACCTTCATTGAAGTGTTTGAAAACAAAGTAATTGAATTGGAAAAAAAGCACAAAAATATAAAATTTCTCGGGCAGGGCACGATTTATCCCGACAGGATTGAGAGCGCGCAGCCGTCAAAATATGCCTCCAAGATAAAAAGCCATCACAACATTACCCTGCCAGATAAAATGAAGCTCAAGGTCATTGAGCCGCTAAAGGAGCTATACAAAGACGAGGTGAGGAAGCTAGGCAAAGAATTAAAGGTTCCTGCTGAAATCCTGAACAGACACCCATTTCCAGGCCCTGGATTATCCATAAGGATACTTGGCGAAGTAACAGAAGAGAGGTTAAGGATTTTGAGAGAAGCTGACTATATTTTTATTGAAGAATTAAAAAAATCAAATTATTACAACAAAACATGGCAGTCATTTGCTGCATTGCTGCCTGTAAAAGCAGTTGGAGTGATGGGCGAC
Organism: Candidatus Woesearchaeota archaeon; assembly: GCA_016185815.1. Taxonomy (GTDB): domain Archaea; phylum Nanobdellota; class Nanobdellia; order Woesearchaeales; family GW2011-AR4. The sequence goes on from JACPMT010000055.1 coordinate 18,279, forward strand.
GCAAGAACATACGAATATGTTATTTCCTTAAGGGCGGTCACAAGCATTGATGCGATGACAGCAGACTGGGCAAAGCTGCCGAACGAATTGCTGGAAAAAATATCGAACAGAATAATCAATGAAGTCGGAGGGGTTAACAGGGTTTTGTATGATATAAGCCAGAAGCCTCCAGCGACGATTGAGTATGAATAAGAATAAAAAAAAACATAATACAAAGCACTATTGCTGGAATTGTTTTATCAATTCTTGATTTAACTAGCCCCCGAATTGCACAATCCCAGCCAAATGATTACGCTTGCGAGCTGGTTGCCGATGCCGTAACCAATAGAATTAACACAAACCCCGAAGTATTCAAATTTAGAAATAATACAGCAATGCCTATTCCAAATAGGAGTTGTGCAAGGCATCTGGAAAAGATTCTGGCTGAGAAATTTGAAGGCAGATACGAGTTGGTTTGGGATTATCACGATGGCGTTTACGTACTCAGGGAAATTGAATATCATTGATTCTTGCCTTAATTGCAATTTAATGTACGGATTTCAACACGCATAAGTCCTGTCCTTGATCCCTTTCCTGAAATTTTCCCATGCCTTCATGTACAGTTTCTTGCCACCCGGCGTGGGATACTCTCCGGTAAGGCATGCCATGCATAAGTCCTTTGCAGGCATGCCTATGCTTTTTACCAGTCCCTGTATTGTTTGGTACTTCACAGAGTCAGCGCCTAAATCTTTAGCTATCTTATTTACAACCTCTTTTGAAACCTCGCCTTTTCTCGGCTCTTTCTCGTATCTCGGGACAAGCAGTTCACCAACAGTTGACATGTCAATGCCGTAAAAGCAAGGCCCCCTTATTGGCGGGCATGAAACTCTTACATGGACCTCTTTTGCGCCGCCTACGCTCTTTATATACCTGATGAGCTGCTTTGTTGTTGAGCCCCTGACAATGCTGTCATCAACCAAAATCACTTTCTTGTTATGCAGTATCTCTTTCAAGGCTGTATACTTGTTCTGCACCCTGTCATCCCGGGACGAGCCCTCAATAAATGTCCTTCCAACAAACCTGTTTCTTATCAGGCCTTCAGCAGAAGGCACCTTTAACTCATAGGCCATTGCATCTCCTGCTGCCTTTGCAGTATCAGGCACAGGCACAACAACATGCTCTGAATCCATTTTCTCTGTCTCTTGTCTTGCCAATTCTTTGCCAAGATTTGTTCTTGTTATATAGACCGACTGATTGTCCAGTACAGAGCTTACATTTGCAAAGTAAACCCATTCAAACATGCAATGGGCTTTTCTCGGGCTTTCAGCATATTTCCTGACTTCGACATGCCCGTTTTTCACGTAAATCAAGTGCCCAGGCGGCAAATGCTTATACTCTGTCACACCGCAATTAATCAGTGCATTGCTTTCAGAAGCGGCAAGGAACATGTCATCTTTCCATCCATAAACAATGGGGCGAAAGCCATAAGGATCCCGAAGAATTATCATCTCGCCAAATGCGTTGATAAAAGCGATGTTGAAGCAGCCGTCAATTTTTTGCGCCAGCCTTGTAAAAACTTTGACAAGGTTTGGTTTTTTCGAGCCTCTTAGCTCTCTTGAAATATAATGCATCAAAATTTCTGTGTCTGTGTTGTATATTATGTGGTAATCCGCTTTTTCCATCAAATGCTGCTTTAGCTCCTGGTAATTTGCAAGGTTGCCGTTCCAGCAGAATGAAAACCATTTCCATTTCCTGCCGTGATGCCTTTCAAACGGCTGGGCCAGGCTTCTTTCTTCGCTTCCAGATGTTGCATATCTCACGTGCCCAATGCCCTTGTTGCCTGAATACCTCTTAAAGAGCTCTAAAGACTGCTGCCTGTCGCTTGTCTTGAAAACCTCATTTACAGGGCCTAAATCCTTGTAGGTGTCAAGAATCTGCATGCGGGAAGGATTAAAGGTTGTGACGCCAGCGCTTAGCTGGCCGCGGTTTTGCTGGTTTAGAAGCAGCTTGTAAAGATAAAACAGCGCCCTGTTGTAAGAGTCGCCGTTTTCCTTGATATAAACGGCAGCTATGGCACAATTATGGTTTGCTTCACCCTGCATGTTTCCCCCAATAATATATTTTGTAGGTGCAAGTTTTATATAAATGTTTCGATAGATTTTTGAGAATATTTGCAATATTGAAAATAAGCCAGCGTGCAATAATAAATTATATAAACCAATAGTATAAACTTGCTTGTGTGGCTTGATGAAAATACTTCTAATCGGCAGCGGCGCAAGAGAGCATGCCATAGCGGAGACGCTGAAAAAATCAAAAGGAACCCTGCTTTATTCCTACCTCAAGTCAAAAAATCCCGGCATTATTTCACTGTCAAATGGCTTTGAGATTGGAAACTATGCTGATTTAAATAAAATAAAATCATACACCCAAAAAATAAAACCAGGCTTTACATTTGTCGGACCTGAGGAGCCATTAAACAATGGCGTAACTGACTTATTTAAAAAATTAAAGATTGATGTAATTGGACCAACCAAGAGTTTAGCAAGATTGGAAACAAGCAAGTCATTTACAAGAAACTTATTGAGGAAACATAAAATTGAAGGCAATCCAAGATTCGAGATTTTCAATAAAAAAAACATAAGCGAGGCTAAAAATTTTATTGATGATTTAAGACAATGCGTTATCAAGCCGGATGGATTAACGGGTGGCAAAGGGGTTAAAGTCCAAGGCGACCATTTCAAGACAAAAAAAGAGGCATTTGCTTACTGCAATGAAGTCCTGCAGACTCACCCATTTGTTATCATTGAAGAAAAACTTGAAGGAGAAGAATTTTCATTGCAATGCTTAACAGACGGCAAAATTGTTGTTGCAACGCCGCCTGTGCAGGACCATAAAAGGGCTTTTGTTGGCGACAAAGGACCAAACACAGGAGGCATGGGCTCCTATTCCTGCGAAAATCATTTGCTTCCATTCCTGGCAAAAAAAGATGTTGAGGAAGGATCAAAGATAACACAGAAAGTTGCAGAAGCATTGCACAAAGAGACGGGGCAATATTACAAAGGCATCATGTACGCTGGTTTTATAAAAACAAAAAATGGAATAAAGCTTCTTGAGTACAATGCAAGATTTGGGGACCCGGAAGCTATGAATGTGCTGCCATTGATGGAAACTGATTTTGTTGATGTCTGCAATGCGATAATAAACCAAGAATTGCATAAACTAAAAATAAAATTTCAAAATAAGGCAACCGTATGCAAATACCTTGTGCCAAATGGATATCCCAACAACCCTGCAAAAAATGAGAAAATAATTGTTGAAAAAATTCCTGAAAATGTAAAAATCTATTACGCATCTATTGAACAAAGGGACAATGTTTTATATACCACAAACTCAAGGACAATTGCATGCCTTGGCATTGCAGGCAATTTGGAAAAAGCAGAGAGGATTGCCGAGGAAGCCACAAAGTCAATTAAAGGAAAATTATTCCACAGGAAAGACATCGGGACAAAAGAAGTGATTGAGAAAAGAGTTAATCATATGAAAAAAATCCTCAAATAATCAAAACCTTTAAATATTTTAAATAAAAATAGAAGTATCATGGCTAAAAAAAGAGGCAAGTCAAAATATAGAGCTATTTCTAAAAAATCTAAGGCTCCAAAGAAAAAGGTAAAAAAATATTCAGGATTTGCGAGACCATTAAGCCATACCGGTATTTTGCACGACCTTAACCTTGCCGAAGAAAAGAAAATCGAAGAAAAAATCAATGGCGTTGAAAAAAAGGAAGCTGAAATCATAACAGAAGAGGAAAGAATTGAAAAGGAAACAGAAAAGGTTGAGAAGCTGGAAAAGGATATTAAAAAGGAAGTTACAGCAAAGCCATTGACAAAATTCAGCATGAAGGATTTAAACAAGGGAATTATTGGCGCCTTTATTGGCGTTGTTGCCCATTTTGCATTTATCTATGGCAAAGAAATAGCAAAAGATATTAGTACAGCTAGGGCAACAATTTTGATTATTTTTTCATATTTATTGATAATAATCCTAATGTACGAAACTGGCTACAGGGAAATAAAGGAAAAGAGATTATTGGGCATATTGCCAAAAAGAGCAACAGCAATATACTTAACATCTGTTGTAATAATATTAATAATCTTCTTATTGTTCAACCAAATAAATTTGTCAGATATTACTGGCACGTATAAGCAGATTGCTGTAACCTTAATTCTTGCATCTTTAGGCGCAGGCACAGCCGACTTGATTGGAAGGGATTAGAAAGATTTTTATTGATTGCCTGAAATTTTGCTCTAGATGAAAAGCCAGCTTAAGGGATCAATAATTGAAAAGCGGAACTCTCTGCCAAAGGAAGAAATACTGGAAAAAAGCAGTCAAATAAAAAATAACTTATTCAATCTTCAATCTTATAAAAAATCCAAAGCAATTATGTTCTTTGTTTCCTTTAACAGCGAAGTCAACACGCATGAAATGATAAAAGACACTTTAAAGAGCAAAATAGTTGTTGTCCCAAAAGTTGTTAGTCATGAAATCGAGCCGTCTGTCATTATAGATTTTGATAATTTGGTTGCGGGAAAATTCGGAGTTCTTGAGCCTATTGAGACAATGAAAATTGCTCACAAAAACATAGACTTGGTTTTAGTGCCTGGCATTGTTTTTGACAAAGAGGGCCATAGGATTGGATATGGTTTCGGATATTATGATCAGTTTTTGAATAAAGTACCGAAAGCAATTAAGATTGGCCTGGCTTTTGATTTTCAGGTTGTTGACAAAATTCCAAGAGAAATGCATGACGTGCCTGTTGATTTGATTGTGACTGAGGAAAGAGTTGTGAAATGCGGGAAATACAGTTAATTTAGTAAGATGAAAGATTATTTTTATTTATTGGGAATTTTAGGAGTTATTGTTGCTTCTTATGGCATATTTTCTGCAATAGTTTACTCAAATGCAACTTGGTTCAGCTACTTCGCAATTGGAGGCACTTTTTTTCTCGGTTACGTCAATTATAAAATAAAGAATGCTTCTATTTTTGAAAAAAGCAAAACTTATCTTTTAAAAACTTATGTGGTTTATCTGTTTTTTGCCATTTTAATTGAAGTTCTTGGAAGGACTATCTTGCATTTTTGGGATTACCCATCATTTGATTTGGCGCATAAGATTATTCACGTATTCTTAATCGGTTACCCTTTTGTTTTTTTCTTTATTCATGAGTCATTTAAAATAATCAGGAAAAAAGTGTCGTATTTTCCATTTGCCTTTATTTTAGCCACGCTTATTAATGCATTTATTCATGAAGCGCCAAATATATTTGCGCAAGAATGGGTTTATGCAATTCCCTACACTAACCTTAAGTTTTTGAATATACACATTGCCGTAATTGCTGGCTGGGCAATTCTAGTTGCAGTCCCATTAATAACAAAGAGAATTCTAAAATAACAAATGCGCCAGCCGAGATTCGAAGTCCCGATTTTAGCATTTGCTAAAATTCTCGGGTGAGAGCCTTTTCGCTTCGAGCGAAAAGCCCCGTTTTTTCCGAGGTTTTTCTTAAAAAGCTCTTGGCAAGGCCCTATCATAGCCACTAGATCACTGGCGCAAAAATGAATTTAAATGGGCCTGACCAGATTTTCGACTTGTGAGTCTCGTCAAACTCGACATTTCGAACTGGTGACCTACACCGTACTTAAATTTTTGTAAGGGTGTTGTCATTTGCAGCAACATAATGTTTGTAACCGCTAGACCACAGGCCCAAAATAGGCAATTGAACATAAAGACTGTATAAAAATGTTTTGAATTAAACAGTTACCAGCATGTTAGAACTTCCGCAATAGAAATAGCTTCTTGCATTTTCAAGCTTAAGGTACCTTTTCAGCCTGCTCAGCTGCTTCTTTGCCTTTAAAATCCTGTATGAGCATTTAACCTCGTACAAGTCAAACCTGTTGCCTTTCTTTGCTATGATGTCAATTTCCCCAAATGAACGCTTTGAATGCTTGACAGGAACATTTACAGATATAGAATCATAGTTACCTTTAATCCTGTTGCTCAGCTCCATGACATATCTATCGTGTTTGGACAGCTTAATGTGTTTCACCAAGCAAATAAAGCTTATGGGCAACTGGTTTATATAATTTTCGGTTACCTCTCTGCAATGAATAAATTTATATATTATAAGCTCCAAAAATTGACTAGATGGACCCCCACGAAAGGATTTTTAACATAATCTTCTCCAAGGCAGATGAAATCACTTGGCAAACCATAATCTATGAGCTTGTCAAGAGCGAGCAGATGGACCCCTGGGACATTGATGTAAGCATCCTAACCCAGAAATACATGCAGATGCTTAGAACCCTTAAGGAGCATGATTTCAGGGTTTCAGGCAAGGTTTTGCTTGCAGCAGCTATATTGCTCAAGATAAAGTCCAATAAGCTTGTTGGAGAGGACTTGAGCGAGCTTGACAGGCTGCTTATTGGCGTGGAAGAGGAAATGGAAGAGCTGGGCTTTGACGAAACAGGCGAAACCCCAAAAATGGGCGAGATAGCTTCCTTGATACCCAAAACGCCGCAGCCAAGAAAGAGAAAAGTCTCGATTTTTGACCTTGTTGAGGCTCTGGAAAGGGCTTTGGAAGTAAAAAAAAGAAGGTTGCTGAATTCTATCCCGCCATTAAATCTCGAAGCGCCTAAAAAAAAGAAAGATGTAACTGAGATAATAAGGGAGGTTTACGGCAAAATCAGGTCATTTTTTATCAGCGCGTTGAA
>JACPMT010000056.1 GCA_016185815.1 Candidatus Woesearchaeota archaeon
ATGTAAGTTCCTTGATTATCAAATTACCGCCCCTGTCGCCATCAACAAATGCAGTGACAACCTTCTTGCTGCACAGCTCTATGATTGTTTCAGGCACAGAAGTTCCGTTGATTGCTATGGCATTCTTAAAGCCGTGCTTCAGCAAATTCAGTACATCCGCTCTGCCTTCGACAACTATCACTTCATCACTTTCGTTAATTGCCGGGCCTGCAGGCAATCTGTCTTTTCCATATTCAACGATTTCCATCACCCTTACAGATGCAGTCACCTCATCTGCAAGCTCTTGCGAGTCAGGCATTGTTGATTCCATCATTTTCTTGAGCAATTCCTTTGCCCTTTCAACCACCATGCTCCTCTTGCTTATTCTTACATCTTCTATGTTCACAACATCAATCTTGGCATTGCATGGTCCAATCCTTTGGATTATTTCCAGAGCTGCTGCAACTATGGATGTTTCAGCCTTGTCCAGGGAAGATGGAATTATGATTGAGCCTTTTGTTTTTCCTGCCCTTGTTTCTGTATTAACCTCTATCCTTCCAATCCTGCCTGATTTTTGGAGCTCCCTCAGCTCCAGGTCCGCCCCTAAAAGCCCTTCAGTCTGGCCAAAAATAGCTCCAATCACATCAGGCCTGTCAACTATGCCTTCAATTTCTATGTTTGTATGAATAATGTACTTTGCCGCAACAGGGCTTATCTTACCCATTTTACTTCCATCCAAATTTTGTAGAAGAAGCTACCTAATCAACAAATTCCTTAAATGAATTAAATTGATAAACATGATAGCTCTCCTTGTTTTTTAAGGCATTTAGAACAAGTTATCTTGATTTAATTCTACACGCTCTTTACCTAAATTCAAATCAATAATAATGAATGATAATAATGATAAGCTTGCTCTAATGCTTTTTAATCATAAGTTGTTGCCCGTAACACTAACCCCAAAGCTCATTGCTTGAATTTATCGTGAGCTCCATTTGGTACTCTCGTGACGGGCTTTGGTTTAGAAAGATAAGGATGTATATAAATGTTTTTAATGGTTTATAAAGAATCATTCCCTATACTAATAATAAATAAAATGTAAATGCAGAAATAAAAAGTTCGATTTTCATCAATTTTTACTATTTTGAAGCATATTTATACCTTCCACCTTGATAACTAATAATTCTTTCCCTAAGGGACAAGTTCCTTTTTAAGCGGTATATATGGGGTCTAATGCGTTCTCGCATTAACAATATGTTCCCTTCGGATAGTGGGAGAGGCTCTCCAGAGACACTTAGATAAATATCAGCTGCAGTAACAACTTTACCCTCATGTTGTATTAAATAATCATATATTTCTTGTGATTTTAATCTATGTATGTTTCTTTTGCTACTTGGATGCCCCCTATGAGTCTTAGAGCCGATAATAGTATCAGTCTCTTGACCTAATTGAGAAATCATTCCAGCATATGGTTGTGGTACAGCAGCAACAGTATCTCTTAGAGCATCAAGAAATCCCCTCAGATACCCAATCTTTCTTCTTGTATCCTTGTAATATTTACTATGTCTAAGTATTCTTTCTAAATCATGAACACTTTCATAAGCATTGTTAAACATATGTAAATGCACCCAACTACCGCATATTTAAAATTTGTTAGTAAAAACCCCAGCAAAGCTGATTGCTCAGCCCTGCTAGGGAAAAAGAGGTGATATTAATTGATGAGATTCCCCCAACATTATGTTACTACTATATAATGGAACTAGTATTTAAAACTTTCGTTGCTTTAACTATCATAAAGTGGTATAAACAATAATTTAACTTACATATTATTTATTTTATACTTATTTAATATGTGCAGATTAGATGCATCTTAAAGATACCCTTAAATATTATGCTGTAACTATCTAAATTATGTCAAAAAAGTCAAAGCCAAAGGAAGAATTCAAGACAATGCATGATGTTTTTGATGAGTTCACAAACAGGAATATCTACAAGCTGATTACCCAAGGGCATTTTGAGGGGTTGGAAAGCCCAATTTCAATTGGGAAAGAGAGCAATGTTTTCTCTGCGGTAAGGAAAGACGGCACAAGGGTAATGGTCAAGATTTACCGCTTGGAAACATGCGATTTCAACAGAATGTACGACTACATCAAGGACGACCCAAGATTTATAAGCTTAAAAAAGGGAAAAAGGAATATCATATTTTCATGGGTGCAAAGGGAGTACAGGAATTTATTGAAGGCTCGCCAAGCGAATGTAAGCGTTCCAACGCCTTTGACATTTTCCAGCAATGTGCTTGTGCTCGAATTTATAGGTGATAATGGAATCTTTGCGCCAAAATTGAAGGATGCAATTCCAAAAAATAAGAAGGATTTCTTTGAAAAAATAGTTGCAAACATGAAAAAACTGCATAAAGCTGGGCTTGTGCACGCTGACTTGTCAGCATTCAACATACTCAACTATAATGAAAAGCCGGTTTTAATTGATTTTTCGCAGTGCACGACATTGAACAGCTCAAGGGCAAATGAATATTTGGAAAGGGATGTAAGGAACATCTGCATTTTTTTCAGGAAAATAGGTTTAAAAGCAGATGAGGCAAAAGTTAAGGGACAGATTACAGGAAAATAAAAGTATTGAGCCGAATTATTTTTTAAAACTATGATTGTCGGCAAATATATCATTGGATGTGCCTCATTGTAAAAGGCAAGAAGCACAAAACACATTGCAAAATGATACATTAAAAAAACATTAAACAATAAATAAAATCAATAAGCTTTAAAAATCACTTGTAATTTCAATTAAACAAATGGTGGAATATTCTTACGAATTGAAAGTTCCAAGGAACAGGGTTGCTGTCATAATTGGAAAGGAAGGCAGCATAAAGAAGGAGATAGAGGAATCCACAAAAACAAAGCTTAACATAGATTCAAAGGAGGGCGACATTTTTGTTTCAGGAGAGGACGCCCTTGGATTGTACACAGCTAAAGAGATAATAAAGGCAATCAGCAGGGGCTTTAACCCAAACATAGCA
>JACPMT010000057.1 GCA_016185815.1 Candidatus Woesearchaeota archaeon
AAAGATTTAAGAAATTATTACACCAAGGAGATAGAGAGGGATATTGATATTGCGCTTAAGTACAGGAATAAGATTAATCCTGTAAATAGGATGCTTCCTCAAAGGGATTCCAAGGAAATTAAAGAGAATATACCATTAAAAGTTAAAGCAGAACTGCAAAAGAGAGTTGATAAAGGTTATAAAGTCAACCTTTCAAAAATTGATGAGGAAATTGACGATTTTCTGAAAGAGCAGAATGTTGGATAAGCCATTTTCGTTTAAACAAAAATCAGTCGAAAATTCGCAAAAAATAAATACTTGCTAGTTTATCGTAAAAGAAAACTAGAACAAAAAAGGGTGGGCATTGCGACTAAGGATAGATGCTCGGCGGGAGCATGATTTTTAATTTCAAAATGCAAACATTCAACCAAAGAATCTACAGTCTTTTGAAAAAAGTCCCGAAAGGCAAAGTCACGACCTACAAAGCATTGGCTGAAGCGGCAGGAACAAGGGCTTACAGGGCTGTCGGGCAGGCAATGAGGTGCAATCCTTACGCGCCAGTTGTGCCATGCCACAGGGTTGTGAAATCAGACGGAAATATTGGCGGGTTTGCCGGCAGCATAAATCCAGATAGCAAGGAAATAAAAAGAAAGATTGGGATGTTAAGAAAGGAAGGTCTTGAAATAAGGAATAAAAGAATTGTTGACTTTGAGAAGGTTTTGTTCGGATTCTAGCTTTCGGCAAACAAATAACTTTATTAAAACATAACTTTTTCTTTCCTGCATGAATTTGCTGCCGTTTGAAAGAATAGAAAGGGAGATTATTATTAGAAAAGAGGCAGAAACAAATCCCGATTCAGGCTGCAAACCTGAGGACAGGAAAACCGAAGAAATTGTGAATTACGGCATTGTAAACATTGACAAGCCAAAAGGGCCAACCTCGCACCAAGTCTCGGATTATGTCCAAAAAATCCTGAATATAAGTAAAAGCGGGCATTCGGGAACTTTGGATCCTGCAGTTACGGGAGTTCTTCCGGTTGCATTAGGCAGGGCAACAAGAATCGTGCAGGGACTGCTTACAGCAGGCAAGGAATATGTTGCAATAATGCATCTTCACAAAAATGTTGAAGAGGAAAAATTAAGGGAAACAATAAAAAAGCATTTCACCGGAAAAATACAGCAATTGCCTCCGTTAAAAAGCTCTGTAAAAAGACAGCTTAGGGAAAGAACTGTTTATTACTTTGCCATTCTTGAATTTGACGAAAAGGATGTTTTGTTTAAAGTCGGGACAGAAGCTGGGACTTACATAAGAAAGCTGATTCATGACATGGGAAAGAAATTGGGCACAGGCGCCCACATGGCAGAGCTTAGAAGGACAAAAGCAGGCCCATTTGATGAGTCAACATTATTCACATTGCAGGAGCTTACTGATGCTTATTACTTCTGGAAAGAGGAAGACAATGACAAATTTTTAAGAAAGGTTATAAAGCCGGTTGAAAATGGCGTGCATCATTTATCAAAAATCTGGGTTTTTGACACGACAATTGAAAGCATCTGCCACGGGGTTGACTTGAAAGTCCCGGGCATAAGCAAGCTGGATGACAGCATAAGCAAGGAAGAGACAGTTGCTATTATGTCCTTGAAGGATGAATTAATTGCCTTAGGAATTGCAAAGATGGGCTCAAACGAAATGCTCGGCGAAAAAGGAATCGCCGTGCAGACTGAAAAAGTTTTCATGCAGCCCGGGGTTTATAAAATATGAGCGCAATAAATGAGATGTATGGGATATTGGAACAAATGGTTAAAAGTGCTGCTGATGGGCACAAACAAAAAGTGTTGAAACTTAATGAATCGTACGAGTCATTGGTGCCAAAAGTTTATCATAGCCCATTTACTAAACTTGATTTGGAGTATGATAGGTGCAGGACTTCATGTGTCATGTCTGTAATAACTTTGGAAGGGCACGAAAGACTGGTTGCGGATGCGCAAGAAATATTTTCCAGGATTCCCAATCCCAAGCGTTAACTTTAAATATTTGTTTATCAACCTGTTTATTAATGAAATCAGCGCTTGAATGCCCATTATGCGGTGCAGAGGTTGACGGCAGGCAGGATTATTGTGCAGAGTGCGGAGAAACCTTGAAGAAAGATTAAAGTAAAAGGGATAAAGGATAAAAATAACGCTTTTTCTATTTCAAATAAAATGGCAATTGATGATAAAAAAAGCCAGACTTATACCAAAAAACTGCTGAAGTTCATGGACAAAGGCATATCGCCAAAAAAAGAAGAGCGCGAAATTACAGACATGCACGAGATTGAGCATATAACAGAGGAGATCGAGAAAGGAAAGGCTAGGAAATAGAAAAATATTTATAATTCTAAATTCAAGAAAGTTATAAGGTGAGAAAATGCCATTAACTTCGCTTTACACTTGCTCAAGATGCAAGCGGGATTTTAATTTTGACAATATTAAGTATGACTCCGACAACAAGCTGATTTGCGTGGAATGCCTTGAGAAGCAGCAAAAAATTGAGAAGAAGGAGAAATTAAGCTTGGAAAAAGCCGAAGAAGGCGAGGAAGTAAAGTTCATCTGCGTGAGCTGCCGCTTTAAATTCTCAGTAAAAAAAGGAAGCCAAAAGGAAGCGAAATGCCCTTACTGCGGCAAAACAAGATTGATGTTGGTGAAGAAATACAAGGACGAGGATGACTTGATAAAGGATTCTATGGACCCAAGGTTTGATTATTGAATTTATCTTGCACCTGCAAACCCTTCTCTTATCTCTTCTAATATTGGCTTGTAACCGTTAATAGGGGGAGCCTTCCTATTCACACCTAACCTGTCTACAACATAAAGGGCGTCAGCTCCTGGGTATAATCTAAGGGAATCTGCATAAGCTTCTTTTAGCAGATTTCTTACTTTACCCCAGTCAAATAAGCCATTTTTGTCGCCGACATCAACAAGAAGCCGACGCTCAGCCAATGGAAGATAAAACGCAAGATTGTCAATTGCCATTGCCTGCTGTTTTGCTTTAAATGACTCCAACAGTGTTTCAACGAAAAGGGCTACGTTAACAGAAAAATCTCCTGAATGTCTGAAGGCAGCGAATGTCTTTGTTCTTTTATAGAACTCTATCAGCTCGGTTTGTGATGCATCTTTAAATCCAAGATATTCTGCAACCAATTTATCAACGTTCCTCCTTTCATCGGGATTTGTATTTTTCCTTCTGTCAGCTGCTTTTAAGACGCCAGCTATTATTGATAAATTTCTTTGAACTCCATCTTGAGGAAAAGAAAAAATATTGTTTATATAATCAAAGTAAGGCATTCCACCCCCTATGCGTCAGTAGATTTACCATATAACATAAATATTTACCTTCCTCCCCAGCTTCTTCCAAAAGCTCATTCAAAGTCAGAGTTTCAGATTTTTTGGGCTTAGCCTCGTAAGGATTAAAAACGTCTATATCTGATATGTCCTCTCCTGCGTCATGTAGCCATCCAGATGCAACACCAGATTCTTTATAGCGAGAGGGAAGCAAGACTTTTTCCGCTAAAGCTGCAACTTCAGCAAGATGCTCTTGTGTGTAAGGAAGTCCATTTGCGCGAGTAACTCCCTTGAAAAGCTGGTGTGCCAGTCCGCTCGCATAAGCTACTATATCATTTCCTTTTTGAAATCGGATTTTATTCATAAAATGATGGTGTTCTTAAAACCTTTTTAAAGATTGCTAAATCACCACTCTTCAATGAACTAGCTTTCATTTATAAACTCTATTCTTTTATTTCTATATAGAAAAAATTAACTTTTCGCAGTAATTTAGAGAGTATACCAGTATACAAAATAGTAATATTTATATACTAGTTCATATATTGGAACTACTCCAATTTGAAAAAATTGGAATTACAGTAGCTAAAAAAGTCTGAGGTGTATGTAAAATGGCAATGGATTTTGTTATTGAAAGTGCGCTAAAACAACAGGTTGCGCAAACAGATGATTTGCAGGTAGGGCATGCCAATATTAAGGTTATTGGCTGTGGCGGAGCTGGCAGCAATATGGTAAGCTGGCTTTACAGGAAAGGAATAAGTGGCATGCAACACAGACAAGCAGCATTTGGAAATCACAGAAGCTGACAAGAGGTTTTTAATCGGAAGAGAGCTGACAAGAGGGCTTGGATGCGGAGGCTTTCCAGACAAGGGAAGCAAGGCAGCGCAGGAAAATATACAAGAAATCAAGGAAGTTCTAAAAGGCTCTGACATGGTCTTTGTATGCGCAGGAATGGGCGGCGGAACAGGTACAGGAGCTGCTCCGGTTGTTGCGCAGGTTGCAAAGGATTCAGGGGCCATTGTGATCGGAACAGTAACAATGCCATTCAAGATTGAAAGGGCAAGAATTGACAAGGCAGAATTTGGACTGCAGCAGCTTAGGCAAACTTCAGACACTGTAATTGTTATTGACAACAACAGGCTGGTTAACATTGCAGGAAACTTGCCAGTCCAGCAGGCATTTGCAGTTGCCAATGAACTGGTGTCGACAATGATAAGAGGCATTGTGGAGACAATAGCTGTTCCTTCGCTAGTCAACTTGGACTACGCTGATGTGAAAGCCATTATGCAGGATGGAGGAGTAGCGGCAATCGGTGTTGGCGTTAGTGACACAACAAACAGGGTAGAAGAAGCTGTCAAAGGAGCTTTAAGCAACCCGTTGCTTGAAATAAGCTACAAAGGCGCAACAGGCGCTTTGATCCATGTGGAAGGGGGCCCTGACATGACTCTTGATGAAGTCAACAGAATCGGTGAGCTTGTAACAGAGAGCCTTGACCAGGATGCAAATGTCATCTGGGGAGCAAGAGTCTCTGAGCAGATGAAAGGCAAGCTGGCTGTCATGACAATAATAACAGGCGTCAATTCACCGTGGATACTCGGCAAGGCAGACAAGAAGACAAGAACAATCGAAGCAAAAAGATTCAGCGACGAGCTTGGAATTGATTACTTCACGGATTAAATTTAATTTTTTATTCCATTATTTTTAAAAATTATAATATTGAGTTGCCCTAATGTGGACGGCAAGAAGAACAAAAAGAATAAACTAAAGGACAACTTTAACTAAAACAAATTCATTAATAAAAATCCATTAACGATTAAACAAAAAAATTACGCTTAAAAAGGTGATTTTACATGTCAGTCGATGAAGACAAAATAGTAAGAAAAATGGTGGCTGAAATAGCCGATTCCAACGAAAAATTCATGGGACAATCGCAAGACATAGAGAATTTCAAAAGAATTGTTCCTGTGCTTCTTGAGAAAGGCATTGACAATGTCAACCTTTCAATGTTTGACGAGGTTACAAAATCAAAGCTGCTTAACGCTTTAGGCGAAGAGTACATAAGAAGGGGCAACATGAATGATTCTGTCAAGGCATTTATTCTTGCTGGAAACAGGCAACGTTTAGTTGAAGTAGGCGAGCATTATGAGGAAGTGGGATTGTTCAGCAATGCAATTGACACATACAGATTAGCTGACGCTAATGAGCAGCTGTTAAAAGTAGGAAGGAAATGTCTTGAGAATGGGCATTTTGCAGATGCAATAAAGTCATTCAGGCTCTGCAATGACGCTGAAAGCCTGACAAAAGTTGGAGACGAATGCTTCCAGAAAGGCAAGTGGGATTACGCCATTGAAATTTTCAGCGCAATAAACTCGCAGCACAAGCTTGTTGAAATTGGCGACAAATGCCTCAGGGAAAGGCAGATTGGGTACGCTGCAAAAGCATACGAATTGGCGCATGACAAGGAAAAATTAAGCTCATTGGGAGATGTCTGCCTAAGGGAAGGGCTGCTTGCAACTGCACTCAAATCTTACCAGCAGGCCGGCAACGACATGATGGTGCAGTTCATAAGGGAGAACTTCGGCAACAAACTCTCAAGCTATTAAATTTTTTAATTTGATATTGAACATTTAGAGGCAGGTATAAAGAAAATTCAGTTTTAATAAACTAATAAAAATAATCAAAAAAACGAGAACGACCTTTGAAAGTAATCAAAAAGAAGGTAACCCGTTTTAAATATATTGGCGAAGCGGTCGGATGCAGTGAATTGTGAGCGAGTTCGTGTGACATGCGAAAGCTCGCTTTCGCTCGCTTATGTCACTGCTCACTCGCATGTCACTAGCACTAGACTTGCGAAGCGGATTTAAGTAATAAATATAAAAAAACATATTGTGATAAAAATGGAGCAGCAATTGGATGTTTTTACTCAAAAAAGATTTGAATTAATGATAGATATGGCTACAAAGAAGCTCCAGCAGGAAATAAATGCCCTTAAAGAGACTGCATGCTCGCAAGCAGGTGAGATAAACTCCCTTAAAAGCCAGATCTCAAGGCTGCAGTTCCAGCCGCAGCAGTCCCATCCTGTCCAAAGAACGCTGGTTGAAGCCCAGCAGCAGAAAAGCCAGAATCAGAGTTCTCAGCCAAAAAAAGAAGTAAAGATAGTCGACTGCAGGCCTGAAGAGGAAAGAAAAGCAGACTTCAAGAGCGGCGCTGAAAGGAACGCAGAGCCTATAAGGCCAAGATATGGTGATTATGAGCCAAAGGATGTAAGCATTGACAAGTTCTTTTATTTTGGGAAGAAATAATTAAAGTAAGTTAGTAATCTCTCTTCGAGTTAAGAGCCTCGCATCTTCACTTTTATTTTCTTGAATAAATCTTTCAGCCTGTTCTAGTAATTCTGTAAGAATACCATCTTTGAAAATGGCTACTGCCTTTTTAGTTTGAAAAATCTCATACTTTCGCCTTATGCCGCAGTACAAACCGGCATCATCTCTTGCTACTACAACATATAATGGCCATTTATTTGGAGCATCCATAACATACAATATCTTTTAGTACTTTTTAAATCTATCCTTAGTCATCACTTAATAATCACTAATTTATTTTCCGCAACCTATAAATATAGATTATAAAAATAAAAGCTCATGAAGCTTGCATTCGAGGCAGAGGATGCTATTATTGGCATTGCATGCGGGCTTTTGCTTCTTGGATTGACTGGAAGGTTTTTCTCCTTGAAGCTGAATGATTGGGCATATGTAATTGCTTTTATTGCATTAATAATCTCCATATTTTTAGATGTTATAAATGAATTTTCTGATTTATCGACTCATTTTGGGCTTATTATGCTGGCATTGCTGCACAATTTAGTGGATTTGGCCATTTCGCTTGCTTTCATATCGCATTTTACAAAATGGAACATTCCTTATATTACACAATATTTGGTTCCATATTTGCATAATGAGTCAATCGTAGCTGGAATAGGTATATTTTTAGTTGTTAGCAATGCCATCTGGCTTCTGACAATGCCTTTTTGGTATTAATCAACCATAAACAGCTCATTGTCTTTGCCAACGTCAAAAAATCCAAGCCTTGCGCCAATGTCAAGAAAGGCATGCGCATAGACAACAGCGCCAAAAGCATTGACTAAATCATTTTTTTTCTCAAAATACTTTGCGTCATCATAATAACGCTTTGCCAAATCAAGAATGTCCTCTGCTTCCTTTCTGTGCTTTTCGACGATTTTGACTTTTTTAAGTGCACGAGAAGTAAGCTCAAAATATTTTTGGAGTTTTTGTTCAATGGATTGCATTTTTTGAATTTTAGGTTTTGTTTATCTCTTAGCTGATTTTTGTTTTTTTGGTGTAATCACTTTAATTTCATAGTCTGCAAATCTAAGGTGATGTCCATCTTGCCGATAAAGCGGGTTAGTTGCTGTATTATTTGGTGTGGATAAGTCTATATGCTCATCAGAAATATATCTTAGATATGTTGGACTTTCTGTAGCAAGCATAGTTACTTGGTCTGTCTTAGTGTATCTGTTAACATAGCCTGGAATTTTTCCGCTGTATTCAAGACGAGCAATTCTAGCAATTCCTTCCTTTGTATAGGATGTTACTTCAATTGTTCC
The DNA here is from genome assembly GCA_016185815.1 of Candidatus Woesearchaeota archaeon. Classification (GTDB taxonomy): domain Archaea; phylum Nanobdellota; class Nanobdellia; order Woesearchaeales; family GW2011-AR4. Next base: position 7,921 of record JACPMT010000057.1, read on the forward strand.
AATTTTTGTTCCATCAACCAATAAATCAAGCCTTGTTATAGTTTTATTTTGAGAAATAACCATACGCAAAGGTGATTTAACAATGTTGATAATGCCATTTACCCTCTCAGAAAGCTCTTGTGCAAGTCCATTTGCCTGGGGTATTGTAAATACCATCTAAAATCTCACAAATACTTCCTCAATTCCTTTCCCTTCTCAATCCCAATGTCAAGCATCTTGTCAATGTCTTCCATGGTCAAGGGAAAATCGCCGCCTTTCTGCAAGGCGCACAATGTGCCGTCTTCTATTGAGGAAACAGTGAGCCTTGCGTCAATTGCCATCTCTTCCTCTGTATCTGGGTCAACAATGAACTTGTCGCCTATTTTTATTACAGTGACAGCGATCGGCATCTTTTCCAATTGAAGCTTCTTGTCGGTTTTCTGCTTGTAATCAACCTTTTCGCCGTCAAAGCTTGGATACTTTGTGCCATTCAGGGCTGCCAATGCAGCAAGCGAAGCAGCATCAAGCAGGTTGCCAGCATCGTTTATCGGGCAGATATCAATGATAACCATCCATACCTTCTCGCCTTTCTCGATGCATAATTTCCTGAAATCAAGGGCTTTGCTCTCCCTTATTCCCCTGTCAACAACCCTTGCAAGCTCTATTGCCTGTATGCCAGGAGGCCCAAGCTCAAATTCGGGATTTGACAAGGGCAGCAGTTCAGCTCCTACAATGATTGTGCCTTCACCTGGTGTGTCGGGATACGGCTCGCCAACTTCCAGCTTGACTCCAACCATTACCTCTGTCTCGCCTATCTTTACCCTTGCAGAGCCCTCTGCAGTTTTTACAATATTATTCTCAACTTCTATCGGCTTTCTGTACTCTGTAAGCTTTCTTCCGTCAAGCCTTGTGCCGGCATTCAGCAAATTTATGATGTGGCTTCTTAATTCTCTGTACATTATACCTCGACCTCGTGATATTTTTCCTTAAGCGCCTTTTTTTGTATTTCATAAATGTCCGTCAAAACCTTCTTGCCCATCTCAAGCAGTTTCATCAATTCATCCTTTTTTACCTCGCCGTCCATCTGCAGCAGTGTTATCTTTCCGGAATTTGGCATTATTGCAATTGGTATGTCCGCAACAGCCACATCTGCATAGCTTTCTTCAGAATAATCCAGGTCGATAAGCAGTTTGTCTGCAACCTTCCCTACAGACACTGCGCATACCAAATCCTTCATGTTCAATCCTGCATCAGCCAATGCCATGGATGCTGCGCAAATGCCAGCGCACCTTGAGCCGGCTTCTGTCTGGGGCAATTCTATAAAAACATCAACAACGGAGTTTGGGTACTCTTCCAAATCCAGAACAGGAAGCAAAGCCTTCTCTGTCACCAATGATATTTCCTTTGATCTTCTTGAGCCGCCGGGCCTCACTCTTTCGCCGGAGCTTGAGAAAGGCATCATGTTGTAGTTGCACCTTAAAATCCCCCTTTGTGGGTCCTGCAAAAACTTTGGATGCAAATTTCTTGGACCGTACACTGCAGCATAAGCCCATGTGTTGCCGATCTTGAACATTGCAGAGCCGTCAGCCCTTTTTATCACTCCGACCTTAGCTTCAATCGGCCTTGTTTCGTCAAAGTCTCTTCCGTCAATCCTTTGCTTGTAAGTCATTTTTTATTTTCACCTTTAAATTTTTAAATTTTGATTTCTTTATGTTTAATGTTTTTTCGTTTATTGTTTAATCGTTATTGAGTTTTCGTTAATGTTCAACTCGTTAATGTTCTTGTGCTTCTTGCCTATGACAAGAGGGCACTAACAATAATTTTTAATATTTTAAAATTTTTAAAAAAATTCTAATGTTTTTTATTCTCCTCCAAATACTCCTTTATCTTGTCAGTCAGGCCGCTCAAATGGCTTTCCTTCTCTATTTTCCTTATTGTTTGCACTGCAAGCAGCTCGTTCATTGGCTCGCCGTAAATCCATACCAAACCATTCTGGCCGACTGATATGTTGCAGTTTGTAGCGTCCTTTATCATCATGACCATTGAGCCCTGCTTTCCTATTATGCGGGGCACTTTGTTGGTATTCACCTCTATCACCCTTCCGCCTTTCAATTTCCTTAAGCCGGGACCTTTCATTGTCACATCAATAAGCTTTTGGCTTGTTACATTTACAATCTTGCATACAATATAGTCACCCAAGTCATAGTATTGGGTCAAATTTGCGCCTCTTTGAATAAATTCAGATGTAGCGTCTTTCATCGACAGCATTGCAGAATATGCAGAGTTTGTATCAAGCCTCCAGCCGTTAAAGCCAACATCAATTACTTTGCAGATTATTGTGTCGCCTGTTTTAGGAATATACCTCCCTGACAAAGGAATAAGCTTTATTGTCCTTCCGTCAATCATAGCCAATCCAAGTCTGTTTGCAACAATATTTTCCCCGTCCCTGTAAGTCCCGTTGCCTGGCAATATGTCCATTCCTATTGCCAATGTTTCTCCTGGAACGCTTATTTCCTTGTCATTAACCATTATTTTTGACATTTTTTCACCTTTGAATTTTTAATTGTGATTTTTAATTTTAATGAGTTGAGTTATTGAATAGTTTTTAATGTTAAATCGTTATTGTGTTTTAGTTATTGAATTTATTTTATCTTCAAAACCTTGCTCTCAACATTTCCGTGGCAGATTTTATTAAGCTTGTCGTAAAAATCATTTTCCATTCCCCCAGGCATTTCAACAACAGCAACCCAGTAGCCGTTGCTCTGCCAGTCCTCCCTCAGTATTGTGGCAAATGATTTCACGGTTGAATAGCATTTTGGCGCAAACTCCGGCGGTATTTTGATCGCAAGCTCCTTTACTTCAAATTTTATCGGCAATATCGGCCTCAGTTTTTTTAATGCCTCCTGGACCTGCTCCTGCACAGATTTGAATTCATCCACATGAAACTTTGCCTCTATGAACGCATTCTCAATCCTTTGGGGAGGGTGCGGCAGGTGTGTTTTCGGGTCAACGCCATTCCGGTGTATTATTGCAATGATTTGCTTTCTTTTCTCCTCCCTTAATCTTTCCCTGTACTCCTGTGTTAATTGGATTTCGCCTTTTTTTATGATTTGCTCTGCGACTTCGTCAACATCGCTTGTACCGAAAATCTGCCTCATTGCGGTTTCAGAGGCCACCAGCCCTTTTTTTGCGTCAGAAAAAATCTGCATGGCTGCGAGAATGTCGCGCATGCCAACATTCTTTCCCTCCCTTAAGGCAAGGGCATTGTTGCAGTCAACAAGAATCTCAAAATCATGCCCGTGCATCTTCAATCTTGCGATTATGGCTTGGTCGACTGTAACCATGTCACTCACTTATTTCTTTGCTGGTTTTTTATCATCTTTTAATTCCGATGCTGTCTTTTCTATTTTTGATTTTACCAGCCTTTTGAATTTTTTCTCTGTTACATTGATATATGCTGCATCAATCCTTTCAACATTGAAATTTTCCCCCAATACCTTTTTCAATGCCTTTAACGACAGCTTCAATCCTTCCTCTATTGTTAAGTTTGGCTTATATTCATTATGGAGTATTTCCTCAACCTCAATTTCGCCTTCTCCGATTGCTGTTGCCCGGTACTGGAAAAAGATCCCTATAGGATCCGTTTCAAATAATCTTGGGGTATGGTCGTCAATGCCTGCAACCAAGACTGACACTCCAAACGGCCTTAGGCCGCCGCTTTGGGTGCATATCTGCTTCAGGTCGCACATTTCCTTTACAATTGTCAAGGTGTCAATCTCTGAATCATAGGTTACCCTGTTTTGCTGCGCCCTTAATTGGGCTCTGTCAATAAGGACTCTTGCGTCGCTTAAAATTCCCGATGCAGAAGCTCCAATATGCTCGTCAATCTGCCAGATCTTCTCAACCGACTCCGGCACAACCAAAGAATCGACAACCCTCTTGTCTGCCACCAAAAGGACACCGTCAGAGCACACCATCCCTATTGCTGTTGATCCCTGTCTTACTGTTTTTTTAGCGTACTCCACCTGCAATAATCTTCCGTCAGGGCTGAACATTGTGATTGCCCTGTCATAACCCATCAACTGATGCGGCATTGGCTGTTGCATTTTTTATTACACCTCATTAATTTTTATTTTCAATTTTTGGTTTAGTTATATTTTTACTAATGTTAATTTAATGTATTTTTTTATTTATTTGTTCCTTACACAACGCATTAAACGTCTTTTTAATTTTAAAAATTATCATCCTGCTGCTTTCAAAAACCTGTTTTCTGCTTTTCTCAAAATTCCAGAAACTCCCAAGCTCCTGAAGATGGCATCTTCATTGCCAATCTTGTTTGCGAAAATCAATGCTGCCTTTACAGCATCAACGTGCCTGTGGCTTACTTTTATGGCGCCTCTCTGGAGCTTTGAATCCCATTTATTGCTTAAAACCATTATTCCTGCTTTTGCTGTCCCAAGCTGGCCAAGGAACTGCAGTGAAGCATTCCATATTGCGCTTGAAACCCGATTAGCGTCATTTATCCTTTCTTTTGAGATGACTTCAAATACCAGGTAGCGCTTTTTTTCCCTTAAGCTTGGCAAGACTGGCTTCAGTTTCGTATTTATCATCTCAAATATTATGTCGGAAATTTTTGCAAATCCCGAGCATGCTCAAAAATCTCTGATTTTTGACATGAGAAGAATTGAGTAACTTCCTTTCTCTTCTCTCTGTTAAGGTTTAGGATTGTTTGGAGGTATTTAAATGTTATGGTTTGCACGCATGTTACTGGCTTTTCATAATGTTCAGCAATTCTTCCCTTTTCTCCCTCATCAATTCCTCAGAATCAGCTTCAAGATTCAGCCTCAGCAAAGGCTCTGTGTTGCTTGGCCTGACATTAAACCACCAATTGCCAAATTCAACCGTAACTCCATCGAGTTTCGATATTTTTTTGGGGTTTTGTTTTCTGTAGATTGCTTCAATTTCTTTTAATTTAGAAATTTTGTCTTTTACTTCAATGCTTGTTTCCCCTATTGTCCAGTATTTTCTGAATTCATCCAGCAATTGGGACAATGGCTTGTTTTCCTTTGACATAATTTCAGCAACAATCAGGCTTGTTATGATTCCTGAATCTGCGCGGTAATTGTTAATGTAGTAATAATGGGCAGAATGCTCGCATGCAAAAACCGCCTTTGTCTTTCTCATTGTTTCCTTGATGAAAGAATGACCAACCCTTTCA